>DHJA01000016.1:23890-35425 GCA_002404095.1 Planctomycetaceae bacterium UBA4732 | reverse complement strand
CCCCCACCCCACCCCTCCCCCGCAAGGGGGGGGGAGGAACTATCGAAAGGAGGGAAACATGGATTGGCCGTGGATCATTTTCACGATGGTCGGCGTCGGCGTTTGGATTCTCGTGTCGGTGTTTCGCAAGGCCGAGGAGGAGCGGCAACGGAACCTGCCGCGGCCGGCGCCGCGCGGTCCCAATCGCGGGCCGGGTCAACGGCCGATGACGGACCTCGATCGCTTCCTTGAGGAAGCACGCCGCCGTCGGGATCAAGGACAACGGCCGGCGCAGACGATTGAAATTCCTCAAGCCTTGCCGGTGAACCGGGCACCGCGACCTCCGCGCGAAACCCGAAGGCCGGCCGCGGCGCGCCCGCCGGCACGACGCGCGGAGTTTGTCCCGTCCGTCCGCCGCTCGGTGTCGGAACGGCGGCCAGAGAACATCCCCACTGTCACGGCCGCACCGACTCCGCCAAAACCATCGCATTTGGTAGAGGTTGAGGTGGTTTCCCAAGACGAGCAGGGGCGACTGTCCGGTCTCCCGTCCGTGATCCAGGCACTGCCGACGCCGGTTTCTCCACTCGGCGGCGTCCTCGCGCATCGCGTCCGCCCCATCTCGCCGGTGGTGGCGCATCTACCTGCTCTCCTGCGCAATCCGCAGACGACGGCCGCCGCGTTTGTCCTGCGCGAGATCTTCGGCCCCCCGGTGTGTCGGCGTTTCATGTATCCGACGAATGCCGTGGAACCACGATCCTGAAATGGCTGCGTAGAGAGATTTTCACGTTTGCGGAATCGGTTGTAAGGAACGCCCTTGACGGTCGTAAAACGCTTCGTGGAGGAGAAAGATCTGTTTAACGTTCACGCCCAGCAGTTGGAGCTGTCGTTCCAGGACGCGGAAACTGTTTCGCCCCAGCCGGCGCCCTAGCAACGCCTCGAAATGACCGCCGCAAAGGTCGATCTCGACCGGGGCCGCGGCGTGCAGCGGATAAGTGAGGTAGGGCAAGGTGCCGGCCCGCTGGCATATCGCGCACGACTTCGACTCCACGCGCTGCCGCAGCGGTTCGCTCTCCCCTAGCGCCAGCGCTTCCTGACAGTCGGGACACATAGGGTTGCCGGCGACGTGGTCCCACGGGCAGCCGCCGGCCAAACAGCGGACGCACGGTTCCATCGGCGTGTTACCGGCCTCGGTTATCAGGCGCAGTCCGCTCATGGAAATCCTCCGTTCTCTGAACCTTCCCCGGCCGATCTCATTTCCCTAATTCGGCCGCGACGCCGCGCGCTCGTAACGGAATTTGCCCCCCTATTTGAGAACACGAGTTAGCCCCACCTGTTAGCCGTGTTAAGGCGCATTAACGTTATTGGATGCCTAGTCGGACCTCGACTCCCACGTCGGAGCGAGGTTCGCTTCTTCATCCGCCGCAAGATTAAATCCCATATTGGTTTGCGCGAACAGCCTCTTTTCGATCCGAGCAGGCGATGTCTAAGGAAGGTTTCGGCACGATGGATGCTTACTTAACGATCAAGGTCGTTCCCATTACCGAGCGAGCGTCCGGCCCCATGTCGCGGCCGGCCTTCCTACGGGGAGTTGAGCCAACCATGACCACCGCCATCCGTCCCGCCCTCCATTCCTTACGCCGCCTTCCGACGCTCCATCAAGTGGCCGAGTCGTGGGGCAAACTGGAGCTTAAGTTGGAGACGACCGACACCCGCTACTGGGTCACGACCGAAGGCGTGGCGTGCAAGACCAGCGGTACGCCCATCAACTACGTCGTCGATTACGTCACGGTCGAAAAATTGTCGGAGGCCGGTTCCTGGGATCTGAAGGCCGTCTACAGCCCCGAGGCATGGAAGCTGTCGCAGGGGTTCGACTATTGCCAGATGCTGCACGCTGAGCTGACGGAACTCAACCAGCAGTTGGCGGAAGAATTCGGCTGGCATACGGTGAAGGAAATCGAGCGCGTGCAAGAAGAGCTGGAACTGGCCAACCGGGCGGTCTTCGAGTTGTCGGAAAAGGTGCGGAAGCGTTGGGCTTGAAGCGGACGAACGATCATTGTGGATTTAAGGGACCGCCGAAGGTTACGGCGGTCTCTTTGTGTTTACCCTTCTAACCGCTCCTTGACGCCGCCTCCGACTTCGCCATAGACTGACATAAGCTGTTCGCTATCACTGTGGCCCGGTGGTGAAATTGGCATACACGCTAGCCTTAGAAGCTAGTGCCGCAAGGCTTGCGGGTTCGAGTCCCGCCCGGGCCATTCGTACTCTTGCATGGAAACGCCAACGCTGCTCGTAAACAATCCGACCTCGCGTCTCCCTCTCCTGATAACCGGCGTCTCTGGCGTCGCGGGCTGGAACGCCCTGCCGCACTTTCTCCGTTTGTGGCCCGGTCGCGTAATCGGCATCCGCCCGACGACGACATGGCAACTGGTTGCCGACGGTGTGGTTGCCCTCGACACCGGAGACCGGGCCGGCCTTCAGACCTTGTTCGAGAAACATCGCTTCGGCGCCGTCCTGAACTGCACCGGCAATTGCGCTCTTAAACCGTGCGAATTAGACCCCGCGATGGCGCGGCGCACTAACGTGGACGCGGCCGTCAACATCGCCACGCTTGCTCGCCGCCACGGCACCCGTCTCGTCCATCTGTCGTCGGACCTCGTTTTCTCGGGCAGTGGCGCGGGTGGCTACGTCGAAACCGATTCCGTCGATCCGGTGACGGTCTACGGCCGGACGATGGCCCAGGGCGAGCAGGCCGTGCGCGAGATCGACCCCGAAGCGGCGATCCTGCGGATTTCGCTGCCGATGGGACCGAGTTTCAACCGTCACGCCGGCGCCATCGACTGGATTCAGTCGCGTTTCCGCAACGGCCGGCCGGCCACGCTCTACTTCGACGAGGTGCGCTCCTGCACTTACGCCGACGATCTCAACCGCGTTTTTGAGCGCTTCTTGGCGAACCATCAGGCGGGCGTATTCCACTGCGGCGGGCCACGCGCTATCACGCTTTATCAGATTGCCCAAATCGTCAACCGCGTCGGCGGTTATGATCCCGAATTGCTGAAAGGCTGTCCGCGCGTTGACGCCGGGCCGATGCCGCCGCGCGCGGGGAACGTGAGCATGAACAGCGGCAAGCTAATCGCGGTGTTGGGCGGCGAGCCGTTTCAGCCGTGGCCGGTTGGCGAGGATTTGCTGCCGACGGATCGGGAATGGCACTTCGCGCGGCCTATAGATGAATTGGGCGGTGCCAGGTTGTTGGCGGAAAGGCTGTATCGCTATCCGGCCAGTAGCGCCACTGTTGGCCTATAAGTCCTATAGGTCTTATACGTCCTATATGACTAATAAGACGATTGGAGACGCCGCCAGCCGAAGAAAGGGAGAACCCATGCGTGTAGCCCATTTCGACTGTTTCAGCGGCATCAGCGGCGACATGACGCTCGGCGCCCTCATCGACGCCGGCGTTGGCGCCGCCGCCGTCGTTGGCGCCATTGACTCGCTCGGCCTCCCTATCAAAATAGAGGTCGAAAAAGTCCGTAAAGGCGGTTTCGCCGCCACGCAAGTCTTCGTCGAGGCGCCGGAGGAACCTACGCACCGTTTCCTACCCGATGTGGAGGAAATCCTCGGTCGCGGCCGACTCACGCCCAAGCAGCGCGAGTTAGCCTTGCGCATCTTTCGTCGGCTAGCGGAGGCGGAGGCGGCGGTTCACGGTCTCCCTATCGAAAAGGTCCACTTCCATGAAGTCGGCGCCCTGGACAGCATCGCCGACATTACCGGCGCCGCTGTCGGTCTCGACCTTCTCGGCGTCGAGCGCTTCACCTGCCGATCCGTACCCACAGGCTCAGGCATGGTCCAGTGCGCCCACGGCCTCATGCCCATTCCGGCCCCCGCCACGGCCGAACTACTTAAAGGAGTGCCGTTAGCGCCTTCTTCCGTCAAAGCGGAACTCACCACGCCGACCGGCGCCGCCATCCTGCGGAGCGTGGTCGCCGAGTGGGTCGAAACGCCCGTCATGACGGTCGAACGCATCGGCCACGGCGCCGGCCGCCGCGAGTTCGTCGATCAGCCCAACCTGCTGCGGTTGTTCGTCGGCGCGTCGGAAGCGCCGACGACGGACGCCGAATCCGATCAAGTATGGGTGTTGGAAACCAACCTCGATGACGTGCCGGCTGAGGTGGTGGGTTATTGCTTCGAGCAGTTGCTGGCGGCGGGGGCGTTGGATGTGTACGCTACGCCGATTCAGATGAAAAAAGATCGGCCCGGCGTCTTATTGAGCGTATTGGCGTCGGAGGCCGTGCTGCCGGCGCTGGAGGCGATCCTGTTCCGCGAAACAGGGACGTTTGGCATACGCCGGTATCCCGTGCGGCGACGGAAGCTGCGGCGCGAAGTGCGGACGGTCGAGACGCCGTGGGGGCCGGTTCGCGGCAAGCGCGGCTGGCGCGACGGCCAACCGGCCGTGTTCACGCCGGAATATGAAGACTGCGCACGAGTCGCGCGGTTGCATAACGTCGCGCTGCGCGAAGTTTATACGATGGTTCGCCGCGCTTACATGGAGCAGGATTAAAAAGTTTAGCAGTCTCACTTCAACTCATCGGGCGGCACCGGATCCCACGTCCCCAGGGGCACCGACCCATTGCAGGACGCGATGCGCCGGGCCGTAAGGAACAGCCCGTAACGGATGCCGTACGTACGCACCGCCTCGACTGAATACTCGGAGCAGCTGGGGTAGTACCGGCACGTGCAGAATGGTTTGATAATCGGCCGGCCGCACGTTTGGTAGGCGCGAACCGTCCCGACGTAAGCGGAGGCGCTATACTGATCCGCAGGCCGCCGATAGGAGTCCAGCAGGAATAGCGCGACCAATAACGCCACACCGATCAAACCGAACCGCCTTTTCCAGAGACGTTCGCGCGGAATGGACATCCTAAGCTCGCGGATTTTTGAACTAAGGGACTGGGCCGCTTCTATTCTAGAAACGCGGCGCCGGATTGGGCGATCAAAATCCCATTTGACTCGGAAAAGATTGTGACCTACGCTTCGATAGGCCGCAGCGCAGCGTGTTTTTAGCCCCCCCTTGGACTGTAGGAGGGTTGCGTCATGCGCCCTCACATGCTGGTAATAGGCCTCCCGTCGCTTGGTTCCATTTTCACGCCGCTTCGGCGACTCGACGACCGCGGCCCGGTGCCGCGCTGGAGGCGCTTTCCATGAACCCCGATCAACCGCCTTCGATCCTGTACGTTGACGACGACGACGCCAACCGGCTGGCCTTCTCGATGGTCCTACGGCACGCCGGCTTTAACACGCGCGAAGCCGCCACGGGCGGCGACGCCCTGCGCTTGGCGGCCGAGCGGCCGGACCTTATTATTCTCGACGTGAATCTGCCGGACATCGACGGCTTCGAGGTCTGCCGGCGCATCAAGGCCCATCCGGCCACCTCGTCCATCCCCGTACTGCACATGTCCGCCGTCTACGTTCGCAGCGAGGACAAGACGCACGGCCTCCAAGGCGGCGCCGACGGCTACCTTATTAAGCCCATTGAACCCGCGGAAGTCGTCGCCACCGTTCAGGCGCTGTTGCGCATCCACCGCGCCGAGGAAGCGGCGCGGACGGCCGCCCGGCACTGGCAGGCCACTTTCGACGCCATAAGCGATGCCATTTGTCTTCTGGACGACGAAGGATGCGTACTCCGCTGCAACCGGGCGGCGGCCGAGTTGTTTCGGCGGCCCGGCGCGGCCCTCGTCGGCCGGCTCTATCAGGAACTCCTTTGGGAGACGTTCGGCCCGGCGTCGGCCGCGCTCCTCGCGTCGCCGGCGCGCCCGGGCGAAACCGCCGTGGAGGCGTTGCTTGCCGGCCGATGGTTCCGCATGACCGCCGATCCGGTGCGCGACGAAAGCCATGAGCCGGCCGGCAGTGTCCGCCTCTTGGCCGACGTGACGCCGCGCAAGGCGCTTGAGGAACAGTTGCGTCAGTCGCAAAAAATGGAAGCAGTCGGCCAGCTGGCGAGCGGCGTGGCCCATGATTTCAACAACCTGCTGACGGGCGTCACCGGCAACATTACGCTCGCCCTCCAGGCGACCTCGTCGGACGACCCGCGGCGCGAGTTCCTCCAGGCCGCGGAGGCCGCCGCCTGGCGAGCCGCCGAATTGACGCAGCAATTACTGGGCTTTTCGCGGCAAACCAAGCCGCGGATGGTGGCGGTCGATCTGAACGGCTGCGTCCGCGAGGCGGTGGACCTACTCCGACGCACGCTCGGCCCGGCCATTGAGATTGTGGTGAATGGCGCCGACGACCTGGGGCAGGTGGAAGCGGACGCCGGGCAGATCAATCAAGTCCTCATGAACCTTTGCCTCAACGCCCGGGACGCCATGCCCGAAGGCGGCCGCCTCGAATTGGAGACGTGCAACGCGAGCGCGGACGATTCGGAATTGTGCGCCGCGGCGGGGAGTGGGTCGGCCGAGTTTGTCCGGCTGCGCGTCCGCGACAATGGGTACGGGATATTGGCGGAAATCCAGCCGCGCATCTACGAGCCGTTTTTCACGACAAAAGAGGTCGGCAAAGGGACGGGACTCGGCTTGGCCGTGGTATTCGGCATCATCAAGGAACATCACGGCTGGGTCGAGTGCCGTAGCGAACCAGGCAAGGGCGCGTGCTTTGACGTTTACCTGCCGCGATGCAAAGCCGTACCTTAACCTGTCAGCCCTCGATCAAGCCGCGTTCCCGCTCGTAAACCAGAATGTAAGTGATAACGGACGTGCTTTCCGGCCTCATCCGGCCGCCCGCCGCGGTGTAGCGCTCTCCAAGGATGTGAAGCTGATCGCGGCCCGCCGGGGTGGCAAGCAGGATTTGCAATTCCTTCTCCCTTTGCGGGAGAGTTTTCTTTAGCGGCATGGGTTTTTCTCTAACGACAGAAATAAGGCGCACCCCGAGCGTGAAACGCGGCCCTTTGAAGGCGGCGGCTCGGGTCGTGAAAGAAACGGAGAGAGGGGAGGTTGAAGGGCGGTCGGCCTTTTACTTCCGGTGGCGGATCTTGGCTCGCATTCGACGCTTTTTCCGGCCCACCTTACGTCGTCCTTTGCTTTTCCTCATCCGATTCACTGCCCTTTCATCAACGAGTTCATCCTGTGCGCGGCGCGTTGCGTCCGGCCCCATTCACTCTTCACTGCCTCCGGGGAGGGGAAAAGTCCATTCTACAAGGCTTGTGAGAACGGGGCAATACAAGCCCCGAGCGCAAGCGAGGGTTGGGCCTCACCCCTTGCTTGCGCTCGGCGCTTGTATCCTCGCTCAGGCGTCATCCGCTTCGGGTTCATCCGCGGCGCCGTGATGGGCCGCAAGAAAAGCCCGCGCCTGTTCGAGGTCGTTGGCGTGGACCCAGACTTCCGCCTTGACGGATCCCACATCGCCAAAGCCCGCGTCGAGAAGGTCGCCCACCACTTGGCAGGAAATGCCCTCATCCTCCAGCGCTTGCCGCCAGACGTGAGCCTCCACGGGATTGTTCGCAGTCGCCAGATGCACGATGCCGTCGCTTTGCATGGTCGTTTCCTCATTCGGTCTTCTGACTTCCGCACTCCGTTCGGCCGATGGTACAATTCACTCTTTACCACTCACCCCTTGGACTCCGCTTCATGTCCATCGCTTCCATCCTCGGCCCTGACGGCGCCATCGCCCAGCGCCTCGCCCACTATGAGGCGCGGCCGCAACAATTGGCGATGGCCGACGCGGTCGCGGACGCCATCGCCGGGGGCCGTAAGCTGATGGTCGAGGCAGGAACAGGCGTCGGCAAGAGTTTCGCATACCTCGTCCCCGCCATTCTAGCGGCCGCGACGCAAAAGGACTGCCGCGTTATCATTTCCACGCACACCATCAGCCTTCAAGAACAATTAGTCCAGAAAGACATCCCTTTTCTCCAGAAAATCATGCCGCAGCCTTTCACGGCCCTGCTCGTCAAAGGGCGCTCAAACTATGTAAGCCTGCGCCGGCTGCATGGGGCGCAACAGCGAGCCGGCGCGCTCATGGCCGAGCAAAGCGCGACGGAGCAATTGCAACAAATCGGCCGCTGGTCGCGGCAGACCCAAGAAGGCAGCCGCAGCGATCTCGGCTTTCAACCGCTGCCGGCCGTATGGGATGCGGTGCAAAGCGACAGCGGCAACTGCCTCGGCCGGGGCTGCCCCGACTACGCTAAGTGTTTTTACTTCAAGGCGCGCAAACAGATGTTCGGCGCCCAGCTGCTAATCGTCAACCATGCCCTGTTTTTCAGCGACCTCGCCCTGCGGCGCCAAGGCGGCAGTATGCTGCCCGATTACAAAGTCGTGATCTTCGACGAGGCCCACACGCTTGAAGACGTGGCCGCCGATCACCTCGGATTACAGGTCGGCCGCGGCAACGTCGAACACTTGCTCAACAAGTTGTATAACCCCCGGCAACGGCGCGGTTTACTCGGCTGGTTCAACGACGAGGACGCCGTTCGACAGGTCGAAATCGCCCGCGGCGCCGCCGACCAATTCTTCAACGCCATCGTCAACTGGACCCTCCGTCAGCCGCGCGGCGCCGGCCGCAACGCCCCCCGATCAGCTTCCGACTCGATCCGCGTTCGGCAGCCGGGCATTATACCCGACAATCTATCCGAAGAGTTGAAAAAGCTGGCCACATGCGTCAAGGCTCTCAGCGAGAGGCTGGACGACGACCAAAAGATTGAGTTCACGTCGCTGTCCAGTCGTGCGCTACTGTTGGCGCAGGAAATGAAGCAGTGGCTCAACCAGGAACTGGAGGGGCAGGTCTATTGGATTGACACGGCTTCCGGCCGCAACACACGCGTGGACCTCGTGAGCGCGCCAATCGACGTGGGGCCGGCGCTGGAGCAGCAACTCTACAGCCAAGTGCCAACGGTTGTGATGACCAGCGCCACACTCAGCACCGGGGGCAAGGCCGGCTTCCGTCACATCCAACGCCGGCTCGGCCTGGACGGCTGCGACGTTCTTCACCTGGGCAGCCCGTTCAATTTTCGGGAACAGGTTGAGTTGCACCTCTTCCGAAGGATGCCGGATCCGTCATCCAACCCCGCCGGCTACGAAGAAGCGGTGTTGGACAAGATCCCGGAATACATCCAGCGCACAAAAGGTAGAGCATTTGTCCTTTTCACAAGCTATCAGATGATGCAGAAGGCGGCGGATCGGATGCGGCCCTGGTGTCTTAGTCAGGGGTATCCCTTGTTAAGCCAAAGCGACGGACTGCCGCGTTCGCAGATGATCGAGCGATTCCGCGAAGCGGGCAACGCGGTCCTTTTCGGCGTCGATAGCTTTTGGCAGGGCGTGGACGTGCCGGGCGACGCCCTCTCCAACGTCATCATAACGAAGCTGCCCTTCGCCGTGCCGGATCGGCCGGTGTTGGCAGCGCGTCAGGAAGCGATTGAGGCGGCCGGCGGGCAGCCGTTTATGGAATATCAGGTGCCGCAAGCGGTCATTAAGCTGAAGCAGGGGTTCGGTCGGCTGATTCGCACCGCGGCGGACACGGGGATGGTGGTCATCCTCGATCCACGGGTGTTAACCAAGGGGTATGGACGAATTTTTCTGGCGGCGCTGCCGGAATGCCGGCGATTTGTCGATGGGGCGCCTGTGGAGGACGCGGGGGACTCGTAAGGATCTTCCGGTTGTCCACGGCGGCAGGCGCGGGCATTGGAACAAGGTGGAACAACGGCGGATCGCGGCGCTCGAAGCGCACGGCCACTCCCGTCCGGCAGGCCCACACGCCGGCCGGCGAACTCAACGCTATTTCGTAGACGACGCCTGGTTCCACCTCGGCTAGTCCATGGCGCGCCGGGTCGGACTTTCCGGCTTCGGCCGCGGGCGTGAACTCGAAGAAAACGCCGTGGTCGAAGAGCAGTACGAGGCAACCGCGGCGCGGGTCTTCGACGGCGATCGGTCCTTCGGGTAAAAAGCACGTTTCCAGCAATAGCACCTTTTCGCCCAGCAATTCGAGCAATTGCGGCGCCCAATCGTCTTGCGGCGATCCACGGCTGTACAAAACGGCCGTCAGGTCCGGCCATAATTCCGCGACTCGTTCGCGTCCGGTGATCCATCTCACCTGATCCAGCACGGAAACGACCCGATCCGCCGGCCCCACAAAGCACGTCACTGGCGTTCGCACGAGGCGCTCCGCCGCGGCGTCGGCAGCGTTACCGAAGGAGTAGGATCGACTGAGCCAAGGGAGCGCGCTGAGGTCCGACCCTCCAAGAGAAACGATACGACCTGACAAAAGCCGCCCTTGCGGACGTGCGCCGGCCACATAGGCCAATGTCGTCTGCCAGGACGCGCCCAGGGCTTTGCGAAAAGCTTTTCGTCCATCCGCCACGGCGGGCGGCGTATCGATGCGATGAAGCTCGGCTGGTGAACGGAGGGGTACAAGGCGGCGAAAATCGGGTTCCGTGCGGATACGACGAAAATCATGGGCGCGGCCAAATGGCGTTGCGCGGGCATCATGCAGAAGTCCAAGCAGGACGCGAAGTTGACAACGGGCGGCGGATTGGCGGTCGAAGCGAGCGATCTCTCTTCGTCCGCGCGCACGCAGGACGGCGTCCGCACCAAGGCGGAAGACGCGAGAATCCATCAGCCGCCGACGGACGGCGTGAAGACAAAGGTTAGCGATCACCTGTCCAGTGGGTGTAAGTCCCGGTCGTGACGATCAACATTGGGACATCAAGTAGGAGCATACCGCGCCGGGTAGGGGTGGCACAAGTAAATTTGCCCAAATTGCGCCTGTGGAAAAAACGAAAAAGGCCCGTCTCCTTATCTGGAGACGGGCCTTTCCTATTATTCAGGCAGCGTCGCGCTTACACCAAGCCCTTAGTGGCTTGCCTTCGGCGATGGCCTGTGGGCGGCCTTCCTTGCCCGCGCGCTAGGGCAGGCAGCGGCGGCGTCTTCCGAGAGTACTCGTTGCAACTATACCTTGGAGGGGATAACTTTGCCGGAGAAGTCGCAGCCGAGACTCCAGGCGGAGTCTATCTGAGAGATCGGGTAGTCAAATACTCTCTTTGCGCCGCGCCGGTCCAGCAAGCACGACGACTCCCGGTCGTGGAACCGAACGCATACGTTCTCTATCGGATGACTACGGGGCTGGCGCCGTTCCGGGGCGAAGCCCTAACCGCCTAGCTCCTTCAGCTCGCCGCGCACAACCCGCCGGCGTCGGCGCGCGAAGTCGCGGAAGCCACGCGCGTGATCGAGTCCGCGCTGCCGACGGCATAAGTGCGTCGGCCGTTGTTGTCGGATCGGGCGTTCGGCGGGACGTTGGGCATCAAGGAATCGGCGCAAGGCATGGAGACGCTGCGGAAGACGCCGCTGCCGCGCGGGGTGGACCTGAAGGCGGAGTTGGGCGTCATCCGGCCGCAGAAGTTGCGGACGCTGCAATCGATGGCGTGGTTCGAGAACGGCCGGCTAGTGACGAACGAGGCGGGCCGTTCGGCGGTCGATTGGGACGACGAGAAGACGGACGACCCGGTGCGGGCGACGGAGGAGCAGATCCGGTCGCGGCTGGGGCCGGGGAAAGACAAGCTGTTCTAGTGCTTCGTCACGCATGGAT
>DHJA01000016.1:9293-23687 GCA_002404095.1 Planctomycetaceae bacterium UBA4732 | reverse complement strand
TACGAGTGACGTTGCACTAGTACACGCGGGCGGTGAGCTTCGCCGTGCGGGGGAGGTAGCGACGGCTTCAAACACGATAGGCGGCGAAATCTCGTTGCGTTGGCGGGTGCTTCGCTGTCTAATCATTGTTCTCTCCAGCGGCATAATCACGGTAGGATAGGTGTCTGTGCCCATGAATATCATTGACGCTGCGGAAGCAATGGTCATCCTCGAAAGGACGGTTGCCGCCGTGAAGGGCCATGAAGCGCAACAATCCAATTTTGCCAAGGCTCTTGCGGCGTTGCAGGCTCTTTCTCGCAAAGAAGGCATTCCCATGGCAATCGTGGGCGGTTTGGCGGCAATCCATCATGGCTACGAGCGTTTCACCAAAGACATCGACGTGGTGGTCCGAAGCGGCGATCTGGATATTCTTACCCGCATCGCCCCCCATTACGGGATTAAAGTCATTTGGAAGGATCCGGAAGGCTGGCACAAATTGCAATGCGAAGGCGTCCCCATTGACGTCGTTCCCGAGGGTCGCAAGCCGCGAAAGGACGCACCTACGGCCATCCCAGACCCCGAACATCTGGGGGTTCGCGAAGGCGCCGGCTATGCGGCGATCGGCGGGTGGATGGAAACCAAGTTGGGTTCGTACCGCGTACAAGACCGAGCCGACGTCGTTCAAGTCGTCAAGGTGACTACTCCCGCCACTCTGAGGAAAATCCGCACGTATCTGGGTAAAGCACACGCGATTTATCTTCGGCGATTCGACGAACTGCTTGAGACCGCCAAAGAAGAAAAGGACCAGGAACGTGAACGGGGCGGCGGCGGATAGGTCTGTCGCTTCCGAGAGGCAAGAAAAGGTTCCTGACATAAGAATGACGCGGCGATTGTCGCCTTGCGGGTACGGCGTCCGGACCCATAGCATGTATAAAAAGACGAAGACGGGCCTCAGCGCCAAGGAAGCAGCAAAAGACGTTCCGAGTTGGGCGAAGGGGAAACGCCCTTCGACGACGGAGAATGGCCGTCAATTTGCCGAGCGGTTACTTGATGAAAAATATGGCAAAGGCAACTATCCGACGGGGCCGGGCAGCGAATTCAACAAGATCAAGAAGTGGGGTGACAGGGCGTTTGAGTGATGAGTAAGAAGGAGGCGTCCCATGACGAGAGTTTATGTGTTGCAACACGTGCATTCCGTTGACGACGAGGCGGAAGACGTTAAGTTTATCGGCGTGTATTCCTCACGAGCGAATGCCCAGGCGGCGATAACACGCCTTGGCCAGGTTCCTGGTTTTTCTGAGGCGCCGGCCGGGTTTCACATCGACGAATACCAGGTTGACAAAGACCAATGGGTGGAAGGGTATTCAACGCTCGCGCAAGCCGGAAGGGCCACTTAAGAGCGACGCATGGCGACCGCCGCCGAACCCTCTCCGGCGCCGGTCGCTGACGCCTGGGATGACGAGGCGCCGTAGCTCTGTCCCCATCGTCTCTACACAAGGGGAGTGTGCCATGCTTTCGCGGCCTCGGTCTGCACCTTACTCCCGCTCAAGCCGCCGCGAAAGCATGTGACCCACGCGAGGATTCATGCTTTCGCGGGGTTGGGACGGGATGAGATTTCGGGACCGGCCCGCGAAAGCATGGCACCCTCGGCGTGATTTGTACATCAAAGAGGATCGCCAATGACTACTTCCATGACTGCGAAGCAGAACGGACGGTTGACGCTGGCGCTGGGGATCGCCTTGCTGGTGATGGGTGCGGCGGGATGGGCGGCATCTGTGAGGGCCGACGAGCCGGCGAAGGAATTGACGGACGAGGAGCGTAGCAACCTGGAGAAGCAAGCAAAGGAATTGAAACAGCAGGCGTTTCCTCTGTATCGGGACGTTAACTACACAGCCGCGAACGAGTTGCTGGAAAAATCCTTGGAAATTTACCGCCGGCTCTATCCTGCGGCGAAATACCCGGACGGTCATCTCGACTTTGCACAAAGCTTAGAAATACAGGGCATCCTCCTGCAGAAACTGGGTGAGTACGGACGAGCAGAATCGCTCTATCGTGAGGCTCTGGAAATGCGTAAGCGCCTCTACCCAGAGTCGAAGTACCCCGATGGCCACCCAGATCTAGTCCAAAGCCGCGATTTACTTGCTGCTATGCTGCGAGCGCGGGGCCAGTTTGACAAGGCGGAACCGCTCTACCGTGACGCTATAGAAATGAGTAGGAAACTTTACCCAGCTGCGAAGTACCCCAACGGCCACCCAGACCTAGCCCTGAATCTCAGCAACCTGGGCGCTATGTTGCTGAGGCGGGGAGAGTACGGCAAAGCGGAGCTATTATTATGCGAGGCTCTGGATATACGTAAACGCCTCTACCCGCCGGATAAATATCCCGACGGCCACCCCAGCCTGGCAGGGGACCTAAACAACCTAGGCGCTCTGCTGGACGCGCGAGGCGAGTATGGCCGAGCGGAGCTGTTCTACTACGAAGCCCTGAGAATGCGCCGCCGCCTCTATCCAGCGGATAAATATCCCGACGGCCACCCCGACCTAGCCACGAGCCTAGATAATCTGGGCGTATTAATGCAGAAGCGAGGCAATTTTAGGCATTGATATACTTGACTCACCCGGTCGATTCCCGTAGAATGAAGGCATGGACACAACCCCCTGCCCTCAGACGTTAATGGAAGCGATCCGGTATTTCTCCGACCCGGACGCCTGCTTGAACTTCCTTATTCCGCTCCGTTGGCGGGACGGCATCGCCTGTCCGCGTTGCGAAAGCAAGGAATACAGCTTCCTTTCTACCCGCCGCTTGTGGAAGTGCAAAGGCTGCAAGAAGCAGTTCAGCATCAAGGTAGGCACGATCATGGAAGATAGTCCTATCGGCCTGGACAAGTGGCTCGCGGCCATATGGCTCATCGCCAACGCCAAGAACGGCGTCAGTTCATGGGAAGTCCATCGTTCGCTCGGCATCACTCAGAAATCGGCGTGGTTCCTCTTGCATCGTATCCGACTGGCGATGCAGACCGGCACGTTTCGCAAACTGAGTGGAGAGGTTGAGGTCGATGAAGCCTTCATCGGCGGCAAGGCCCGGAACATGCACAAGGCCAAGCGCGAGAAGGCGATTAAAGGACGCGGCGCGGTGGGCAAGTCCATCGTCATCGGCGTGTTGGAACGGGACGGAGAAATCCGAACGAAGGTGATTCCCGACACGAAAAAGCAGACGGTCCAAGCGGAGGTCCGCGAGAACGTGGAACCCGGTTCGATGGTCAACACGGACGCCTTGCCTTCCTACGAAGGGCTGGCGCCGGATTACCTTCACGAAGCAGTCGATCATGCCGTGGAGTTCGTGCGCGGCAACGTGCATACGAACGGGCTGGAAAACTACTGGTCATTGTTGAAGCGGTGCATCCGTGGAACCTATGTCAGCGTGGAACCGTTCCACTTGTTCCGCTACTTGGATGAAGAGAACTTCCGGTACTGTCCTAGCTTTGCGTTGCTCCCACGTCCCTCATTCTGTGCCCTAACCACTGGCGTTCCATGACCGCAGCTGATACCATCGCGCCTGTCCACCAACCATCCGCCCGGTCGGATGCGGCCTACGCACCGCATGTGGATACTTCTTCGGTTGCCAGCGGGACGGGCGAAAAGTCCTGCGGGTGGCGTCCTGCGCCGGGCGAGCTAGTGAGTCTCTGGGACATGCTCACCCTCAATGCCCACCTATTCCTTGACCTGATGGATGCTCTAAGTGCGCTAGAGCGCACCACCGCCGAAATGCACAAACGGCTGGCCGATATGCTGGTCGAAAACGGCGTAGAACAGACGGCGGCCCAGAACATCCTGATGGGATGGCCCGTTGAGGGCGAAGCCGTGCAGTACCAAACCATGATGCGTGATGCACTGAAGGGGTTTAGTTTAGAGGAGTGGGAGCCGATCCTGGGCGATTTGGAAAGGCAATGCGCACTCTTGCAATTAAAATTCTCAATATCTCAAATAAACAGAATACGCACGATGGCGGGCATGGAATCAACGAGCGCTGGTTTCGCCGTTGCGTTCGGCGAACTACGGCGGCGCATCATGGAAGAGATAAAGGATCGCGTTTTTGTATCTGTGGCGCCCGAAACGCAGAAGTACATCGCCGACAAGAATCCATTCGGCGATGAGGTGAGGGACAGATTCTTGGACCGCTCGGAGGACATGGAGGCGTGCGGCGAGTGCCTGGGCGTCGGATTGCCTACGGCGTGCGTATTTCACTTAATGCGTATCATGGAAGCTGCCGTCTGCGATCTCGCAAGCAGGTTGAAAACGACCGTCAACCCGAAAGACACCTGGGGATTGATCCTCCAGCCCATTGACGCGGCAATTGATGCCTTGCCGCACGGCAAAAACGCCAGCAACAAAGAACTTGCCAAACATGAGGCGTTCAGCGAAGCCGCCGCCTACTTGCGCCACGTCAAGAATGCGTGGCGTAACAATGTTATGCACCCGAAGCGCACTTACACGACGCAGGAGGCACAGGATATTTTTGACGGAACAAAGACCTTTTTGCAGTCCCTAATCAAGTTGCCCCGCCGGTAGGAACGCCACGTCTTTTCCGGCTTCTTCCAGCTCCTTCTTCGCTGCTCGCCTTAGCCGTTCGCGCATCCATACCGACAGCGGCGCGCCGGCCAATTCCGCCGCTGCCGCGAACCCTTCCTTCTCGCGTTTCTCCATGCGGAGCAAGACGCTTTCGCTTTTGGTCGCGGCCGAACCCTTGCGAGGTCGTCCGGGTCTTTTCTTTTTAGCGTTCATGCCGTGATTGTATACCCGGAAAATATCCCGGTCAATGTCCGCTACTGACCTACCATTAGATATATTTTAGATATACAATCACGGGCGAAGAAAAACCCGCGTCTCTGCTTGTAACAGAGACGCGGGCAACCACAATCAGGCGGGTGACGCCAGAATGCGGCCTACGCAACCAGCATTCTACAGCGAACCCGCCATAAAGGGAAAGGGTTCGCGCTCATGTTCTGTCCAACCTGCCAGAATCCGGCCCGGCGGTTCGGGTTCAATCGCAACGGTTCCCAGCGCTACCGCTGCGCGGAGTGCGGTACGTTCACTGACGCCGATACGCGGCCAACCGACCGGCGACGGCTCGCGCCTGAAAAGGCCGTACTCTGCTTGCGGATGCTGCTAGAAGGCGTCTCCGTCCGCTCTGTCGAGCGGCTTACCGAAGTCCACCGCGACACGATCCTTCACGCGATGGTTGCGGCTGGGAAGAATTGTCAGCGGTTCCTTGAAACGGCGATTCATCGCATCCATGTAGAGGACGTACAGGCCGACGAAATTTGGGGTTTTGTAGGCTGCAAAGAGCGAAGGAAGCAGCAGCAAGGTTACGGCGAAGAGGTCGGCGATGCGTGGTGCTTCGTTGCCATTGAGCGCGTGAACAAGATGGTTCTGGCGTGGCATCTCGGCAAGCGCACGCCGCAAGATACCACTACGTTCGCTGCGAAGTTGAGCGATGCAACGCGCGGACGGTTCCAGCTGTCAACGGACGGCTTCCGCCCGTATCGCACGGCAATCCCTTTGGTGTTCGGCCAGAACATCGACTTCGCCCAGCTGGTCAAGGTTTACGCGACACCATCGCAGGAAGGAGGGCAGACACGCTATTCGCCGGGTGAAGTTGTAGACTCTTACCCGGTGATTTGTATGGGCGAACCCGATGAAGACCATATTTGTACGAGCCATGCAGAGCGGGCGAACTTGACCATTCGGATGACGGTTCGGCGGATGACGCGGCTAACCACCGCCCATAGCAAGAAGTGGGTCAACCACGAGGCGGCAATGGCTCTCTACTTCGCCTATTATAACTATTGCCGCTCCCATATGACGCTTAATGAGCGCATGGGCTATAAATGTAGTCCGGCTATGGCGGCGGGACTGGCGAGCCATGTTTGGACCGTGGCGGAATTGCTGGAACAGGCCCGCTAGACGGCGAGAACGCGGGAAGGGCTGGTCCTTCCCGCGTTTGTTTATTGACCGCGAGAGGGTAGAATAGAAACAAGACCTCGAACCGATTTCTTTTATTGAGGCCGCGCCGTGAGCGAATACATTCGCCGAATTCTCCTGGATGAGTTGAGTACGATTCGCATTGTCTGCAAGTCTTGCGGTGCGGCTCATGAAATGAAGGTCGAGCAGGTTCGCAGTTTGCCGCACCCGACCAAATGCGTATGTTGCGGTTTCGAGTTTCGCAGCGCGATGTTTGGCGGCATCGAACCCGACGCCTACGACATGCTGGCGAGCGCGATCCAGGGTCTAAAGGCTATCAGGCAGTGCCGCTTTGAGTTCGTCTTGCCAGCCGAAGAGGATAAGCCGGCAACGCAATCCTAGGACAGTACCGAACTTCCGATTCAACGCGCGGGAAGGCCGCGACGAAACGCGGTTCACGAAGGTTGCTGGCGCGATGGGCGGGAAGCGACTGACATACAAGAGACTGACCGGCAAAGAAAAGGGAGAGTCCAGTCAAACAGAATCTAACGATTAACGCCATCTCAATTGTTTCTTGAAATCGGTATTGACCAAAGCTAGACTGGAAGCATACTAACCCGGCGTGCGCAACCATCGCATCCAGAGATGGACAGGCACGCATAATGCCAGGGGGTTTTATTACTACGCAGGTGAGGTCAAGGAGATTCCCATGAGCCTTTTAGCTCGTCGATGTCTGGATCGCTCCCATCAACTGGAAGGTTACGTCGAAACTTGGCAAATCGACCACAAAGAGGCCATGCAAGTCTGCGACTTGGAAGAGCTAGTTAAGGAGTGTTTGGAGTTGGCGCCGCTCCTTCGCCGGGCTTGGGGCGGCGCAACTGATGTGTCGTTTGATGAAAACGTAAAAAACGAGTCGCTTTTCGTTGGAGAGGAATTGATCCGAGTGGCGATCAATCGCGCCGCGCTCGCATTCAGGAAAATCTCAAGGCTCATCGAGACGTCGGAACAAGCCGGCTACGCGATTGCCAACGCGGAAAAGTTTCGGGACGCAGTTCGTGACATGGAGGCTTTAGAGAAAGAAGCTGAAAACGAGTGCGCCCCACTGAACACTCAGCAAATGGACGAGGCGTTGGCCGATTACAAGCGCGGCGACTTCAAATTGGCGGGGGACATGCTCCGTGAATTACAAGGCAGCGGTGCCAGCAGCGATTAGCCGAGCCATACAAGCCTTTGGAATTGGCCGCGAGATGGTCGTGCGGATTCTCGCGGCCATTCACGAAAAAGTTCCGCGCGACTATCCGCAATGTCGCCAATTTAGGATAGGAAAAGACGAAAGATATTATCGCTACCAAATTGTTCTCAAGGACGAACATTTAGGCCATTTGTTCAGAATGACAGTGGATGACACGACGGCGGAAGGGCATTTGATTGTGGTTGATATTCACCACAAGACCCGCCCTTTCCCGCCGAAAAGCTAACTTCCGAGACAGCGATGGCCGAAAGCCTCAAGAAGATTGCCCGCGACGGCGCTAACAAGGCGTTCGATCAATTCCAAGAGTTGGCCCGAAAGATCGTTGCCGTACCCAAATCGGAAGCCGACGCAAAAGAAGCCGTCTACAAGCAGATAAAAGCACAAAGACGTAAAAAGTCCTAGCAGCCGCAGCCTTCATATCCAATTCAGATACGAATTATATTTGGTGAGCCTAGTATATCATTGCCCAATTTTAGCAAAGCCGCGCCGCTCTACCGTGACGCGCTAGACATGCGCCGCCGCCTCTACCCGGCGGATAAATACCCTGACGGCTATCCCGACCTAGCCACGAGCCTAAACAACCTGGGCTTTCTGCTGAAAGCGCGGGGCGAGTACGATGAGGCGGAGCGGTTTTACCGCGAAGCCTTGGCGATGGACAGAAAGCTCTACCCAGCGGACAAATATCCTGGCGGCTATCCAGACCTGGCAGGTATCCTAAGCAACGTGGGTTTGCTGCTGGAAGCGCGGGGCGAGTACGGCAAGGCGGAGCCGTTCTACCGCGACGCCTTGGAGATGTACCGCCGCGTCTACCCAGTGGAGAAGTACCCCAGCGGCCATCCCGACCTAGCCCGGAGCCTCAACAATTTGGGTTTCCTGCTGCTTGAGCGGGGCGATTACGGTCAGGCGACCGACGCCCTTGCGGAGAGCGTTTCTATGTACAACCGTCAGGTCGGTGCCTTTACAGATGGAGGCGCCGAAGCCGAGGCCTTGAACCTTGCCGCTTCTCTGCCAGGTGCTAGCAACAAGTTCCTCGCGGCCACCGCCCACGCGGAGGAAGCCAAACCATCCGAGCAGTACCCTGTCCTGTGGCAAGGCAAGTCCGCACTGGCCCGCAGCCTCCAGCACCGTCGCCGCCTGCTTCACGCCGCCGCGGACGCCGACGATGCCACGCGGCAGAGGGTGCAGACGCTGATTGGCGTGCGCCAAGACTTGGCGCGGCTCGTCCTCGCGCCCGCCCGTCCCGGCGACGCCGACCGCGCCCAACTCGTGCAAGACTTGACCGACAAGAAGGAGCGGTTGGAGAAGGAACTCGCCGCCTTGTTGCCGGCCTCTGATCGCAAAACGCTGCCGTACACCGAACTCGCCGACCGCCTGCCCGAACGCGCCGCATTCATCGATCTCTACCGCTATGTAGATTGGGATAATAAGACGCGGAAATGGGACGACGGCCATTACGCCGTTTTCGTGCTGCGAAAGGACCGGCCGATCCGCCGCGTCGAACTCGCTAACGCAGCGGCTATCGACAAAGGCTTGGCCGAATGGCGAGACGACATCGTCAAAGACTTGCGCAGCAACGCCGCCGCCCGACTGCGGAAAGCCATCTGGGAACCCATCGCCGCCGTTCTCGGCGAAGGCGTCGATACCATTTACATCTGCCCCGACGGCCCGTTAAGCGCATTGCCTTGGTCGGCACTGCCCGGCGACCGGCCCAACTCGGTGCTGCTGGAGGACTACGCCTTCGCCGTCGTGCCCGGCGGCCCGTCGCTGCTCGACCAGCTGACGGCCCCCGTCCCCACCAATCGCGGCCCGGGCGTACTGCTGGCCGTCGGCGGCGTCCGTTACGACCGTGACGACTATAAGGCCGGCAAACTGTGGCCCGCCCTGCCCGCCACCGTCAAGGAACGCGCCGGCATCGTCGCGGAGGCCAGGAAACTACCCCATGCTCCCGAGATCGTCGAACGCTTTTGCGCCGGCGCCGACGTGCCGCGTCTGTTGGCCGACCTGCCCAAGGCACGCTGGGCGCATCTCGCCACGCACGGCTTCTTCGCCGCCCCCGACAGCAAGGAACGCGAACACCTGTTCCGGCCCGACGACTTCCTCCTCGGCGTCGGCGCCGAGCGGCGCGGGGCGGCGGCGCGCAACCCGCTTACCCTCTCCGGATTGGTGCTGGCCGGCGCCAATCAGCCGACCGACGCCGACAGCGGCGTCCTCAGCGGCGAAGCGGTGGCCGGGCTGGATTTGGACGGCATGGACCTTGCCGTGTTGTCGGCGTGTCAAACGGGATTGGGCGAAGCGGCGGCCGGCGAGGGCGTTTTTGGTTTGCAACGCGCGTTTCATATCGGTGGCGCCAAGAACGTCGTGGCCAGTTTGTGGAAAGTTGACGACGAGGCGACGGCCGCGTTGATGAATCTGTTCTACTATCACCTGTGGGAGAAGGGCGAACCGCCGTTGCAGGCGCTGCATCACGCCCAACTCGAGTTGTATCGCAATCCGCAGGGCGTACCGGCGTTGGCGCGCGGTCGCGGCGCGGTAGATTGGGATGAGACGGTGCAGACGGTGACGAAGGCGCCGGTTGATGCGACGGAGACGCCGAAGCGGGCGGCGGCCGTCAAGGATTGGGCCGCCTTCGTCCTCTCCGGCGCCGGACGCTGAATAAGGATGCGGCTCGAATGCCTACGAAACGAAAAAGGCCCGTCTCCTGATGAGGAGACGGGCCTTTTGTTTTCTTCAGAAAGTCGCGCGCTCAATCCGTTTCAAAGCCCAGGCGAGCCGGCGGGTTTATCCCGCCGGGACAAGCCCGGCGGCTCGCCTGGAAGGGGTTTTGAAACCGCTTCTTACACCAAGCCCTTGAGCGGCTTGCCTTCGGCGATGGAAAGAGGCCGGCCGAGGTTGTCGCGGACCTGAGCGCCTGGGTCGAGGCCCAGACCCTTGTAGACCGTGGCGAACAAGTCGCCAAGGCTGGCCGGGTTGTCCTGGACGTCCATGCCGTCCTTGCTGGTGGCGCCGTAGACCTGGCCGCCGTTGATGGCGCCGCCGCCGAGGGCGACCGACCAGCACCGCGCCCAGTGATCGCGGCCGTTGTTTTGATTGATGCGCGGCGTGCGGCCGAACTCGCCCATCCACAGCACGACCGTGTTCTTCCACATGCCGCGGTCCACGAGGTCTTTGACCAAGGCGCCCATGCCCTTGTCGAGACGCGGGCCGTTGCCGGTGCGGATGGCGTTGAAGACGCCGGCGTGGTTGTCCCAACCGCCGAGGTCCACTTCAACGCAGGTCACGCCCTTCTCGACCAGCTTACGGGCAAGCAGGCAGCCCATGCCGAACTGATTGTTCCTGCCACCGTACATGTCGATGGTCTTTTTGTCTTCGGTGCCGATGTCGAAGACCTTGCGGAGCGGCGACACGGTGAGGTCGAAGCCCTTCTTGTAGACGGCTTCGTGAGCCTGGGCCGCGCTGCCGGCCGCTTCACGCTCGTCGGGGTTCTTGAGGGTCGGGAAGGTGCCGGCGCCCGCGAAGTCATCTTCGATGGTGCTGAACAGGCGTTGACGGCGGCGAAGGCGTTCTTCCATCTCTTCGGCTTGGCCGAGGCTGGCGGGGGCCGCGATGTTTTGCGGAGGCTGGCCGGCGTTCTGGACCGTGAACGGAGCGTACATCATGCCAAGGAAGCCGGCGCCGATGCGCTGAGCGGTGCCGCCGACGCCGATGAAACCGGGCAACGCCAGGTCTTTCGAGGTCAACAGCGAGGAAGCCACGGCGCCCATGGCCGGGTACGACACGACCGGGCTGGGCTGCCGGCCGGTGTTCATCAGCACGGTGCCGCGTTCGTGGCTGCCTTCGTTGGTCACGAGGGAGCGGACGAGCGATAGGTGGGCGAACTGCTCGGCAATGGTCGGCAGGACTTCGGAGATTTCGACGCCGGACGCCTTGGTCCCGATCGGCTTGAACTCGCCGCCGGTCTGCTCGCCGGGCTTGAGATCCCAAAGATCCATATGGCTGGGGCCGCCGCCCATCCACATGACGATGAGGCTTTTGTTATCTTTCTTGAGCTTGGTTTCGGCCGCTTTGAGACCGTTGAGGAAGTTCAGGCTCGGAACCGCCAAAGCGGACGCCCCCGCCACGTGCGTGAGGAAATGGCGCCGACTCATCCCGCTCGTCATGGTTTTCCCCTGGTTCGTGAGGCGGCTCGATGGCTCGGAAAATGAACCGGGCGCACGGCCGTCTTACTCAGTTTGGTCGCAAGTACGTTGCGTGTCAAGGATTCACTGTGATTTTCGCCGCCCCGTGGCGTTATGCGAGTTGGACGCGGGGGGTTTTCGGATAGTTCCCGATTCGTAAAAAAAGGCGAGCCGGGTTACGAGTAGCGTCTCCATTTGTCCCATAAGTCTTATAGGTCTTATAGGTCTAATGGGACTTATGGAACATTACTCGCGCCCCGGTTTGGCACGTCGTCTGCCTCCAAGATTAATAGTCGGGGGCGTCGTCCGGGTGGACGCGCCCACCTGTACTAAGGAGTTCTTTCTATGCTGCGAGCATTGCTTTGCTCAATCCCGGCCCTCGTCTTCGTCGCGGGCGGTCTGTCGGCCGCGGACGAAAAACCCGACAAAAAGGACGATCCTAAAGAGATCAAAAGCCCCAGGCTCTTCGACGTGGATCGGTTCCTTGAGCGCTACGACAAGAACAAAAACGGCTTCATCGAGCGCGAGGAACTGCCGGAACGGCTGCGCCACGCTTTTGACCAGATCGACACAGACAAAGACGGCAAACTCAGCCGCGAGGAATTGGAAAAAGGCTCCATCTACCTCCAACGCCAAAGGCGACCAGCGGATTTCATCCATGTCCTCGTGGAAATGAGCGAGGCTGACGAAGCCAGCCAACAGGAGTTGCAATACATTTACGACCTGTTGCGCAAGATGGACAAAAACAACAGCGGGAAGATTGACCCGGAGGGACTAAAGGCGATGCGCGAGCAGATCGTCTGCGACCGCGTGGACGAATTAATAAAGGATTTGGACGCGAACAACGACGGCAAAATCAGCAAGGATGAGGCTCGCGGCCGATTGAAAGAGGATTTCGACAAAATCGACCTGAATAAGGATGGATTCATTGATCGCGAGGAACTGCACAAGGCCGCTTGCGAGCGATTGACCCCGGCGCCGCGGCCCGGCGAGAAGAAGGAAGACGCCCCCGCGTCGAAAAAGCCGCCCTCCGATCGCTAACACCTGACAAAGGAGAACATCCATGCGACGCTTTCTTACCGCCGTCCTATTCGGCGCCCTCGCGGCGGCCGCGCCGACGGCCGCGCAGGCCCAATACGTTTCAGCCCAGTCCCAGGCGGTGGTGGCTGACTGGTACAGTCGTTTTCTCCACAGGCCGTCGGAACCCGCGGCGCTCGGATGGGCGCAGGCCTTAGATCAAGGACAAAATCCCAACAAGCTTCTAGCCGGCATTGTCGGCAGCGACGAATACTACTCCCGGTGCGGCAGCACACCCGAAGGCTACGTCCAAACGCTGTTCACCGACGTGAACGGTCGTCAGCCATCGCGGGCCGAATATGAATACTGGGGCGGCCGTCTTGTTCGAGCCGGCGGTCGCGCGCCCGAATACGAGGTGCGCGTGGACTTTGCTTACACGTTGTTGGCGCGTTATCCCCAGAACTGGCAAGCCGCCGCGCCCGTTGTCGCGCCGACTATCGTCGTTCCGCCCGTCTACAACTATGGCCGGAGTTACGGGAACCACGACGATTACGAATACCGTAGGCCGTATGTTCCCTCTGTTCGATGGGACCACGACCATCGGGAGGAGCATGATCGCCATGAAGAGCGGGATCGCCGAAGGTAAATCTTAACGAACGTCAACCACAAAAGCGGGGCAGGCGTCGATCCTTTCGGCGCCTGCCCCGCTCTTTTGGCATTCTTGAGGCATCCTATGCCGTCCGCTTTATGGACCGCCGCACGCGCCCAGATGATGCTCGACCCGACCACAACAAACCTCAACACCGGCTCCTACGGCCCGCTGCCGCGCATAGTCTTCGAGCGCGTCACCGAATTGCGGCGCCGCCTGGCCGAGGAACCGATGGACTTCCTCGTCCGCGCCGTGCCGCCCCTGTTATGGACGGCCCGCGAAGCACTGGCTCGATTTCTCGGCGGCGACGCGCGACGGCTCGTCTTCACCGTTAACGTCACCGCCGCCGTCAACCTCGTGGCCTCCTCGCTGCGATTGGCGTCGCCTGGGGAAATCCTGCTGACCGACCATGAATACGGCGCCATGCACTGGACCTGGGAGCGCGCCGCACAGCGCCAAGGACTGACGCTGCGCACGTTCCCGTTGCCGATCCTAGCGTCATCGCCGCAAGAGATTGTGGACGCCGCCTGTCGCGCCATGAATGATCGGACGCGGTTGTTCTTCTTCAGCCACGTGCTTTCGCCGACCGGGATGGTGTTGCCGGCCCGTGAGCTATGCGCCGAAGCTCGCAAGCGCGGCATATTGACCGTCGTGGACGGCGCGCACGCCCCGGCGTTCACGCCGCTGAACCTGGGCGAGATCAATGCGGACTTCTACGACTCAAATTGTCACAAATGGCTGTTGGCGCCGACAGGTTCGGGTTTCCTTTACCTCGGCCCTGGCGCGTGGGAGCGGGTGCAGCCATTACAGGTAAGTTGGGGCTGGACGCCGGATCGTGCCCGCCTCGATGAGCGGGACGAATATGGTTCGACGCCGCGCCTGCGCCTCTTGGAGTTGGAAGGGACGCGCGACCTATGCCCTTGGCTGGCCTTACCGACCGCCATTCAGTTCCAGGAAGAAATCGGCCGCGATCGCATCCATGAACGCATCGGCGAACTGACCCAGCATGTGCGCCGCCAGCTGACAGGGCTTTGCGGTCTGACCCTGGCCACGCCACGAAATCCGGCCCTGCACGGAGCGATGACGGCGTTCCGCCTGCCGCCGGGACGAGACGCGGCCGCACTGCGACGCGGATTGTGGGAGCGGTGGCGCATTGAGGCGCCGGTTATTGACCGGCCGGAAGGCCTATTGATCCGGGCTTCAACGCATTTCTACAACACGGAGGAAGAAGTGGACCGGCTGGCTGAAGCTCTATCGGCCCTTCTTCCGAAAGCGTCGTTGGCCGCGCCCCCTCTAGCTCCCTCCCCCCTTGCGGGGGAGGGTTGGGGTGAGGGGTTGGAGTCTCCGAAGCCATAACCCCCC
>DHJA01000016.1:0-9236 GCA_002404095.1 Planctomycetaceae bacterium UBA4732 | reverse complement strand
CCCCAACCCTCCCCCGCAAGGGGGGAGGGGGCTGATCAGCGGCGCCGTCGTCCATTTGACATACCCGCTGGAAAAGACCATACTATCCAAGAACGATAGTCCCCGCCGGCACCCGGCGCTTTTGTTATCGCGGAAGCGCCGACATGACCCGGACAGGAACATTCCGTTTGCGCATCCTCATCGCGGAGGACGACCCTGTTTCGCGCCGCCTGCTTGAGGCGACCCTGGTCCGCTGGGACTACGAGGTCGTCGTCGCTTGTGACGGGCCATCGGCGCTTGAAATTCTTCAACGGGACGACGCTCCCAGCCTCGGGTTGCTTGACCTCATCATGCCGGGAATGAACGGCGACGAAATTTGCCGCAAGGTCCGCGAACGCTTTGAGGGAAAGTACGTTTATCTCCTTTTGCTCACGGCAAACTCCCACAAGGCCGACCTCATCCACAGTTTGAACGCCGGCGCCGACGATTATCTCGTCAAGCCTGTCGATCCCATGGAGCTAAAGGCCCGTCTGAACACGGGGCGGCGAATCCTCGAATTGCAAGAGCAGCTGATTGCCGCGCGGGACGCCATGCGGCGACAAGCGATGCGCGACAGTCTAACCGGCGCCTGGAACCATGCGGCTATTCTCGACATTTTGAGAAGCGAATTGCACCGGGGCCAGCGGGAAGGTGGATCTTTGAGTGTCGTTCTCGCCGACTTGGACCATTTTAAGGACGTCAACGACACCTTCGGTCATCTGGCCGGCGACGAGGCGCTTTGCGAAGCCTACCGCCGCATGGCCAACGCGATGCGTCCCTACGACATGATCGGCCGCTACGGCGGCGAAGAATTCCTGATCGTCCTACCGGGTTGCGACGAAGTGGGAGCGCTTCATTTTTGCGAACGGTTGCGCGGCCAAATCGGCGACACGCCAATCGCCTATAAGGGTGAGGAGATCACCGTCACCGTCAGCGTCGGAGCGGTGGTCCATGAGCATGGCGAGGCTGCCGATTGTCAGGCTCTTCTTCAAGCCGCCGATCAGGCGCTATACCGGGCGAAACGCTCTGGTCGAAACCGCATGGAAATTGCCTCGGAAATCGTCAGCGTTTAAGGGTGTGGAGAGAGTAAACCTGGCAGAACTCGAACCTGCAACCTTCCCTTCCGTAGACCGCGCCGCCTCTGCCGACACACGCTCTTTTCGACGATTGACGGACGGTAACGGGCCGCGATGGACCGCGTCCGGAAGGGACTTTCCTGCGTGGCGGGACCGCCGTGCGGTTGAGTGCGCAAGGCTCGCCGCGTGCCACTGACTGACACGAAACGCCAGGTAGGGCCAGCTGTCGTTCAAGCCTGGTACAAGTCGCGGCCCGCGTCGGAAACTGGTTGATTCAGCCGCTGATATTCGCATTGACCGGCCGCTCTGCCGCGCCTACTATGATCTAATCGGTCGTGGCGAAAGGAGTTAAGAGTTCATGCCAGAAGGCGCGAGCGCTCTTGGCATAGATTCTCAGAGAAATGCGGCCTGTGAGGTCGCCTTCACGCCGCCAAAGGGAGTATCCGCATGACGGTGGAGCATCACAAGGCAGACGAAACCCTCATCACGCGGTCCATGAAAAGCGTCGTCGAGGTAGTCAAGACGCCGCCGTCGCGCACCACTTGGTTGGTCGTCGTCGCCGTCCTTCTTATCGGCGTTCTGATCGGCGCCTGGTTCCTCTTCACCGCGAGCGCGACGTCCTCCAGCTCCGCCCTATGGCTCAAGCTGGACCAGACCTCCGGCGACGACCTCGTAAAGTTCGCGCACAGCCCCAACAGCGAGCGCACCGTCCAGGCGCGTTTCGCCCTGGCCAAGGCGGCGCGTCTTGAGATGCAAAACGTCGCTTATCTTGGGTCTAACCTAGATCGTAAGGACGCCGTTCAGAAAATCGAAGACGCCCGCAAAACCTACCAGAAACTTGTGGAGGAATCGGGCGACACGCCGGCCCTCATGCAGGAGAGCCTGATGGGCGCGGCCAAGACGAATGAAATCCTCAACGACCTCGCCAAGGCCAAAAGTTACTACGGACGACTGGCCCGCGACTATCCCAACAGCGTTTTCGGCAAGGAGGCGGCCGAACGGATCAAGGTGTTGAACGACGACGAAGGGATGAAGGACGTCGACGCCCTCGCCAATCAGTTCGCCACATCGAACTGAGCCTGTCTTATGGAAACAATTCCCGTCCCCATTGTCCCTGAAGATCCCACCGTCGAACTGGTCGCCAAGTGTCGGCTCGACGGTACGCGCCTCGACCAATACCTCGCCGGGATGTTCCCCGACTTGAGCCGCTCCGTGGTGCAGCGCGTCATTGAGGCGGCCGGCGTGTCGGTCAACGGTAAGACGGCCAAGGCCAGCTACCGCGTTCGCCACGGCGATCAGATTCGCGTCACGCCGCCGGAGCCGACGCACCCCACGCCGATGCCAGAGGATATTCCTCTAGATATCCTCTATGAAGACGATTACCTGGCGGTCGTGAACAAGCCGGCGAATATGGTGGTGCATCCGGCCAAGGGCCATTGGTCCGGCACGCTGGTCAATGCCCTGCGTTTCCACTTCGCCAACCTCAGCGACCTCAACGGCGATTACCGGCCCGGCATCGTCCACCGGCTCGACCGTGACACCAGTGGCGTTATCATCATCGCCAAGCAGGACGTCGCCCACCGCGACCTGAGTATGCAATTCGAGACGCGCAAGATCTTCAAAGAATATATCGCGCTGACGGCCGGCGTCCTCGACCGCGACAGCGATTACATCGAAGGCCGCATCGGCCACCATGCGCACGACCGCATCAAGATGACCATCGCCGACGATGAGGATGAGGATGCGCGCGACGCGTGTAGTTATTACGAAGTGATCGAACGCTTTCGCGGTTTCACTTTTTGCCGCATTCAGCCGCGAACGGGGCGGACGCATCAAATCCGCGTCCACCTCGCCAGCGTCGGCTGCCCGGTGCTGGCCGACAAGCTTTACAGCGGCCGCGACTGCATCCGCCTGTCGGACCTGACGCCGTTGCCGGAGGGAACGGAAGACGAAATGCTGCTGCCGCGGCAAGCCCTCCACGCCCACCGCTTGCGGTTTCGCCATCCTAAGCACGGCAACTTGTTGGAGATCGAGGCGCCGTTGCCGGCGGAATTTCAACGCACGTTGGCGGCCTTGCGGCAATATCGTCCGACGCGCGGTTAGCAATATCTGGAGGGGCCATGTCCGAAGCGTATCTGGCGATTCAGGTCGTTATGATGCCGCGCGACGTGAACCCCAACGGCGCCATCTTCGGCGGCGTCCTCCTGAGCCACATCGACCAGGCAGGCGCCATCGGCGCCCGCCGCGAAGTGATGCTCGCCGGCGGCGCCCCGCCCATGTTGGCGACGGTAGCGGTCAATCGCGTGGAGTTCAAACGGCCCGTGCTGGTCGGCGATGTGGTGCGCTTTTTGACGCGACGGAAGCGCATCGGCCGCACGTCGATCACGATGCAGGTGAGCGTGGAGGCCGAGCGCGGCACGGAAGTGCTGCACGTGACGGAGGCGGAATTGGTCTATGTCGGCTTGGACCCGGTCGGTGCGGATCACAGGCCGCTGCCGCTGCTGGGATGACATTAGCGACATTCAGGAGGCGACATCCGTGAAAAAAGTCGGCATCTTCTGGCCCGGCGACTACCGTGCGAAGCCTAACGAGTTGGCGACGCCGAACGCCAAAGAGGCTACCGAACAACTGCAACAAGCACTCCGTAAACTCGGCCGCACGCCCTACGTCGTTCCCGGCTTTCTTACGCGGCCCGACGAGGCCATCAGCAAACTTGGCCCCATCGACGACCCGCTCATCGGCGTCTTCGTCCACTGGGCCTACGGGCCGCACACCTGCGACGGCGTCGCCGGCAAGGACAGTCCGCTTCTACTCGCCAGCAACTTCTCCGGCGTCTGGCCGGGACTGGTGGCCCTGCTTAACACCGGCGCCTGCCTAGAGAGCATCAACCGCCGCCATAGCCGTATCTGGACCGACGCACCCGATTGGACCAAAGACGCCGCCTTCATGGAGCGCCTCGACGAATGGTGTTCCACGGGACAAATCCGTTATTCCGAAAAGGAACTGCATCGCTCGGCCGCCGTCGCGCCGGAAGCGCAAGCCCTCGGCGAGCGCATCGCCGCTGAAGTTCGCAACAAGCGCGTCCTGGCCCTCATGCTCGGCGACACCTCCATGGGCATGATTAACGGCTACTTCGGCCCTCGCATTTTGTCGAAACACGGCTTCGCCGAACATAAGGTCGATCAAGCGTGGCTGCCCGACCGCGTGAAAAAGATCGACGCGCGCCGCGTCGAGAACGCCTTCCGCTTCGTGCGCGACAAGGGCGTGGCGTTCCACTGGCGCGAGAAGGACGCCGACGATTTCACCGAAGAGGCGACCAAGACGCAGCTCGCCATGTATCTGGCGGTGCTGGACTTGTTGGCTGAGTTCAAGGCCGATTGTCTCGGGTGGCAATATCAACTCGGTCTGTTGCCGGTGCTGCCGCCAAGCGACTTTTGCGAGGGCTTATTGAACTCAACGTGCCGGCCGGAAACGAACGGCGATCTGGTCATCACCGCCACCGAGGCCGATCAGGGCAATCTCGTGCCGATGGAGCTGATGAAAAGGTTGCTCAAGGCCAAGGGACTGCATCAGGCGGTGATGTTCCATGACGTGCGCTGGGGCGCGGAACACGACGGCCGCTGGTTGTGGGTGCTGCTGAACTCCGGCAGCTGCGGCGCCTACGCTTTCAACCACGACGCGGAGACGTTGCGCGGCGTCCACAGCTACCGCCAGCCGGCCGGCTACTTCCCAATCCCCGGCGGTACGTTTACCGGCGAAAGCCTGCCGGGCGCGATGACCTGGGCGCGGTCGTACATCAAGAACGACGTCGCCTGGATGGACATAGGCCGCGGCGAAGTCGTGGCGTTGCCGCCCAAAGTGCGCGACGCCTGGTGGGAAGGCACGACCCGGCAATGGCCGTTCATGGCGGCCGACCTTTTCTGCTCGAAGGAGACGGTGATGGCCCATTACGAGAGCAACCATATTGCGGTTGCTTATGGAGACATTTTCGGAGAGATGGTCGCGGTGAGCCAGGCGCTGGGGTTCCAGGTGCGCGTGCTCGCCCGCTGTAATTAAGCTATAGCCTGCGGAGGCGCGGTCCCTACAATAACAGCAGGGCAAGGGAATTTGGATATTCATCGTATCGGAGGCGCGACTGTCGAGAATTTGCGGTTGAAACCCAAGGAAACCGCGCTCGCTGTTCCCGGCGTCTCGGTTCTTATATCGCCCGGCCCGGGGGAGGCCGCCCGGCAAATGCGCACAGCGTTTCCGAGGGCAAAGGGTCTGCACAAGGCGGCGAGGACGGTAGGCTCGACTTCTGAGGAATTGATTCGGAGCGCGGGATTTGACGTCATTCATGCGCCCTCGAAAGCCTTGCCGAACCACTACCGCATCATTCACCCGGACGGGGTTGCCGGGTTCAACGACGGCAATCTCGCACGCCTGGCCCAGGTCTTCGTGAACACGACGGGACATTGATGATGAGTACTCGAACCGTTAAGCTGATTGACCCCTCTCAGAATGTGCTTGCCGTAGCTAGAGTCGCCGCGGAGGGCGACCATTATGCGGGAACCATTGACCTGACCTGCACCCCGCCCGCTCTGAAGGCTCTCTTCACGGAATTTGAGGAGATCGTGGACGGCCAGATGTTTAGCTTCCTGGATGAAATCCAAGAAAGGATCGGGGCCGTTCCAATTATAGCTGTTTTTGACAATGGCGATGAAGATACCATCAGCAATCTTCAAGTGTTTCCCAGCGCCGGGGACGTCTCCTTTAAACGCGCTGCTATTCCCGCTTTTAGCGTAAGACCCGCCTAGCCCATCGCGGCGGCGGAAGAAGCGATTGCCAGCGTGCCGCCAGGGCCGAGGGAATACCCATGAACGCCGAACCGACGACTGTTTTAGGGACGTTGAAGCCGGACGGCGCCCTGGAACTGGACGAAAAGCTGAGCCTTCCCGCCGGCCGGGTGCGGGTGACGGTGGAACCGCTTGCGGCGTCGGCCGCGACGGAGGATCCCTTCATGGCCCGAATGGAAGCCATCTGGGCGGGGCAGAAAGCCCGCGGTCACACGCCCCGCACCGCGGAGGAGATAGAGACGGAGCGCCGCGTCCTGCGCGATGAATTTGAGGAAGGAGTACTCAAGTCTGAGCGCATCCATCAGGAAGCCGAGCGAGTACGGCGCGGAGCCGGCCAGGGCGAGGAGCCGTTCGGATGATCGCCTACCTGGACGCCAATGCCATCATCTATCTTGTCGAGAAAGTCTCGGCGTGGGGGCCGAAGGTCGCAAGCCGGATCAGGCGTTTACGGGCTGCTGGCGACGATGTGGCAGTAAGCGATATTTCTCGTCTGGAATGCTTGGTCGGCCCCTTTACGACGGGCAACGCCGCGGTGATGGCGGACTTCGGCGCCTTTTTCGGCGACCCCGCGATTCGGTTATTTCCAGTGACCGCCTTGATCTGCGAACGGACGGCGCGGATTCGGGCGACCTATCGTTTCAAGGCGCTGGACGCGCTTCACCTCGCCACGGCGGTTGAAAACGGCTGTGGTTTGTTCTTGACCAACGACTTGGCGTTAGGACGATTTACGGACGTGCCTGTCGAGATCCTCATCTAGCACATTACCAGAGCAACCATATCGCCGTCGCTTATGGCGATGTATTCGGCGAGATGGTTGCGCTGAGTCAGCAGCTTGGGTTCCAGGTGCGCGTGATGGCGAAGTGACGGCCCCCTGCTCACTTCACAATAGTCACTTCATAACGGACGTCGTAGCCAGGCCGATTCTCCATGCCGGTCGGCGGTGTGCCGCGCAGGATCGCCGTGTCGCCGTCAAGCTGATAGAGGAAAGGCTTGCCGGTGATCGGGTCCATTGGCAGAGGCAGTTTCACGTCGCTGAGCTTGGCCGGGAGCTTGCCGTCGTTCTCGGCCGCATACATCCGCAGCGCCTCGACGCAGCGGAGTAGGGCCAGCCGCTGGTCCAGCCGGGCCCTCGCCTGCCGTATTTTGAGGAGGGCAGGAACCAAGGCGAACAGATGTTCGCCCTTCTCTTTCGGGGCGGCGGCCTGAAGCTTCTCCGCTTCCCAATATGGCAGGGCCATTATCTTCAATCTCTCGTCGCGCTCGATTTCATATTCGAGTTTTTCGTCCAGCAGAATCACCTGCTGGGCCGGGAACTGCTTGACCTTGTCGGCGACCAAGCCCGACTCGATCAGTCGTTTGCGAACCGCGCGCACGCGGTCCTCGTTTTTGGCCTGGGCGGCCACCCAATCGATAGGCTCGCCCTTGATCGAGCGATCATTTAGGGTATCTGCCGAATACCAGCTGCGAACCCTATCCAGAAACAGTTTCAGCTGGGCGTCGTTCATCGGCGCGTTCTCGTCCAGCAGACGAAACTCGGCCTCGACCATTACTACTTCGCCCTGGCACCCCTTGCGCAAGTCGATGAAAGGCGTGGGCAGGTCGGTTAGCGCCCAGTAGAGGTTGGGACATCCGGGCTGTTGGATCATCTCCTCCAGCGGGCCGACGGTTAGGGATCCAATGGCCATGCCGATCAGATCGCCGATGAGCGACGGGTGTTCGCCCAGGTGACGAGACAGGGCGAACATCGTCTTGGCGGTGACCAAGGCATCGTCGAAGCGTCGCTCGGCCACCTCGGCGCGGAAGCGCACCTTCAAGGCCGTCGCCAGCCCCCGCATGACCTGGGCGTCGGGAATCAGTAGGCCGATGCCGTCTCGGCGCAACTTCAATAGGAGTTGCCAATCGGGCGTGTCCAGACGGGCGGAGTAGTCCGCCTGGCGCAGGGCGGCGCCGCCGTAGTCGCGCAACTCTTTGACGGGCAAGTCCTTGAGTGGCATATGCTCCCACTTGCTGCGGTCCTCGACTGCCTCCTGGTTGTTGAAGAAGTTGCTCTGCTCCATGAAGCAGATGAGATACCCCTGAATCGGGTTGCCGGGGTTCATCTCTCGGAGTTCCGGCAAGAGCTGGTAGCGCAGGGCCGGCTTCGGGGCGGCCTGGGGCGACACGGTTAGGCGGACGACTGTTGGCTTCGGCGCGTCGTCAGCGCGGACGGCGCAAGGCAGCAAGATCAACAGGGCGCAGACCGGTAGCGTTCGAGCCATGAGGCTCCTCCTTGGTATGGGATCAGCGGGCCAGGTCAATTCAAGAACGCCGCCAGAGGCGAGGAGGCCCGGAGCGGCGGGTCGTCCGGCACGAGTGAGTCCGAAGCAGCGGGAGGCGGCAGGTCATCCAGTTCGTTGAGCAGGCGCCCGCTCATGGCCCAAGAACGAGAGTCCGCAGGCGCGGGCGATGGCGGTTCGACGGCGACAGGGAGCGCGGGCGCGAAAGGCGAGCGGGGGGCGTCAGCCCCCTGATGCGGCGTGTGTGGCCATAGGAACACAAGCGTCAGCAGCTGCGACGCGGCCAGAGCGCTGGCCATCGCCTTCCATCGTCGGCCAGGGCGCACCGAGGCGCGTCCGGCGGCGAACAGCAGGGCGTCGCGGTCCAGCCCGCTTCGGTCAGGCGTGAAGCGGCTCAGGCGTTCGGCGAAGGGTTCGGACATGGCACACCCAACTCCTTGCGCAGGGCGTCGATCCCGGCGCTGTAACGACGGAAGGCGGTGCTGGCGGAGCAGCCGGCCGCTTCCGCGATCTGTTCAAAACTCAGGCCGCCCCACAGCCGGGCGACGATCACTTCCCGTTCCTCGACCGGCAACCGCCGCAACGCGGCGACGGCGGCCTCGGCGTCCAGCCCGTCGAGCGCCGGCTCGATGAACCAGCGGGTGGGGCGGGCCGTGGCCGTCTCCCGTCGCTGTCGCCGCAGGTCCGCTTTGCCGGCGTCGATGGCCCCGTTACGCACGACCCGATAGAGCCAGGCGACCACGTCGCGCGGCGGCGACCGCAGCGCAACCAATTTCAAAAAGGCGCCCTGAACGACATCCTCCGGCGCGTGACACCACTGCCGGGCGTAAAGGAGCAGAGCCGGCCCACGTTCATCCACCAGACGGACGAAGTCGTTCGGGAGCATCATAAGAGGAGACGGCGCGGCGGGCCAAACATTCCGTGAAAAATCAGTGGAAGTGAAGATTTGCCGGAGTGCGGTTTTTATCGTGACTCTTCGGCGCGCGAATCGACGAGCCGCGACCGTTACAGTAGTTTCAAAAAGTACTCCT
>DHJA01000110.1 GCA_002404095.1 Planctomycetaceae bacterium UBA4732 | reverse complement strand
CCTATAGGACCTATAAGACCTATAGAACCTATAGGATTATCAGCCGATGCAAGTCACCGACGAACTCATCCGCGGCGTAGTGCAGCAAGTGCTAGCGCAAGTGCGCAACGGCAAATCCGCCCCCGCCCCCGCGACCAACGGCAAAGCCGTCGGCCGAGGCGTCTTCAATGACGTAAACACGGCCGTCGCCGCCGCGACGGAGGCCCAACGCCGGTTCGAGGCGCGCGGCCTCAATGATCGCCGCACGGCCGTCGGCTGCATCCGCCGCATCTGCACGACGCAGGCCGAAGAACTCGGCCGCGAAGAACTTGAAGAAACGAAGATCGGCCGGCTCTCCGCCAAGATCGAAAAGCTCACGCTCATCGCCGACCGCATCCCCGGCGTTGAGTTTTTGCGCACCGACGCCTTCAGCGGCGAAAACGGCATCGCCCTCCAGGAATACGCCCCGTTCGGCGTCATCGGCGTCATCACGCCGGTAACGCACTCGCTGCCGACGCTCGCTTGCAACGCCATCAACATGCTCGCGGCCGGCAACGCCATCGTCTGCAACCCGCACCCCAGCGGCGCCCGGATCGCCTGCAAGGGCGTGCATCTGTTTAATCAAGCCATCTTCGACGCCATCGGCATCGACAACCTCATCACGATTATCGAGAATCCGACTCTCGAATCGGCTCAAGCTATCTTCGACCATCGCGACGTGCGGATGCTGTGCGTCACCGGCGGCCCCGCCGTCGGCCGTGCCGCTCTGCGCAGCCCGAAACGCGCCGTCGTCGCCGGGCCGGGCAATCCCCCGGTTGTCGTGGACGAGACGGCCGACCTCGACAACGCCGCCCGCTCCATCGTCGCCGGCGCGGCCTATGACAACAACCTCCTTTGCATAGGTGAAAAAGAGGTATTCGCGGTCGATTCGATCTTCGACGAATTGATGGACGCCATGACGGCTCACAAGGCGGTTCGCCTGGACGCCAAGCAGATCGAAGCGCTGACGAAAGTCGCGTTCACGATGTCGGAAGATAAAACCCATTTGATGGTGAATAAGGATCTTATTGGGAAGGACGCGGCCGTGCTGGCCGAGGCGGCCGGCTTCAAGGTTCCCGCCGACACGGAGTTGCTCTTCGGCGAAACGGACGAATCGAACCCGTTCGTGGAACACGAACAGATGATGCCGTTCGTGCCGTTCGTGCGCACGGCAGACGTGGACGAGGCCATCGAGTTGGCCAAGAAGTATGAACACGGCTTCAAGCATACAAGCGTCATCCACTCGCGCAACCTGGACACGATCACGCGCATGGGCCGGGCCATGGACACGACCTTGTTCATACAAAATGGGCCGAGTACCGCCGGTCTCGGCAGCGGCGGCGAGGGCTACCTGAGCTTCAGCATCGCCACGCCGACGGGCGAAGGCGTGACAAGTCCGCTGACGTTCACCCGGCAACGGCGGTCCACGACGGTCGGCAGTATGCGAGTATTGTGAGCGGTATTTATGCAAATTGGCCGAGTAGTCGGACACGCGACGGCGACGGTGAAGCACGCCACCCTGAAAGGTTGGCGCTTGCTGATCGTGCAGATGCTGCTTGCGGACGGCAAAGAAGACGGCGAGCCGCTGTTGGCCATCGACCACCTCGGCGCCGGCGTGGGGGCGCTGGTTATCGTCACGAACGACGGTGCTGCGGTGCGCGATTTGGTCGGCGCCAAGAACTCGCCGATTCGCTGGTTGGTGATGGGCCTTCAGGACCAATGAACGGCAACGGACAAACTGCGCGGGGATGGGGCTATGCCGTCGAGGGTCGGCCCTCGCTGATGCTGCAAGTCGCCCTGCGCGCCGTGCATCGTAATGGGCATTCGCCCCAAACATTGTCGGAGTGCGAAGGCGAGGCGTGCGGTTGGGCGCGGCAGGTGGCGGAGTGCTTGCGAAGTGGGCGGTGCCGGACGGCAGTGCTGTTCTGCGGCGATGCTTGCCTGGCATGTTGCATCGCCAACAAAGTGCCGGGCGTGCGGGCCGCGGCGGTCTGGACAGTGTCGCAAGCGGCGCGTGCGCTGGAGGAGTTCGGGGCGAATCTGCTCGTGGTGGAGATGGCGGATCGCACCTACTTCGAGTGCAAGGAACTGCTGCGGCTCTGTCGCGCCGGGGCGGATTGTCCGCCCGGAGTGGCCTGCGTCCTTGAGGAGCTAGACGGCCATGCGCATCGCTGAGGTGATTGGGTCCGTAACCCTGTCGCGCGTCCATCCGTCCCTGATCGGCGCCCGTTGGGTGATTGGCGCGCCGTTCAGTCTCAAGGCGCTGCGTGAAGAGAGTCGTCCCGACGGCGAAGACCTTGTGATTTACGACGACCTGGGCGCGGGCGTCGGCGCCCGCATTGGTTTCAGCGAGGGTGGAGAAGCGGCGGCGCCTTTTCATCCAAAGAAGAAGCCTGTGGATGCTTATTGCGCCTGTATTTTGGACAGCATCGTAATCAGCTAATAGCCAATAGCTGACAGCTATTGGCTGATTGGAAGGAGGACGGCTGTGCAAGACTTTCGCAACCTCAAGGCGTGGCAAAAATCGCATGCGTTGACGCTGGCGGTCTATCGTGCGACGGTAAGGTTCCCCGGCGACGAGCGCTTCGGCCTGACGATCCAGTTGCGGCGGACGGCCGCGTCTCTTGCGACTTCCTTAGCGGACGGATGTGGTCGCGGGAGCGACGCGGAGTTTTGGAAATGCCTGTCGCAAGCGACCGGCTTGGGCAGTCAGCTGGAGTATCAATTATTATTGGCCCGCGACCTCGAATATCTCACGGACGCGGATCACGCCAAACTGACCGCTGACACGGTCGAGGTGCGGAAAATGCTGGCGGGTCTCATACATAGTCTCAACAGCTAGGAGCGACGAATGAACGAGCATAAACTAAAAGAGCAAATGTGCGAAATCGGCCGGCGTCTCTACGCCAAAGGTTTCGCGGCCGCAAACGACGGCAACATCACCATCCGTCTCAACGACCGCGAAGTGTTATGCACTCCGACGATGGTGTCAAAGGGCTTTTTGAAGCCTGAAGACATCTGCAAAGTAGACTATGAAGGCAAACAGCTCGCCGGCACGAAGAAGCGTACCAGCGAGGTGCTGCTTCACCTCGCCGTCTACAAGGCTCGGCCCGACGTGATGGGGGCCGTTCACTGTCATCCGCCCCATGCCACCGCCTTCGCCGTGGCGCAGGAGCCGATCCCGAAATGTGTGCTGCCGGAAGTCGAAGTCTTTCTCGGCGAAGTGCCCATCGCCGAATACGAGACGCCCGGCACACAGAAGTTCGCGGACTGTGTGCTTCCCTACGTCCGCGATTGTAATACGATCATTCTCGCCAATCACGGCACCATCACGTTCGGCCCGGACTTGGAAAAGGCGTATTTCAACACCGAGATCATCGACGCCTACTGCAAAATCCTGATCCTGGCCCGGCAGCTCGGCCGCATCACGACGTTCAACGAGCAGCAGACGAGCGAGCTAATGGAGTTCAAGAAGAGATTGGGCTATGACGACGTCCGTTTCAAGAACCCCGACTGCGCCCTGTGCGGCCCCAGCACGTTCAATGGACCGGACGGCGCCTACGCGCTGGAGCCTCGCGCTTTCGCCAAGGAACCGCCGTACAAAGGCCGGAACGCGGCGCCGGTGGATACGGACGACCTAGTGCGCACTATCACGGATCAGGTCATGGCCGCGCTGGCCGGCGCTGGAGTTTAGCGGGCTATGCTAGAAGTACGCTCCACAAAGTCCGGTTTTGTCACGGCCATAATCGCGGGATCGTTCCTCGCCGTCGCGGTCGTCGCCACGATCCTGATCTGGTGCTTTGGCGACTGGCAAAATTACGGTTGGGCGCTCGACCTGACGCTGCGCATCTTCTGGGGCTGTTGCATCGTGGCGGTGGCGGCGTCCCTGCTGACGCGCGTCACGATCATCGGCTGGTACTTCCGGCGTTACTTCCGGACGGCCGAACACGCGACGCCGCCGCGCGATGCGGTGGGCGTCGGCACACGACGGCCGACCACCGCTCCGTGGTACAAGTCCGGCGTTCTGAGTTTTTCGATGACGGTCTCGCTCGTTGCGGTTGTCGGTGTGACGGCCATCACGTCGGCGGTCATCTGGATCATGGGCGATGTATTCGGCGATTGGGTGATGTGGCTGATCCTCAAAATTGTCTGGTCCGTGGCCTGGATCGCGGTCATCGCCATCGTGCTGACGCGCGTCGGCGTATTCCGCATGTACATGAACAAGGGGAAGCGAGCCGCGGCCGAGGCCGAGGCGGCCGCCGCTCCACCGGAACAATCAACCGACAAAATAACTCCTGAATGAAGGCGTTGCATTTATGAAAGTCAGCATCATCGGCGGCGGCGGACTGGTGGGCAGCATGGCCGCCTACGCCTTGCAATGCGGCGGCGTGGTCAGCAGCATTTGCGTCATCGACGCCAACAAGGACGTGGCGCAGGGCGTAGCGACCGACCTACTCAACGGCGCCAGCCTGGTCCCCTGCGACCAGCGCATCACGGCCGGCGACTATAGCGATATTCCTTCCAGTAATATCGTCGTTATCACGGCCGGCCTACGCCGCAAGCCGGAAGAGAGCCGGCTCGACCTTATCAACCGCAATGTCGATCTCTTTTTGGGTATTCTCGATCAGGTCAAAGCGGCCGGCCTCAAGGAAAACGCCGCCATCGTCGTCGTCAGCAACCCGGTGGACGTGCTGACGTACTTGACCGTGCATCGCGCCGGCCTGCCGTGGCAGCGCGTCATCGGCCTGGGTACGCAATTGGATACCTCGCGCTTCCGCAGCTATTTAGCTCGTCGCCTCCAGGCGCCGCCGACACAGGTGCAGGCGATGATTCTTGGCGAACACGGCGACAGCATGACGCCCATTTGGTCGAGCGCCGCGATTGCCGGTCTGCCGATGGACCAATGGCCGGGCTTCAATCCGACGCTGGCGAAAGAGGTCTTCGAGGAGACGAAGACGGCCGGCGCCACGCTCATCAAGCTCAAGGGCGGTTCCGGCTTCGGCGTCGGCTTGTCGATCCGTGAAGTGGTCCATGCGTTGGCGCAGGACAGCCGGCGCATCCTCCCCGTAAGCACTCTGCAACAGGGCTTGTACGGCGTCCGCGATGTCTGCCTATCGGTGCCGACGGAAGTGGGCTGCGGCGGAGCGCGGAAGCAAATCGAGTTGCCGCTGACGCCGAAGGAGCGGGCGGGCGTCCAGAACTCAGCGCGGGTGCTGCGCGAGATCATCGACCAAGTGGAAGCGCGCATCGGCACGGTTCGGGCTTCGGGGGCGGAGACGCCGGCGCCGCGAGGCAATGCGGCGCCGAAAAGTAACGGCCATAGTATTCCGCGCTCGGCTTGGGTACGAAAATGAAGAATGAAGAATGAAGAATGAAGAATGAAGAACGGGAGCAGGGGGAGTAACGAACCGTGAAGGGCGATGACATTTCCGAACGCCTTCTTGATTTTGGAGCGCGCATCATCCGATTGGTTGATGCTCTTCCCAAGCGTTTGGCGGGCAAACATATCGGCTCTCAGCTTCTGCGTTGCGGTACGTCGGCCGGCGCCAACTACGAAGAAGGGCGCGGCGCTGAGAGCCGCGCGGACTTCGTTCACAAGCTCGGCGTCGCGCGCAAAGAAGCCCGCGAAACCTCATTCTGGCTCCGCCTCATTCAGCGCGCGAGCCTAGTCAAACCAGCGCTTATCTCCGAGCTGGTCCAAGAGGCCAACGAGCTATGTGCGATCCTTAACGCCTCAGTAAAAACCGCGGCCTCCCGCTCCGAAAGGTAATTCTTCATTCTTCATTCTTCATTCTTCATTCTTCATTCTTCATTTGGGTTTGGTGGACCATGACTGCAAAATCGCTTGATACAAAACTATCGCGAATCCACAGCGATCCCCAAGGCTGCAAGGATTTCATCCTCGCCGACGCCAAGGACGCCGACATGGCTTTGTCCATCGGCGCCCCCGGCAAGTCGCCGGAAAGCCATCCCAACGAGGTCCGCTATCGCAGCCTGCCCGAATTTCGTGACATTATCACGCAAATCGTCGAGGAAAAGCTCGTCGATATTATGCTGATGTCGGCCAGCACCAATGAGCTACTGACCATCCAAAAGCGCATCTTCGACAACAACCCGGTCACGCCGGCCGCCCGCGCCAACGACACCACCGACGTACACATCGTCCGCGGCGGACGCTACCCGACCGACCCGTCGCTGCCTTTCCGCACGGCCACGCTCGACCACATTCAATGCGGCCGCGTCGAGTGCAAGCCGGAGGAACGCCGCCTTGGCGCCGACCTCGGCCTCTATAGCATCACCTTCAACAACGACACGGTCCTCGACCGCGCCGCCCTGGAGGAGTACAAGCAATTCCGCCTGGAATGCGAGCGCAAAGGCTTCCGTCACTTTCTGGAGATATTCGACCCCAATAATCCGAATATGGTCGAGGCCAGCCAGGTTCCCGCGTTCATCAACGACGCCATCGTCCGCACCCTCGGCGGCGTCACCGGCGCCGGCCGGCCTCTGTTCCTCAAGATGGTCTACCACGGGCCGCAGGCGATGGAGGAGCTGGTTCACTACGATCCAAACCTCATCGTCGGCATCCTCGGCGGCGGCGCCGGCACGACCTACGATGCCTTTAAGTTGCTGAGCGAGGCGAAGAAGTACGGCGCCCGCGTCGCGCTGTTCGGCCGCAAAATCAACAACGCCGAGAACCAGTTCGCGTTTATCCGCTTCCTACGCCTGATCGCCGACGGCGAAGTCGGGCCGGAAGAAGCGGTACGTGCTTATCACGGCGTTTTGCAGCGCCTCGGCGTTACGCCGCAACGGTCGCTGGAAGACGACATGCAATTGCAGACAAATGTGATGAGTTATGGAGGCAATGGCAAGGTCGTCAGCATCGCGCCGACGGCGGCAAAGGAGAAAGCGCACGCCGAGTGTGGATGCGGATGCAACAGCGGTAAGTGCAACGGCAAAGCAGAGAAGGCGGCGACGAACGGCGTCGATTTCACGAAGATGACTTCGGCGCAGAAAATGGCGTATCACAAGGCGCGCTGGGACCGGATTTTGGGATAAACTACAAGCCCCGAGCGCAAGCGAGGTTTTCGACCGCATCCCTCGCTTGCGCTTCGGGTTAGTATCTTTCTCTCGTCAGTAAAACCCCAACATCGTCGCGATCCTCTGATACGGATTCACGCCCCAGAATTGCCAGTAAAAGAATACGGCAAATCCGTTGACGAGGATGGAAACCACGGCCAGCCCCCACGTCAACGCCTTGCCGATGGCGCTCCGATAGAACGCCGTGGCCGGCAGCATGACCAGGCTCGCCAGCAGTAACGGCAGCGTCGGAACGAGGTGGCGCGGGCCGTAACACATTCCAGCATTCCAGATCTGGTAACTCGCCATTAAGAGAAAGAACAGGACGAAGCCTATCCCCATCAAGGCCGCATCCCTGCCCTTCGTGCGCACGAAGGCCGGCCAACAAAAGAAGGCCAGCACGGCGATGGGACAGAAAATCAGCAGCCCCACTCCCGGCGCCAACAGCAGCCCCGACGCTCCTTCCAGGAAATTGCCCCACAAAAACGGCTGCGGCGGCCGCAACGGCGAGCCGTACAGCTCTGCGTAAAGCCATGCCAGCAACCCGATCGAGGCGGCGACCGGCAACGCCATCGTCACGGCGCGCCTCCACTCACGCCGCGCCAGCAAATCTACGAACAGCGGCAAGGCGGCCAGTGCCAGATTCGGTTTCATCTGGATGCTGATTCCAACGAGAATACCGGGAAGAAAACTCCACTTCTTCCGCAGCGCCAGGGCATAGGCGCCGACGACGCAGCACGTCAGCATCCCTTCCAGAAACAGCGAGCGCCCGTAGAACCAGATCGGCGTACCCAGGAAAGCGACGGCGGTGACGGCGTTGATGGTGAAGGCGTCGTCCGTGAAGCAGCGCAGCAACATGCGATAGCACAGCATCGCCCCGACGACGGCGAGGCCGGAGCAGAAGATCGCGGCCGGCTCCAGCCAGGTCGTGTCGCGCAGCGGATAGAGCAGCGGCGCCAGCAGAAAGGCGCCGCCGTACTGATGGGTGGAGTATTCGGAAACGCCGGGCGGCGGCGCCGTGACGCCGGGCTTGGGGACGGGATGGACCACGCCGTCGGCGTCGGCTTCCCAATCGCCGTTGACGAAATCATAGAACTCGCGCCAATCGACGCGCCGGCCGTCGATCACCAGCTGCGTGTGATGGTCGAGTGTACGGAGCGCGGCGTAGCCCTCGCCGGCCTGGTTGCCGCCGGCGTGAACGGCGGCGTAGTTGTTGGCCAGATCGAAGTCGCCGTCGTTGAGTAGGCTGTTGAGCATGAGGAGGTAATGCGGCTCGTCGCCGCTGAAAACGCGGGCCGGGCCGCTTGTCAGATGTGGCGCCAGCAGCAACGCGGCCACGGCGGCGCAGAATGCCGCGTTCTTTCCAGCCGATGCAATTGGCACAAAACGTAGCTCAATAAGGTCTTACTTGCCTAAATCCGTTCTCCTGTGTTATAAAGAATTAGTTCCGACCCGGATCAACGACGCGCGAGAATCCCGAAATGAGCCGGTCTGCCCACCCGTTGACCCCTCCGTTAAAGTGGCACGGCGGAAAGCATTATCTCGCGTCTCGGATCGTGGGCTTAATGCCGCGACACCTTCATTATGTCGAGCCTTTCTTCGGCGGCGGCGCGGTTCTATTGCTGCGCGACCCGGCTGATCCATCCCTGTGGTTGCCGCCCAACAAAGGCGCGTCCGAGTTGGCCAACGACGTCAACAGCCGACTGGTGAACTTCTGGCGCGTCCTGCGAGACGAGGAGGCTTTCTCCAAGTTCGTGCGGATGGCTCAGGCGATCCCCGTGGCGCGCGAGGAATGGGAAGCGGCTCATGCCCATACGCCCTCCGGCAACGATCCGGTGGCCGACGCCGCGGCGTTCTTCGTGGACTGTCGGCAGAGCCGGTCGGGGCTGATGAAGGGCTTTACGCCCGTCACGCGCAGCCGCACCCGTCGGGAGATGAACGGCAACGTCTCCGAATGGCTGTCCGCGGTGGACGGCCTGCCGGAGGTCCACGCCCGACTTCGCCGTGTGCTTATCGAGAACATGCCCGCCGTGAACTTGATTCGTCGGGAGGATGCGCCTAACACATTGTTCTATTGCGATCCGCCTTATCTCCATGAGACGCGAAAGGCGACGGCGGCCTATGCGTTTGAAATGACGGAAGCGGACCATCAAGAATTGCTGGATGTACTGCGCCAGTGCAAGGGCAAGGTGATGCTGTCGGGCTATCCGTCGGAGTTGTACGACCGCGCGCTGACCGGCTGGAACCGGCACACGTTCGATCTACCCAACAACGCAGCGAATGGGAAAGAGAAAAGGCGCGAGACGGAGGTGCTTTGGTGCAATTTCTAATTGGCGAGCGGGGTCGCGTAAGCGCCCCGAGATAGTTTCAGCGCTTGCAACCATCTCGGGGCGCTTACGCGACCCCGCTCGCCAGTGTTTATGCCACGCCGAGCTTCCGGCTTTCCACATCCATCGGCGCATCGTACGGGTGCCACAGCGACAGGCCCAGGCGGGCGCGCTCCTCCAACACGGCCACCTTCTCCGGCGTACCCGGCGCGGCGCCGGTCGGTCGGGCCGCCACGGCCGGATGGCCGTTAAAGTCGCTCACGCCGCGACGGGCGTATTTGCTCGTGGACGGATACTTTTCGCGCACCCCCGGCTTGTAATAGCACGACCAGCAGAGGCCGCGAGGACGATTCGACCGAACGCGCTGACAGTGCCGACACATCATGGTTCTTTCCTCCAGTGAATGATGAATGAGTTTGCGTATTGACGACTGCATCGAACTCCGGGCGCTTACGCGACCCGGCTCGCCACTCGGGGCGCTTCTTCAAATTCGTCCTCACCCTGCCGTCGGGCCAGGGCGCGGTGGACTTCCGCCAGCAGCCGTTGCCGCATCTCGTCGCGCGGCGTCTCGTCGTACCAGTTGAGGAACCACCGGCAGCCGGCCGGTTCGCCCAGGCGCTGGTCGATCTCGAAGCACATGCGCGCGAAGTATTCCTCGACCTCCGCCACCGTCTCCAAGCCGTCGCCCTCCCAGCCGCAGTAGCCGAGGACGCACGCGGCCTCGACCGGCCACTCCTGCACGCACTGCAACGGCGGCGGCGTCGTGGTCGCCCCCTGCAACAGCCGTGGATCGTCGTTGGCCAGACCGTTTCGCAGCGCTTCCAGACTGCCCAGCGACAGCAAAGGCTCGACCCCGTCCCGCCATACTTTCCGCCAGCTTTCCATGTCCGTTCTCCTGTCCTTGGCCGTCGTCTTCAGGCAGCGTTTTCCCTGACGCCCGGCTCTCATGGGCTTATATCGTAACTATAGATATGTTCACTATAGCGATCAAGCGGTTTTGGCTGATTTCTGCTAGTTTTTTGGCTTAATTCTGAGTGAAATGACCAGTAATCGACAGGCATGAGGGGGTCAAATAGACAATGTTAGACAAGACGTTGGGCGTTAGACAAAGCGTTTAGCCGCGACCCGAAGGGGAGCGAGAGAGAGACGCGCTCCCCTTCGGGTCGCGGCTAAACGACCGCGCTAAGAGGGGTAAAAGAACTTGCATTCGCAGAATCAGTCGGCGGTTTGCACCGTACCGCGATGGACCTGCCCGGCGCGAAGAACATAGAACCGCACCGGATTGAACGTGGCAAGGTCGGCGTTGTTGAGGACGTACAGCACGTTGTCCGGTGTGAGCATTTCCCACTGATGCAGGCCGACCAGCACGTCGCCGCGTTGGATGCCCGCCTTGGCTGCGGGGCCGTCCGCGCGCACTTCCGTCACCGTCAAGCCGCCGTGGAGCGCCGGATTGCTGGATACCATCGCGTCCGCCGCGACGGCCCGTAGCCGCACGCCGAGCTTGTGCCATACCACGTCGTCGGTCGGAAGGGAAGCGGTCGGAATAGCCGCCGCCGGCGCGGCGGCCGGACGCGTGGACTGGAGGATCATCTCCGTCTTTTGCTCAACGCCGTTGCGCTTGACGACCAAGGCGATATGATCGCCGGCGATGTGTTCGAGGAAGCCGCGTTGCAGGTCGAGGCTGCTGTTGACGGCCACATCGCCGACCCGCGTCACCACGTCACCGCGTTGCAGGCCGGCCTTACCCGCGGCGCTGGCCGCGTCCACCCGATCCACGATAACGCTGCGCTGCCAGGCGCCGTTGTCGCTCCCGGTATGCACGTCGTCGTGGACGCCGAGGCCGAGGCCGGTCCCGTCCACCCTGCCGTCCATCATGCCGGCCGCCGATTTGATGACCGCGTCCACGGGGATGGCGAAACCGATGCCCTGGGCGCCGGCCCGGATCGCCACGTTGACGCCGATCAATTCGCCGTTGATGTTCAGGAGCGGGCCGCCGGAGTTGCCCGGATTGATGCTGGCGTCCGTCTGAATAAGCGCCTTGTACGATACTTCTTTGTTCAAAGCCACGTCGCGGCCGACGGCGCTGACGACGCCGACCGATACCGTGTGTTCGTAACCGTAGGCGTTGCCGATGGCAATGACGGTTTCGCCGACCATCAGGTCGCTGGCGGTGCCCAACGGTACAACCGCCAACGTCTGGCCGGCGTCCACTTTGAGCAGGGCCAGGTCGGCATCCCGGTCGCGCGCCACGACGCGAGCGGCCAGGCTGGTGCCGTCGGCCATGCGCACGCGCAGCGAGTTGACGTCTTCGACGACGTGCTGATTGGTGATGATGTAGCCGCGCGGGTCGATTATAATTCCGGTGCCCATGCCGTTGACGCGGTTTTGGGAAGGCTCCAAGGCGAGCAATTCCTCGGCGGCGCCGGCGCGGGTCATGCGTTCGCTGTGAATGTTGACGACGGCGTTGCGGACGCGCTTGACCACATCCACGACGGGGGTTTGCCGCGGGTTCCATTCACGGCCGACGACCTGGGGCGGGACCAGGGCTGGGCCAGTGAGGACGGGTTCCGCGGCGGGGAGAGATGCGGTCAGGATCAGAACGGCCAACAGGGAGGTGTGCGTTCTCATGTCGCCTCTCGGCTATCGAATAGGAGCGGTCCCCGGATTCGCATCCGGAGGGGTGTCGCTCTCTTGATTCGGCCAACGCGCGCCGTCCGCTGAATGGCGACTCGGCCGGCGGATAAAGGCGGCGGCCGGTCGTGTAAGGGAAGCGACGACGGCGCGCGGAAAAGCGGGTTTGCCGGTTGCGCCGACGGTTCCGATTGCGCGTGAGTTGCCCATCGTAGGAAGGCGGCGTAGAAAAGGGCCGGTATGGGGACGGAGACAACGAAAGTTCGCGGAGGACGGACGATGGCAGCCAAGTCACGTAGGGAGCGGTTGGAAGAGATGCTGGCGGATGATCCGACTGATCCGTTTCCCCGGTACGGTTTGGCGATGGATTACGCCAGCGCGGGCGAGGACGAGACGGCGGCGAAGGTGTTCGCGGAGTTGCTGCGCGTGGCGCCGGAGTACGTGCCGGCTTATCTCCAAGCGGGGCAGGTCTTGGCGCGGTTGGGGCGCGACGAGGAGGCGCGAGCCGTTTATCGCGCCGGCGTGGCCGTGGCGCAGCGCGTGGGCGATGCCCACGCCGCGGGGGAATTGCAGGGGTTTATGGAGATGTTGACGTGAGCCGATTGGGAGGCGATTGTTTAGCCGCGACCTGAAGGGGAGCGCGTTGGCGCCACGCGCTCCCCTTCGGGTCGCGGCTAAACGATTATGGCGCCGCCCCTCGCAGTTCCTCGGCCCTGCGCACATCCGCATCCGCCCCGGCGCCGTCGCCTGTCTGCTTGCGCGCGACGGCCCGGTTGAGGTATAACACGGGGTCGTCAGGGTCGTTGTCGATGGCGCGGTTATAGTCAGCCGTCGCTTCGGCGTATTTCTTGAGCCGCGCCAGGGCGACGCCGCGACGGTCGTAAACGTCCGCCAGCGTCGCGCGGTCCACCTCCGACATCCTCCGTAGAGCCTGCGAATAGTCTTCGACCGCGCGTCGGTTGTCGCCCGATTGAAAATAGGCGTCGCCGCGATTCACATACGCCTGGCTATCGCTTGGATTAAGCGTTAGCGCCTCCGTATAGTCCTTGATCGCGGCTTCGTAACGACCGCGCGTGAAGGACAAGACGCCGCGCTCACCGTACAGCAGGGCGTCGGCCGGCAGCAGACGCAGCGCTTCGTCGAGATGGAGCACCGCTTTGTCGTAGTCTTTGCGGCTGCGATAAGCGTGCGCCAGCTCGCCGTGAACCTCACCCGACTTCAAGCCTAGCAATATCGCTTGTTCGAGATCAGCGGCCGCATGGTCGTAGTCGCCGAGTTCGTTGTAGAGCCACCCCCGGTCGAAATAGTCGGCGGCGACGTGCGGCGTCAGCACCGCCAGCGCATGCTTGTACTCGGCGACGGCACGGGCGCGGTCCCTTTTGCCGCGGTAGATACTGCCGCGCTGACGGAATGCGGCGGCCAAACGCGGTGCCAACTCCAAAGCGCGGTTGGCGTCGGCCAACGCCTTGTCGGGGTCGCCGGCCAACTCGTAGAGAAGGGAACGGTCGAGATATTCTCGCGCCTCGCGCGGCTTCATCAAGTCCGCCGCGCGGGTGTAATCCGCGGCGGCGCGATCCTTGTCTCCTTTTCGCAGCCAGACCCGCGCTCGCGCCTCGAAAGCGTCCGCCAATTGAGAATCGCGTTCCACGGCCTCATCGGCCGCACGGAGCGCGTCATCGAGCCGGTCGAGTCCGAGGGTGATTTGCGCCAAGCCGGCGTACTCTTCGGCGGTCGTCGGCTTCAGGGTGTTCCAGGCGTCGGTAAGAGTTTCAAGTTCCTTATCGCGCCGGCCCTGGGTGTGCCATGTTTGAGCGGATAAGAGCCATGCGGCGGCATGATTTGGCTCGATGCGGCCGGCCGCATCGGGAGCCGGCGACGCGACGGCAGGCGGTGTATGAATCCTTTGAAGGTATTGCATCTGAGTAAAGGCGTAGAAGCCGGCGAGCGCGGCCGTCAGGCCGACTGCCGACGCGGCGATGAGCCGCCACGGCCAGCGGGACGGACGCGCGGAAGGTTTCCTTTCCTCGCTCGACGGAATCTCCGCATCGCCGACGGAAAGGGACAACGACCAACTCTCGTCATTCCGTTCGTCCGGCGCCGTCTCAACAAACGGGGCCAACGCGGCAGCGAACGCCGTCATGTCCGGGTAACGCGCTTCGGTGTCTTTTGCCATCGCCCGCAGACAAATCGAATCCAAGCGCAGGTCCAATTCCCGCGTCGCCGGTTCATCGAAGGGGAGACGGCCGGTCAGCAACTCATAGAGGACGACGCCAAGGCTATACATATCGCCTGCCGGTTCGCCGCGTACCTGTTCAGGCGCCATATAAGCGGGTGTGCCGAGATGGGCCAGGCCGAAGTCAGTCAGGATCGGCTCGCCGCGGCGGTTGATGAGGATGTTGGACGGCTTCACGTCGCGGTGAATGACGCCGCCGTCGTGAGCCTCGGCCAAGGCCAGCGCGACGGCGTGCATCAGCCGGGTCGCCTCACCGATCGACATCTGGCCCGAACGCAGCCGTTCCGCCAGCGTCTGGCCGTCGATGTAGGCCATCGTCAGATACGGCGCGCCGTCGATGGCGCCGGCTTCGTAGATCGGGCAGATGTTCGGATGCTGCAAAGACGCGGCGGCGCGGGCGGCTCGGCGGAAGCGCTCGGCCGTCTCCGGCCCGGCTTCTTCGAGAGGGATTTTGAGAGCAATGAGACGGCTTAACTCGGGATCATGGGCGAGGTAGACCGTCCCCATGCCGCCCTGTCCGAGCTTCTTGAGGATGCGGTAACGGCCGAAGGATTCCGGCGGTTGCCCCGTCCGTGGGGATTGTACGGTCGTCATGACCTAAAGCCCTCACGATCTATTTCGCCACATCGAGAAGGAGCTGGCGGGCCACTTTGTAGGCGGCGCGGAGCGAGGCAGCGCGCACGTCCAACTGGCCCTCGCTGAACTGCCGGCCGAGTTCGCCGTCCGGCAAGCCGGCGATAAGCGCGGTCAGCGGCAGCAGGCGCAAGAACTCGTTCATCTTTTGTTGCTGACGGTCGATGCCTTCGCTGCTCATGGTACGCACCCGAGGAAAAAGAAGGAGGCGAAGCCGGTTCGCCCGGCGCTTCCCAGAATACCTTCGCCGGCCGGCGGTCTCAAGACCTATAGGTCTTATAAGTCCTATAGGTCCTATGAGTCTTATAGAACCCCTTTTGTCGAAGGCACCCCCGGCGAGCGTGGGTCCATCTCCACGGCCTCGCGCAGGGCACGAGCCGTCGCCTTAAAGATCGCTTCGATGATATGGTGCGTATTGCGGCCGTGATGGACGACGACGTGCAGCGCGAACGCCCCGCTGGACGACACCGCCCGCCAGAACTCTTCGGCCAGGGTCGAGCTGAAATTGCCCAGCGTTTCCAATGGCACCTCGGCCTTCCAGACGCAGAACGGCCGGCCGCATAGGTCCACCGCCGCCGTCGCCAACGTCTCGTCCATCGGCAATGTCGCGCTGCCGTAACGGCGGATGCCGACCTTAGAGCCTAGAGCCTGCGCCAGCGCTTTGCCATAACAGATGCCGATGTCTTCCACGGTATGATGCGCGTCAATGTGCAGGTCGCCCTTCGCTTCGACGGTCAGGTCGATAAGGCTGTGGCGGGCGAGCAGCGTCAGCATGTGGTCGAAGAAGCCGACGCCGGTGGCGACGGTCGATTGGCCGGCGCCGTTGAGGTCGAGTGCCAGTTCGATTTCCGTCTCCCGCGTCTTGCGGACGACGCGTGCGCTCCGCCGCAAGATGCGCTTCTCCGGCGCGACTATTGACTCCTCCACGCCGTCCTCAAACCGGAAAAGTAGCGATCCGTCAGCCAAGACCACGGGCGGCGGGTTGGGCTTTCTCTCGGGTAGGATAACAGGGCCGGCCGACGCGGCCGGCACGGCCTGGGCGGTGGAAACGTCGTTCATCAGTCACCTCGAAGTCGGCGGACATCCAAAGGGTGGTAGGCCAGTTCCTCACCGTTAAACCGCAGGCTGAAACCGTAACGGCCGGGCGCCGGAAAGCGACAGCGACGGACCTTGATCTCCAGATGGACCACGAGGTCCGGATCGGGCACAGTATACCAGCGCTGATGCCGATAAATAAGTTCTTCGGTCTCCAGGTTCATCGCCACTAATTCGATTGTACCATCCCCCTGCCCGCCGTGCAGCGCCGCGAAGGCGATGAAAGGTCGCGGCGGCGTCGGCCAAGTGGCGAAGGCCAAAGAGTGAAAGACGCCCAACAGATTCAGTTCACCCACGGCGGGGTCTATGTTAAACGATTTGCACAGTACCAACCCCACCACGCGCGGCGGTTTCATCACGTCCCCCCCCTTCAAACGAGGCCGACCAGTTCCTCAAGCAGCCGATCCGCCTCCGCGTCCGTCCCGACCGTGATCCGTAGACCGTCGCCGCTTCCCTCATAATTCATGTAGCGCACAAGAATACAGCGCTTTTTAAGCTCTTCATAAAGCGGCTTCACCGGCCGGTCGTCGCGGCGACACCAGACGAAGTTCGCCTGACTTGGCGGGATGACGAAACCAAGTCGGGCCAGCGCTTCCGTCATGCGGCCGCGCGTTGCCAGGATTTTCACCCGTAGAGACCGATAATAGTCCTGATCCTCCAGCGCCGCCGTCGCGGCCGTCAGGCTCAGCACGTCGCAGTTGTACGAGTCCTTCACCTTGAGAAGTTCGCGCACCACGGCCGGGTCGGCCACGGCGAAGCCGAAGCGGACGCCCGCCAGGGAATAATACTTGCTGAACGTCCGGCTCACGATCACGCCAGGCGACCGGCCGTTCGGCTTCGTCAGCTCCAAAGCGTTGTCGTCGGCAAAGTCGGCGTAAGCCTCATCAACGACGAGCGGCCCTTTCAGCTCGGCGGCCAACCGTTGCAACCGCTCACGGCCGACCGTCGTTCCCGAAGGCGAGTTCGGATTGGCAACGAAGGTGAGGTGGGCCTGTTCGAGCGGCCACGCCTCGGGCAAATCCCAGTCGGCGGCGAAGGGGACGGTCTGGAAACGGGCGCCCTGAAGGTCGGCGAGGGTGCGATACAGCAGGTAGCTCGGCGTCGGCGATACGATGAGGCCGCCCTCCGGCACGAAGGCGCGGGTGACGATGGTAAGAATGTCGTCGGAGCCGTTGCCGATGAGGACGCCGTCGGGATCGACGCCGAGGACGCGGCCGGCCATCTGGCGGAAGTGAACGCCCGTTGGGTCGGGATAGCGGCGCAGACGGTCGGCGGTCAGCGCGTCGCGCAGCGCATCGAAGACTCGCGGAGAAGGCGGATAGGGATTCTCGTTGGTGTTGAGTTTGACGAAGGCGCCGTCGCGCGGCTGTTCGCCGGGGACGTAGCCGGACATGGCGCGGACGGCGGGACGAAGGTGTTCGATCACTCAGAAAATACCTCTCAATAAATCGGTAGCGTCCTATAAGTCCCATAAGTCCCATAAGTCCTATACGTCCTATACGTCCTATAGGACTTATGGGACTTATGGGACTTATAGGACTTATGGGACTTATGGGACGCTACGCAATAATCGTTTCACGGCCCCAACCGCACATCCACACTGGCGGTATGGGCCGTCAGCCCCTCGCGCTGGGCCAGCAAACGCACGTCGTCGGCCATTCGCGCCAGGCCGTCGCGCGTGAACGACATCACGCTGGAACGGCGCAGGAAATCGTTGGCCGACAGGCCGCTGGCCCAACGGGCCGACCCGCCGGTCGGCAGCACGTGCGACGGCCCCGCCGCGTAATCTCCCACGGCGACGGGCGTGTAAGGACCGAGGAAGATGGCGCCGGCGTTGTGGATCCGCTCGCACAATTTCTCGGCGTTGGCCGTGGCGATTTGCAGATGTTCCGGAGCGATCTTGTTGACGATCTCCACGGCCTCGTTCTCGCCGCGCGCCAGCACCAGGGCGCCGAACTGCTCCAGGCTCTCGCGCGTCAGGTCGGCGCGCGACAGACCCTCCAGTTGCTTCTCAAGGGCGGCGGCCACGGCGTCCACCAGCGGCGCGTGCCACGTTACCAAGACACTGGCGCCGGGCGCGTGTTCGGCCTGGGCCAGCATGTCGGAGGCGACGAAATCGGGTCGGGCCGATGCGTCGGCAAGCACGACGACCTCGCTGGGGCCGGCGATGCAGTCGATGGCGACCTGGCCGAAAACGTGCCGCTTGGCCAAGGCGACGAACAGGTTGCCCGGCCCGACGATCATGTCCACGGCCGGCATCCCTTCCACGCCGTAGGCGAGAGCGGCCACCGCCTGAGCGCCGCCGACGCGATAGACCTCGGTGACGCCGAGTTCATGGCAGACGGCCAGCATGTCGCGGTTGTAGGCGCCGGTGGGCGTTGGCGGCATGACGACGGCCAGCTCCGGCACGCCGGCCGCCCGCGCCGGACAGACGGTCATCAGCAGGGTCGAGGGATAAGCCGCCGCGCCGCCGGGGATCATCACGCCGACGCGCCGCAAGGGCCGATAGCGCACACGCAATTCGTGCAAGCCGGTTACGGTCATCACGGCGTCGCGGTGCAGCAACCCGGCCTGGAACGACCATACATTCTTCTGTACACGGCGCACCGTTTCCAGGAAGGCGGGGTCCGCGGCGGCGTGGGCCAGCGACATTTCCGCTCGCGTAACGCGCAAATTCTGAGCGTCGAGGCGCACACGGTCGAACTGTTCGGTGTAATGGAAGAGGGCGTCGGCCCCTCGGGCGCGCACGTCCTCACAGACGCGCTCGACGACGCGCACGGGCGGCAAGGCTTCGCCGAAAACTTTCTCGGTCAGCTCCCGGCCGCGCGCCGAGACGACGTTCCCCCCAGCGCTGAGCTGGGTGCGCAGCGCCGTAAGCTGGACGGCCGCGTCGCCGCTGGCACAGTCGATCCGCCGCAGTTTGAGGGAAGGCATAACAGTCCTCGGATAGCCGTGCAAGTGGGACGCCGGACTGTTGATTTATAGAAGCGGGCGCGGCCGAGTGCAAGAAAGCGGCCGGTTGACGACGCGAGGACGAAGCGGCTGAAAGGTCAGCTCGACCCGACAGGTCGGAACGATCCCTTTAATCCCTTCGGCGTCATCACGCCAAAGAAGAAATCCTGCCGATAAGGTAGAGTTCTATCCAATTCCAATCGCGAATTGGTCAAAATCTCCGCCAACGTCAGTTTCATGGCCATCATTGCAAACGGCTGGCCGACGCACGTCCGCGGGCCGCGGCCGAATGGGAAGTACCAGCCGCTGCCGAAGGGATTTTGCTCCGCGCCGCCGTTTTCCCAGCGGGAGGGGTCGAAGCGATCTGGGTCGTTCCAGTGGGCCGGGTCGTGGTGGAGGAACCAGTTTGAGATAAATAAGAGAGTGTTCGGCGGCAGCGTTTGGCCTCCCAGTGAGACCGAGCGATCCTTGGCGGAGTTGCGGAAATACAGCGGCGCCGGCGAGTAAACGCGCAACGCCTCGCGCAGAACACAGTCGAGGTACGTACAGCTTTCGAGCGCTTCCAAGTCGTAATCGGGGTCGCGGCCGACGAGAGCGCCAAGCTCGACGCGCAGGCGTTGTTCCACGGCGGGATTGTGAGCCAGAGAGTATAGGCTCGAGGTCACGGCGCTGAAAGCGGAGAAGGCGCCTCCGAAAAAGATATTCGCCATCGCGTCGCGGAAGGCGTCCGACGACGGCCTGCCGCGCTGGAGCAGTACGCTCAACAAATCGGAGCGGGGCGGCTGGTCCGGCGCCTTCGCCTGATCCATGAGCGAAGAAAAAAGGGCGAACCACTTCCGCCGCGCCGAATAGAACCAAGGATTGATCGGCGGGAAGAGCGGCGCCATCAGGTCGAGCTTCATGCGGAGGTCGCCGGTCTTTCCCAACGTGAGGAACCATTCATAAACGTCGGCGCCGAGGACGCAGCCCCAGACGGCGACGGAAAAGGCGTCGAAACCGAGCTGCTGCACGGTCTGCGTCACGTCCACCGGCCCCGGCACGTTCTTTAATAGGCGGACGCCTTCTCGCAGCATCGCGCGCATCGGCTCGACCTGGCTGGCCAGCCATTCGCGGAGGCCGTCCATGCGGAAGGGATGGCTCTCGCGCTTGGCCTTCCAATCGGCGCCGTTGGCGATGAAGGGGCAATTGTCCGTGATGACGGGCAGCAGGGCCGTGCGCGGCGAATTCTTGTAGAAGTCGTCGGCGCGCGTATCGAGGACTTCGCCGATGAGTTTAGGATCATTAAGGACGAGGGCCGGCCGGCCGCCGAGCCAGATGCGCGTGACGCCGCCGTATTCGCGGGCGTAACGGGCGCAGACTTCCCACGGCAGCTTGCCCACGAAGTCGAGGCCGTTGCCGAATGGGAACGACGGCGCGGGGCCGGGGAAGCCGTCCAAGGCTTTCATTTTTGAGCCGTGGACCAGGCGAAACAGACTTGAACGCATTGGGTTCTTGCTCCTTAGATCTTTCTCCCCTCTCCCCGGTACTCCGG
>DHJA01000159.1 GCA_002404095.1 Planctomycetaceae bacterium UBA4732 | reverse complement strand
AACTCTTTAATGAAGCCGTTCACGGACGGTGGCGTTCGCCGTCCGTAGATTTCGGATTGTCCATTTGGAGCATGGCGCTCTTTGTTTTCTTCACTGGTTCGGCTTTTAAGGAGACGCGCATGGCAAGAGCGATGACGCCGCCGGAAAAAGCAACGTTCAAAGGGTATTTCCCGAACCTGAATGTCAATGCTGCGGTTGTGACCGACAATGCTACGCCCGTTTACAACTGCATCTCGTGGACGGTCGGGATCACTAATTGATGGTTGTGGCCCGGCAGTTCCATCGGGAACTTCGACGCCTTTTACCGCGGGTTTGGGTTCACGCGATCCGCCAACGGCCCGATCGCGGTATGGGGCCAATCCCTATCCAACATGACGCACGGTTCGGCGTCGGGCCCTGGACATGGGCCGCGCTGGGAGTCAAAATGTGGAGGGGATCTGCGCATCCAACACGGACTGAACGAATTGGTAGGAAGCCTCTACGGGCGCGTGCAGGCATTTTACCGCAGGAGTCGCACGCTGGTCGCAGTCTACGAAGCGGTAGTGGAGGATGTCATGAAGGAAAAAGGGGCGAAGTCATACACCTCCGCCACTCAGAAACGTGCTCTGACCGCAGAGCGCGACAATGTTCCAGAACGAGTTCGGGACGATTTCGACAAGGCGTTCGCGGCCTGGAAGAGTACGTGGTTCAGCGGCGGTTTGGCGATCAGTTCCAATCCCCACACGCGAGCGATCGGCAAGGAATACGACGCTCTCATCGCTCTCGGGCCAGTTATTCTTCCGCTCGTGATCGAGCAGTTGGCCGACCCTGAAAATTTCTTCGCACTCCAGCTGTACGATACGATCCAAGCGAACGAGAGCTTGCTCGTGCAGTTTGAACCTGATGATGAACGAATTCTCGAAGGAGAACAAGGCAGGGCCCAGCGGGTTGTGGCTGCGTGGTTCGCGAATCAATAATGCAAACGAGATGAAAAAGGTGTCAGGAACGTTTTCGCCCATTTTCGCTCGGAAAAGGTTCCTGACACCTTTTCTTCTCCCTTGTTGGATGTTTCTCCGGTGGTACACTAGCTTCAACGCCCTCTCCACCCAGGAGGCCGATTCGTGGTGCAGTACAAGGCGGGTTATAAGTTCGTCAACGGCGGCGTACACGCCCAAGTCCTCGACTTCCCCAGGCCATTACCTGCGGAGCCGACCTCGACGACGCGCGTCGGATGCTGGGGATGGCGCTGCTGGACATGATCGAGACGCGGTTGGAGTTGGGCGAGTCCCTTCCCCGGCCAGACCCGGCGGCGACCGATCCGGAGATGGACGTGGAGGAACCGCTCTACTTGCACCTGTCGGCCAGCTCGGCGATGTGCCAACAGCCGGCCGGGATGGTGGTTCCGTGAAGCGCGAGGATTTTGCTCCGTCCCCTGCGGCGGCACGGATGCCGGCCGCTTCGGGAGCGAGGACATTCGGTGTGGGTGAATCCGGCGAATAGCAAGCGGGCGTCGATTCCGCGGCACCGCGAGGTGAACGACTACACGGCTCGAGGCGCGTGCCGGCAACTGGGTATCCCCGAACCTTGATGACGTGAAGCCGCTCCTTACCAGCCGCCCCGCGACAGGCGAATGGTCAACAACATCGCGGCAATGCGGCGCGACGGCTTCTGGGCGTCGCCCTAACTCCTTTGCTGGTTGATAGAAGCGCCGCCAGGTCGGCCGACGTGTAGCCCTGGAACAACGCGCACGGCAGGCCGGGATTTGCTTGCAGGGCGGATGGAAATGGGTAGATTGTCAGGCGCGGCGCTACAGAATCACTGGTTCGGCTCCTCGGTTGCCAAGCCGAAGATCGCTCGCGGTCACCGCCGGGGGGGCCGGAACAGGCAACCCGAGTGCGAACCACGACCCGTAGGATATGAGGGCGAAACCGCTCGCGGTTGGCCGTGGGATTTGAGTATACAATGCGCGATAGTTCCATTGCAAGGAAGGGAGGGCCGACGTGGTATCCGACGACACGAGATCGGTCATCGAGCGTGCCAAGCGCATCTACGCCGATCAACTACAGGCCGTGCTGGAACCCCAGCACACGAATCGGTTCGTCGCCATCGAGCCGGAGTCCGGCGAGTATTTCCTGGGTGACACGTTTGACGAGGCGGTGAAGTCCGCCCGGGCGAAGCACCCGTCCCGCTTGTCGCACACCATCCGGATCGGGCGCCGCGCGGCCTTTCACATCGGGGGCCTGCAACGGTGAAAGGATTCGTGGACGACGGGCTGCGGGCACTGCTCCGCGTGCCGGTGTCGGCGGCGCGCGATGGGCCGCGCACGGAGATCGAGGTGTGGATCGACACCGCGTTCAACGGCGGGTTGGCCATCCCGCGAAAGCGGGTCGCCGGACTCGGACTGGTGAAGCAGTCGTCCGCCGAGGCGATCTTGGCGGACGGCCGTTCCGTCGAGTTGGAGACGTTCGCGTGCTTCGTCGATTGGTTCGGCAACTCCTACGAGACGCAGATCGCCGCCAGCGACGGGGAGTATCCGCTGCTGGGAACGCTGCTTCTGGATGGCCGCCACCTGGACATCAACTACGGGGCGCGGACGGTCGAACTCACATAGAAAAACGGGTAGAGTCGAGAGGTGGCGCGGT
>DHJA01000121.1:46088-47781 GCA_002404095.1 Planctomycetaceae bacterium UBA4732 | reverse complement strand
TTTGGAGCATGGCGCTCTTTGTTTCCCCCGACATGGGACAACTACTTTAAGGGCGCGAACTCCGAACCGGAGTCGCCCGCGGGCTGACGGCTACGGAGACGACGGCGGCCGTCAGCGCAGGATGATCCGCAGGTTGGCCATTCGGTGTCCTTTGGTCTTTCCCCGGTAGATCTCAAAAGCGCCCAGCACGCCCACGAATCCGGAGTCGATCCGCTCCTCGCCTCCTTCTGGCAGCAGCATCTCGGAAACGAGGTCGCGGCGGGGAAGACATCCCTTCAGCGCCTTACAAACCATCTCGGTATGTCGGCGCAGCGCCTGGCCTGAGTTGTTTCGCCTGCGAACGACGGAATCCAGGTCTTGATTCCAGAAGAGGGCGAACTCGCCGAACCTCTCCACGCCGCGCAAGGCTAGGCCGCGGATGAGCTGGAAGTCGCCTCTGCCGTCCGGGTCGCCGATCTCGCCATAGGCGTCGAGGTTGAGGACGCCGACGTTGGCCAACTCGGGCGCTTCCAGCCGTTCGTACAGATTGCCGGCGACCCATTTCAAGTCGGGCCGGCGTTGTCGGAAGGCGTCGATCCGGGCGGGGTTGAGATCGACGCCGACGAAGCCGCCGGGGGCCAGAACGCCTTCACGTTCCAGGAGGTCGATGGTCCGCTCGCCGGTGGCGCCCATCAGCTCGCACCAGTCGCAGCGGAGTCGCGTTCGTGTACCGTCTTCCCAGAGGAGGTAGGCGGCCTCGCGCAGGACGCGGAGATTGCCTTCGCGGCAAGCCATTTTCGCGGGATTGTCGAAGGCGTCGTGCTGGCGGTCGGAGAGCGGCGCCATTCGCTTGGGCCTTTCACGGTTTCAGCAGGTCATCCAACATCATACGACCGGACGCAGGCAGACTCAGCGCTCCCAGGCGTTTTTCTCCTCCCTCAAAAATCGTTCGTACTCCTCCCATGTCGGGAAGGCGCGGGGGCCGGGAGGCAGAGATTCCAAAAACTCCAGCACCGAACCGAACAGCGGATCCGGCTTTTTGGGCATGACGATGATGACCTCAACCTTAACGCCGTCGGGAAGTTCCGGAGCGCTGACCTCAAGACGATGGCCGGGCAGGACCGTGGTTTCCAGTCGCAAAGCTGTTTGCATGAAGTTGCCTCCGTTGACCATTACCGGCATAGAGCCGCATGGGCCGTTACTCCACGAATCCTTCTTCGCCTTCCTCGTTGGCTCGGACGGCCTCGTCGATCTCCTCCGCATGCGCCGCGGCGGCAGAAACCCGTGTGTTAGGTGACTATGACCCCGAGGAAGAAAGCGAGGACTCGTCCGGAATCAGGCGGGCGTCCGGGTGACACCAACCCGTCAAGGCGTCCATCACGTTCAGGACGGCGTCTTCCTGGTTCTCGGGGGCATGGCTCGCCCGCAATCGGGCGACGACGTTTTCAAGGAGGGCGTAGAGGTCCGCTTTCTTCCGCCCTTCCTTCGCAAGATCGAGGACAAGGGCGCGCGACGCCTCTTCGGGTTCTTTCGTTTGAAGGGCGCGTTCACAGCGTTCATTCTCAATCATGACGGCGCCTCCCTGTAAGATCGTTTATCACCTGCAATAGAGCCGCCAACGAACCCGCAAGGTCGCCAGCGCGTTCAAGTAGTCCTGAAAGGGGACTAGTGCTTTGTCACGCATGGATTGATGGGTGGGACGGGCTTCTAGCCC
>DHJA01000121.1:12551-45870 GCA_002404095.1 Planctomycetaceae bacterium UBA4732 | reverse complement strand
CGGGCTAGAAGCCCGTCCCACCCGACCCATCAAAGCACGAGTGACGTTGCACTAGAGCCTTGGGTTCGATGACTCCGTGCGTTGGACTGTCCTGTCGGAACCGGAGCAGGGATCCCAGATCGTCTACCTCCAAAACCCAAACCGGATCTTGCCCAATGCCGCCGAGGCTGGCGGGCCGGCGGTGACGGGTAAGGCGCATCGGATCCTCGGGGGCGACCGACATTCCACCCTGTCCCGGGGCCAACACCTCTTGCGGACGAATGACCGGCACGTCAGGAGTCGGCGCGTTGCCGGGACGGACGCCCAGCATCCGGGCGCCGGGGCCGACCGCCGGCAGTCCGTCCGCCGCTTCAATCATACTCCGGAATAGTCGCATCGGGCAGCCTGTGAGCCTTGAGCGTTTCCCTCACCACAATGCTATGACCTGGCGGCCATCCGCAAGCGGCAAACTCCGCCCGGCGGTCGAATTAGCTCAGCGGCGGGAAAACCCCCTCTGCGATGAGTTCTTCACGCGCCCTGACGGCATCCCGATCATTCATCGCCAGGACAGCGATTGTCACTCGACCAACGGGACTGCGGCCCACGAGGTAAGCCCCCACCGGAAATGGCGATCCCAGCTGTGCCGACGCGGATGGAACAGCTTCGTCAGTTTCCCGGTCAACGGGTCCAGCCCCGCGATGTTCGGACCCTTGTGGCCGTTGCAGTGGAGGCAGGAGAGCGCCAGGTTGTTCAGGACGGTGCGGCCGCCGTGTTGTCTGGCAATGATATGGTCGAGTTCAAAGGGAGTCTGATAGAACTCCTCGGGGACGCGGCAGTACTCACATCGGCGAACCGCGCGCCGCCGGACTTCCACCGCCAACGATTCAACCATGTGTACCCGGGGGCAGCTACTTTTTCAGGACTTGGCGTGCTTGCGATTGAAGGATGGCGATAAGGTGTCCCACCTTGATGTAGTTGTGTAGTTCTTCCTCGTCCTCGGCAGAGAGAGCGCCCTCCTGGTTGCCGACCGCCAGTTCGTGCATCCGCGTCCTGTCCTGTGTCCCGAAGGTCAAGCCCAGGACGTGGCGGGCCAGTTCGGGGGACAGGGCCGGCCGGCCATTGGCGAACACGCGCCCGAAGATGGCGGCTTCGCTCTTCTCCAGAATCGTTGCGGTGGTCTGCATGGTCGTTCCTCGTCCGGCGACTGGGATTTGAATTTACCATAGACGGGTTAGCTTCTGGAATACGAAGACCGGAATCGGCAAGCCGCTTTGTCATCTTCCTTCGGGAGGATTATCATGTATGCGGGACAGGAGGCCGGTGGATGCCGAAGATATTGGACAACGGCAAGTTCCGGGTATACGTCTACGCCAACGACGACAACCCGCACCACCTCCCGCACTGCCACGTCTACTGGGACGGCGACGATCGCGCGAGCGTGGCGAGCCTGCCTGACTTGGCGGTGATTGCCGGGGAGCTTCTGCCGCGGGCGGCGCGCCGATACCTTCGAGCAAACGTCGCCGTCCTCCTGACGGCCTGGCGACGGCTGAATCCGTGAGAGGAGGGGGAAGATGAAAAAGAACTGGGACCGGGCGGCCATGCGGTTCGCGTCCGCCCGGTACGTTGACCGGCAGGGGATGCTCGAAGCGACCTTCGAGAACGGCGATCATTTCCTCGTGGCCGTGGAGTCGATCCTGCCGGCGGCGAGCCGCGCCGCCCTTGGGCCTTCCGGCGCCCTCGCGTCCGGCGGCGTCGCGACCATTACACCGCCGGAATGGGGGAAAATGCGGATCGGCGAGACGGGCGACGTTCTCGAAGTGCCGGTCGGCGACGCCGTCATGGAGGTCCCGTGGGACCGCATCCGCTCGGTCGCCGACCCCGAATTCCGCGCCCATTTGGCCGACCATGCGGTCGAGCGCGCCCGCCGGATCGGCGGACGTATTCGGGCGATGCGGCTTGAGGTCGGGTTGACCCCGGCGGCGCTCGCCGAGAGAGTCGGAGTGTCGCGGCAGGTAGTCGCTAACCTGGAAGCTGGCAAGATCGAACCGGGGAGCGACTTGATCGAGCAAGTCGCCGTCGCCTTGGGCAAGCGCCTCTGGGACTTTGCGGAAGAGTGATGTTGGGAAAACAACGGTTCCTGCCGCCTTTTCCGATGCGGACGCATTGTCGTCCGTTGGAAGCATTGTTGGAAAACCTGACAGGCGATACCATGCGGGAAAGGAGACGGCCATGATCGACCTAACGAAAGAACAGCAGTGTGAACTGGAGAAAGCGGAAATCGCCAGGCTGCGCGATCCGCGCACCAGCGAGACCTACGTCCTGGTGCGGGCCGACCTGTACGAGCGCATGCGGGCTATTCTCGACGGCGCCACGAAGCGCGCGGGCTGGGACGATCCCGCCCTCGACGCCTACGAACAATACCGGAAGACGACATGAAGCGTGGGGATGTCGTACTCGTGGATTGGCCCTACAGCGACCGCACGGGCAGCAAGCTCCGCCCGGCGGTTGTCGTGCATGCCGATTTCCTGAACGGACTTATCGACGACACCGTACTCGTGCAGATCACGCGAACGGCTCACCGCATTCCCGGCACGGAAGTCGTACTCGATCCAACTCAGGAGACGGCCTCGGGCCTGCTACAAGTGTCCGTCGCCTCGTGCATGAATCTGTTAACGGCCGATCCGGGGGTGATCGACCAGACGATCGGCTGCCTATCCGACGCGGCAATGCGGCAGATCGGCGACTGCCTGAAAAAGGTGCTGGAGTTGCCGTAGTCATGGCCTTTCAGCAGATCGACCGATGACCATGACCGCCAGCTGGATTTCCAAGAAGCCGGATCGCTGCGGCGGGGATGCCTGCATCCGTGAAACGCGCATTCCCGTCTGGGTACTGGTGAACTACCGCCGGCTGGGTGCGTCCGACGCCGACGTCCTCCGAGCCTATCCCGGTTTGACTCCCGCCGACCTGGAGGCCGCCTGGGAGTACGCCGCTGCCAACCTGGCGGAAATCGACCGCGCCATCCGCGAGAATGAGGAAGGCGCGGCCGGATTCGTGGAGTGACGCCGGATGCTCCTGTACGCCGACGAAGATTTCCCCATGCCTGCGGTGGCTGGAATCCGTCAGGCGCAGCTCGCCGTCGGTCTCGACGCCATTGCTGGAAAACCTCCCCGCTGATACGATGCGGGAAAGGAGACGGCCATGATCGAACTGACTGAACAGCAACTGCAGGAGTTGAGCGTCCCGGAGCCGGTTGCCATCGACCCTGAGACGCGGGAGGTCTACGTCCTGGTTCGCCGGGAAGCCTACGAGCGTCTCAAAGCTCTCCTGGCGCTGGACGACTTCGACCCCGAGGAAGGCGCCGCGTACGTCAACGAAGTCATGGCCGAGGACGACGCCAACGATCCGCACCTGGAGAGTTACCAGCATTACGGGAAACAGGCATGAAGCGCGGCGACGTCGTGATCGTACCGTTCCCCTTCCAGGACAGGCCGGGGCAGAAGATTCGCCCGGCGGTGGTCGTCCAGAGCGACGCCGAGAACCGGCGGCTCGTCAACACCGTCCTGGCGATGATAACGGGCAATTTGGCCGACGCGGGGCGGCCGACGACGGTGCTTGTCGATCCGAAGACGCCGGATGGGGCGGGATCGGGATTGAGCGGCCCATCGCTGGTCAAATGCTACAACCTGGCCACGGTGCGGCAGGGGCGCGTCTTGCAGGTCATCGGACATTTGTCGGACGCGGTGATGCAAAAGGTCAACCAGGCGCTGAAAGCGGCGTTGGAGTTGCCGTAGCACGATGAGGGCGATCGCCTCGACCTTGTCCCCGCGCCGGCAGGGTAAAGCCGTCAGGCGCAGCTCGCCGTCGCCCTGGGCAGGCGGCTGCGGGACTTTGCCGAGGAGTGATCCTGCAAAACAACGGTTCCTGCCACCTTTTCTGATCCATAATTCTTGTGACGCTCCCTCATTTGGTAAATGAATCCCACAAGCGATCAGAATAGGACCGCTCGACTCGGCTTGCCAGCAAAGTCCGTCCATATGCACTGCATACACCCTTTACCAACTTGACAAACGAATCACTAGCCCCAGGAGCAACCACAAGTCTTCTTATCAGTTTCTGTATGTCCTCGATTTTCACTAGCTTTCCGGGCGATATTTCGCCTTCCTTGATTTCCTCGTTCTTTCTGATCCTTGTCAGGAGTTCGTCATCGTCAATCCATAGCCTGAACTCCCTCTCCCAAGAAAAGCACGTTCGTTTGAAGAGTATGTCGCTGGGACCGAAGATGCTCTTGCTTCTGATATCGTCGCCTGGATCGTAGTAAATCACGGGTTCCGCCATATCCGGGTGAAGGCATTTTTTTGCGCTCCTTATCGTGGATTGAATGGCGACACCTTCGGGGGCCAGCCCATACAGCCTCCACATTGCGTCGCATTCATCATCGCCGATATGCCAGCAGTTCACGAACCGTCCATACTTGTTTATGTTCAACCTTATCGTGAATTCCTCGTCGCATTCCGCAAAGGACATGTCATGCGCTTCCGCATGTTTCTTGATGTTTCTAAGGTAGCACGGAGGAGGCCGTCCTTCCCATCGGTCATCAAATTTGAACGGCCTTGGGAAAAAGAGTGAGTGTGTATCCAGCATTGAGGCAAATTTCGTGAAACGCATGTAATGCCAGATCGTGGCATTTTCGTCCATTCTGTCCGGTGCTGTATCCATCTTCATGACTCCGTAATAGAGTAAGAGTCGTTTCTTCTTTCGCCATCGCCCCAGTAGTTCCCGGCCTTCATCCTACTTTACACCTAGACCGGCTCCCAGGTTCATCACCACCCACCACTAGCCTGACAGGCCAGCCAGTCTCACGCAAGGAAAACCCGCCGCTCGCCGCTCTTCAAGGCCGAAGCCGCAGCGCCTCCAGCAGCCGGTATTCCGTGAACCTCCCGAACACGCCTGGAACCGGCTTTATTCTCGCCGTCATGGCGGCGAATTGTAGCAGCGCTCCTTGATAAGGCGGGCCAGAGAGGAACCACCTGCCAGGCCCCGCCGGTCTCTCAAGAGAGCAATTTGAACTCCATTCCACGTCTCGCCTGGCGCGCCATCAATTGGTCCCGAATCCTTCTTCGGCCACGAACCATTCCGCCGATAGTGTGCTTCGGCCCACGCTAGAATCTGTTCCTCAGTTAGACAAGGGAGATCCTTTATGTTTCGCACTCCTCTTTCCGCTTGGAACAGCTGGGCGAGCGTCAGCCTTCCCGTAAAGCCACGCAAGCCACTGAAAAGGGCGTTCTGGACATTTGCCCATGTCTCCCCTGGTGCATCTGGTATCGCTCCCGAAGTGGGCTTGGGCCAGTGTCCCGTTCTCTCACGGTAGGAATCTGCCCAGACCAGTATTTGTTCTTTCGAGAGATGAGTGAGATTCCCCCTGTTCCGCATTCCCCGGCGTTCGGCTAGCAGTTTGGCCAACGACGAACCACCAGGAAGACTTCGACCTCCTCTACTGAGCGTTCGGTGCATACCAGCCCAGTCTTCACCATCGGTATCGGCGATGAGGCCCGAAGTAACCTTTGGCCACTTTCCCGTCCTTTCCTTGTGTAAATCTGCCCACGCAAGAATCTGGTCTTCCGTCAACGGCTGGTTGAGTCGGTTAGGCACACCTCGTCTTTCGTCTAATAACTTGGCAAGCGAAGACCCCCCAGGAAAACCGCGACCACCCTGGAATAGGTTAGCATTCACGTTGGCCCAAGTTTCGCCAGGCGCGTCGGCAATTGGACCGGACTTCTGGTTCGGCCAGTTACCAGTCTGATCCTTGTAAAGGTCAGCCCAATTGAGAATTTGGTCTTCCGTCAAGTCGGGCAGATTCCGAACGTTTCGCACACCCCGCTTTTCTTCTAGCAATTTGGCAAGCGATGACCCCCGAGGAAAACCGCGAGCACCCTGGGATAAGGCAGCATTCACGTTCGCCCAGGTTTCGCCAGCGGCCTCGGCAATTGCACCGGAGAGCCTTTTCGGCCAACTTCCTTCACGCTTCTTATGGGCATCGGCCCACGCCAGAATCTGCTCCACTACTAGCGAGGGAAGATCGCCAATGTTACGGATGCCGCGACGCTCCGCGAGCAGTTTGCCCAAGGAGGAGCCTCCCACCAGGCCCCGAAGACCCATGCTGAGGGCGGCATTAATGTTCACCCAAGTTTCACCCGGAGCATCAACGACTTCCCCTGCATCGACCTTGGGCCACTGGCTCGTCCTTTCGTGCTGTGCGTCAGCCCAGACCAGAATCTGCTCCTCCGTCAGCGGCCGCGGGGCCGCATCCCGCAACCGTTGAGCAAAATCCCGCATCTGGCCGCCCGTGACCCCATGCACCTGCCGCCCCACGCTTTCCAGTACCGCCGATTTCTGGAGCGTAGCGTCTCGGAACTCGTTGAGGACGGCGGCGAACGCCTCCTCCATCGCCTGTCTGATTTCCGGCCGGATGTGCAGTCGCCGGGCGACCTCTCGCCGAACCGCCTCGCGCGCCTTCGCCCCGTCGGCGTCCTCTTGTCCGGCCAGAATCTCCACGGCGACTTGCCGGAACGCGCTTTCCGGTAGGTCTTGTCTCGCCTGCATGGCCTGTTGCACCACATCGTTTAGCGTCGGCTCTCGTCCCTGGCCGATGATCTGTTCGCGGGCGTCGGCCAGCACCAATTCGACCTCGGCGCGCACCTCCGGGTCGAGCGGCGCCGCCGCGTCGTTCTCCGCATCCGCGGCGGCCGGGTTCTGCTCTGGCGAGCCCAGCACGTCCGCGATCCCGCGCCGGATTTCCTTCAGGACGATCCACTCCTGGCCGACCTCATGGTCCGCCAGGAAACAGCAGGTGAGCAGGGCGTGGCGGCTGTGGTCGATGGAGAGTTCGGGAAGGGCGTCACCGCCGCCGCAGGGTACGAAGAAGACCAGTCGCGCCCGGTCCCGCTGCTGTTCCGGGTAGTCCGAGTTCTTGGGCCGCATCGCCCGGCCCAGGAGCTGGACGACCGTGTTGAGCGAGCCGGGCATTCCCACACAGTAGACCGCGCTGCACACCGGCCAGTCCGTTCCTTCCATGACCCGCTGGATGCCGACCACCACGTCGAACCGGGATTCCGCGTGGGATCGGTTCTTCTCGCCTTTCAGCGCGTCCAGGAATCGCTTCTTGTCCTCCACGCCGGTTCCCGTGGCGTCCAGCACCCTCGCCCCTTGCGATTGAAGCGCTCGGATCAGGACGGCGACCCGGCCGGCGCTGCCGCCCCGCATGGGAGGCACTCGCACGATGGTTTTCGGACGGCCTTCTTCGGTCCAGCGACGGTAGACGCCGTGGACGACTTCGTTCCAGTCCGGCGGGGCTTCTTCGCCCGTGAACTGACCGGCGCTGACTGTGTCGCCTCGGCGCCCCAGGGCCACGATCTCGCTTTCCAGATGTCGCGGAGCAAAGCCCTCCGCCATGTGTTCGGCCAACGAACGCCGCAAGATGCGCATGCCTTCGAGGGCGACGGGCCGGTCGTCGCCTCGGTAAGGCGTCGCGGTGAAGAAGTAGAGTCGCCCGCCGCGGTCCCGCCAGAGCGTCACGATCTCCGACAGTCCATCCGCCGAGGCGTGATGCGCCTCGTCGATGAAAAGAGCCTTGCCGGAAAGGTCGGACGGCAGCTTCTCCGGGTCCAAACAGTTCAACGCCGCATGGGTACAGGCAAGCGCGTGGTCGCATGGACCGGGTTGGCGGAGGTAAGCGATCAGCCGCTTGGTCGAACTGAGCTGCTTGCTGTTCCGCGCTCCCCATACGAAATGTTCGGGAACCTCAATGTCCGGCGCGGCCGCTCCCTGACAGGCTGGGAAGCCTACATACCGATAGTCGAGGTGTGTGAAGCCCTCTTCGATCTGTTGCTGAGGGGCCGCGATGACCGCATGGCTGAAGCGCCGGCCGAGCTGCATAGCCACCAGCGTTACGACCTGCATGGTCTTGCCGGAGCCGGTGGGCTGCTCGACCAAGACGTGGCCGTCGGATCGGCATACGTCCGTAATCAATCGGGCCTGATAGGGACGGAGGGTCTTGCGAAGCGAGACTGTCACAGCGATTCCTCCCGGCAACCTGGGCAGATGTATATTACCTCTGCCAAGGGAGGAATGGAAGCGGCGGCACTCCAAAGGCCCTCAGGCGCGGTCGCTTCTCGTGCTTGACAGAAAGCTGGGAAACCAGCAAAATGGCTAAATGAAAACAACTCTTGATTTGCCCGATGCGCTGGTGAAGCAAGTGAAGCTCCGCGCCTTGCGTGAAGGGCGAAAGCTCAAAGACGCTGTGGCCGATTTGCTCCGCAAAGGTCTCGCGGCGGATGCGGCCCCTGCCGCTGAGGAAGCCGTAATTGGCAAGGACAAAAAAACGGGCCTGCCGCTCATCCTGGGCAAAAAAGCCGCTTCGCCGCATGACGAGATAACCCCGGAACGGGCAGCCGACATCCTCCTAGCCCAGGAAGTGGAGTGGCATCATGGTGCTGGCCGATAGCAACATTTGGCTAGCGCTGGCACTTTCCAAACACGCATTTCATGCCGCGGCGCGAGATAGCGGGCCGGTAATTACGCGATAATCCTCTTCACCACCTCACCGGCCACGTCGGTCAGGCGGAAGTTGCGGCCGTTGTACTTGTACGTCAACTTCGTGTGGTCCAGGCCGAGCAGCGCCAGGATGGTGGCGTGCAGGTCGTTGATCGACACGCGATTGACCGCCGCTTTGTGGCCAATCTCATCGGTTTCGCCGTAATGGACGCCGCCCTTGACGCCGCCGCCCGCGAACCACGTCGTAAAGGCGTGCGGGTTGTGGTCGCGGCCGGCCAGCTTCGTGTCCTTGGTCTTCTGCGACAACGGCAGCCGGCCGAACTCGCCGCCCCATATCACCAATGTCGAGTCCAAAAGTCCGCGTTGCTTCAGATCCGTTAAGAGACCGCCGATGGGTACGTCCGTCTCGCCAGCGAACTGACGGTGGTTGCCGGCGATGTCGATGTGGCCGTCCCAGCTGCGCTCGTTCTCCATGCCGCCGCTGTAAATCTGCACGAAGCGCACGCCGCGCTCCACCAGCCGCCGCGCCGTCAACATCTGCTTGGCGACGTGGGCGCATTTGGGATTATCCAATCCGTAGAGTTTTTGTATCGCCTCCGGCTCTTTGCTCACATCCAGCGCTTCGGGCGCCGTCATCTGCATCCGATAGGCCAGCTCGAAGCTGCTGACGCGGGCCGACAGTTCGGCTTCTTGTTCGTGTTCCTGCTGGTAGTGTTGGCTGAGGCGCTTGAGCAAATCCAGTTGGCGTCGCTGTTCGGGGTCGTTCATGGTCGCGGGGCGGATGAGGTTGTCGATGGCGGCGCCCTGGGCGTTGAGGGCGGTGCCCTGGTAGACGCCGGGCAGGAAGCCGGAACCCCAGTTCTGGGCGCTGCCCTTGGGCAAACCGCGGCCGAGCGTGTCGTACATGGCCACGAAGGCCGGCAGGTTCTGGTTCTCCGTGCCGAGGCCGTAGGTCGTCCAGGCGCCGACGCACGGGAAGCCCATACGGCTCATGCCGGTATTGATCTGGAACAGGGCCGGCGAATGGTTGTTGGTTTCGGTGAAACAGGAATGGATAAAGGCCATGTCATCGACGTGCTTGGCGATGTTCGGAAAAATCTCCGACGCCCACGTGCCTGATTGGCCGTGCTGTTTCCAGGAGAAGGGTGATTTCATCAAAGGGCCGACTTGATCGACGAAGAAGCCGGTGGCTTTGTCGAAGCCCTTGAGTTCCTTGCCGTCCTGCTTTTCGAGTTCGGGCTTATAGTCCCAGGTGTCCACGTGGCTGGGACCGCCGTTCATAAAGAGCCAGATGACCGACTTGGCCTTGGCGGGGAAGTTGGGCGGCCGCGGCGCCAGGGGGTTGAGGGCGCGATCGTCGGCCTCGGCGGCGAGCAAACCCTGTTGGCCGAGCAGGTCGGCGAGGGCGAGGATGCCGAAACCGTTGCCGGCGCGACGGAGGAAGGAACGCCGCGTCGGGAAGGCGGATGATGGGGAGGCGAAAAGGTGGGATTCGTGCTGCATGGTTGCCTCATGGTCTGGATTGACAAAACACGGCTGCTGAGCGTTTTGCTAGGGAGGGGGTACGCCCAGTTGTTTGCAAATGCCTGCCGCCGTGCGTTCTTTTAATTCCCGATGCCTTTCAATGGCCGTCCGGCGTCGGTTGGCCGGGTTCTCCCAAATCGAATGGCGGCCGCCTTCCCGCACTTGGCGGCATCCGTGCTGGACCAAGTGCCGGATAAGATCGCGGCGCTTCATGGGGCCGTCCCCTGAGGAACGAGCGCTACCTGGGAAGCGGCCGTTAAAAAAAGGTAAATGGGTTCTTCCAAATCGGCTTCTGGATCCGTTATGGCGGGATCAGGCTGCGGCAGAGGTTCGCCAAGTATTAGGTTCGTTTCCGCCATGTCTACTAGCGCGCTAGCGACCATTCGACGCGCTTCCTCCAGGTCGGCCCCGGAACTGATCGCGCCAGGGAAGTCCAGCACTTCACCGTGAACGCCGCCTTCGTCGAGAAATATGTACATCGCCTTGTAAGTCAGCATAGAATCGCCTCCGTCACGGTTTAGCGGCCCCATAGAAGATATACGTCGCCTTGTACGGCACGCGCAACTCGGTTCCCTGGTAGGCGAAGTCGGCCGCCGCAGGCGCGGCCCCGCCCTCAGTATCTACCCGGCGGATGTACGTCACCTTGCTGAATTTGCCGTCACCCTCGTGGGACTTGGCCTTAAGCAACAGCCACGGCACGGCCGGCGGCTTCGGCGTCGTCTCGACCGGTTTCTTGTCCGCGATCACCTTGCTGCCGTCGTCGGCCTCCCAGGTGGGGCCGGCGTAATGCTTGCCAACCTTGTCGCCCTTGGCGTCGGTGAGAACGGCGTCCGGCCCAGTCGGAACCCATTGATACCACAGTGCCCTTGCGTTCGGATTGATGACCTTGCACTCGTAGATTTGCACACCCTCGGCGTGTAGTTTGAAGAGGACCACCTGGCCTTCCGGCGCCGGCGGGTCGGCAGGAGCTTCCGCCGAGGCCAGAGGCGCAAACAAGATCAGGGCCGCCGTCGCGGCAAGCAACGCCGTGCGAGGCGAGCATACGCGGATCATCGACTTCATAACACGGACTCCTAAAGGTTTGAAGTTCATGCGGTCGGTCCTTGCGCCGGAGGCCGCAAACCCGCCTGGCGCAGCATGTCTTCACACCAACGCACTTCCTCCGGCGTCAACGTCCCTGGCGGCTGGTCGTCGTAGCGCAGCAGTTCGGGATACGGGCCGTCCTCCCAGCAGGGCGTGAATGCGGCCTGCAGGTCAAGCACTACGTCGGCGTCGTCCTTGGACAGCGGCACGGCGATGCGCGGGAGGCGTTCCATTAGCGGAACGGCGTAGATCTCCTGGCGGGCCGGCCAGTGCCGAGATGCAACGGCTAGGTAATGCCACGGCGACAACCCGGCCAACCTATCCCCCGGAACGCAAACCGTCGGCTCTCCAGCCCGCAACAGGTCAATTTCGACCAGGTTCACGCCGCGGCCCGAGAATTCTTCGCGCTGCTGGAGGTACGATGTTCTCGCTGGGCCGGCTCTTTTGTTGTCCGGGCTGAGTACCTCGATCACGGTGATGGGGCGGTCCAGGGCCGCCGGTCGGATGACCTGCACATACGACTGTCGCCGCTCTTCGCGCCACGGCGGCTCGTCCACGAAACGGCGGTGCTGAATCAGAGTCACGTATCGGGGGCGTAGCAACGGCAGCAACGCCCTGCTGATACAAACCACGAGATGCTGATGCAAATCCGGCCATATTTCCGGCCGCTCAATATATGGGTCCATTCCCGGAAACGGCGATGGCATGGCTGGTCCCCCAATAGTCTACAAGTCGTATCCTTGGCGGACGGCTGAGGCTATGGCATGGATGCGGAATTTTACGGTAACAAGGTCGGTTCTTTCACAGGTCGCCTTCTGAACAAGTTCATCCGCCTCGTCTTTATGAACGGCGGCGCGCACTTCTGGAAGGTAATCGCGATAGAAAGCGACGCCCACACGGTGGATCATCCTTTCATACCGAGTGTCCATGCTATCCTCAATCGGTAGGATACGGTAAACATGGGTTCCTCAATCCACATAAATAAACTCGTTCAACTCCATCAATACCTGGCACAAGTCGGTCAGCGCCAGCCGCTCCGCGTCCGGCTTGCCGTCCTGCTTGTACGCCTCCGCTTGGTCCTTGATGAATTGTACCGCGTCGGTCGTTTCCTGTTCCGTCGGCGCCCGGCCTAGTGTGATCGTGTAGCCGGTCCGCACCGCGTCCGCCAACGGCTTCTCCGTCGTCGGCCGCACACGGTTCGCCAAGCGTTCCGCGCAGTTTCGCACCAGGGCGTTGTTCATCAGCAACAGCGCTTGCGGCGCCACCGTCGTTGACTGCCGCGCTTCGATGCCGACCAGTGAATCCGGGGCGTCGAACTGCGTCATCATCGGGATTAGCTGGCTGCGCTTGATCGTGAAGTAAATCGCCCGTCGCTTCTGCATTGGGTCGAGCGTACCGGGGCCGTACATCGTCGGATCGAGCTGGCCGCTCACTGTCAGGATCGAGTCGCGCACCGCCTCCGCCTCCAAGCGTCGCGGCGCGAAACGCCATTGCAGCCGGTCGTCGGGGTCCACGCCCGCCTTCGGTTTGTCGTCCGCCGAGCTTTCCGTGTAGGCCGCGCTCGCCATCATCAGCTTGTGGATGTGCTTCAATTTCCATCCGCTGTCGATCAATTCCTTTGCCAGCCAGTCGAGTAGTTCGGGGTGAGTCGGCTTGTCGCCCTGGGTTCCGAAGTCGCTCGGCGTGGCGACGATGCCGCGGCCGAAATGATGCTGCCAAAGCCGGTTCACGATCACGCGCGCCAGCAGCCGGCCGGCCCCGTCGTCCACGTCCGTCATCCAGTTCGCCAGCGAACGCCGGCGGTACGACGTGCGCCAGCCCTTCGGCGGCCCAGTCTCCCAGCGCTTCTCTTGATCCGCGCCGAGCATTAGCACTTGCAAGAAGCCTTGCGTCGCTACGCCGTCTTTCTGGTTGGGGTCGCCGCGCTTCAGGAAGTGCGTCTCCGGTAGGAAGTCGCCGCCCTGCGTGTGGAAGCGGATCGCCGGCACGCCTTCGCTGCACACCATTGCCTTGACCGCGTTGGGCGGCCCCTTCTTGGCGTGTTCCTCGATCTGCTTCGTCAATTCCATCCATTGCGGATCGGTATTGTGGCCTCCCTTCTTTTCGTATTGCGTTCGAGCGTCAACGAGTTTCACCTGTTCGGCGTCGAACACGGCCCGCGTCGCCTTGACCGCTTCGGGGTAAAGATTCACGTCCATGTCCGAACGCACCGTCGTCGTGAAAGTGGACATGAGCCGGTAATAGTCGCGCGTCGGGATCGGGTCGAACTTGTGGTCGTGGCAGCGGGCGCAGCCGATGGTCAGGCCGAGCATGGCCGTGCCGGTCGTGCGCACGATGTCGTCCAGTTCGTCGTAGCGCTCTTTTTCGACCTGATTTTGCGTGATTTGCGTGGCGTGTGTGCCGGCGCCGAGGAAGCCGGTGGCCGTCAACGCCAGCGAATTGTCCGGCTCGAACTCGTCGCCGGCCAATTGCCACTTCACGAAGGTGTTATAGGCCAAATCCTGGTTGAACGCCTTGATGACGAAGTCACGGTAGGGATAGGCCGTCGGCCGGTCGTAATCCTGTTCGTAACCGTGACTGTCGGCGTAGTGCGCCAGGTCGAGCCAGTGCCGCGCCCAGCGTTCGCCATAGTGCGGGTTGTCGAGAAGGCGGTCAATCAACTTTTCGTAAGCGTCCGTCGCGGGGTCGGCGACAAACGATTCGACCTCCTCCGGCGACGGCGGCAGGCCGAGCAGATCGAGATACGCTCTGCGGATCAGATGGCGGCGGTCGGCCGGGGCGTTCGGCGCCAGCCCTTTCTCTTCAAGTTTCGCCAGGACGAAGGAGTCGATCGGCGTCCGCCGCCATTTCGCGTCTTTCACTGTCGGCTCCGACGGTCGTTTCAGCGGCTGGAACGCCCAATAACGCCGGTTGTCGTCCGTCACTTGCATGGGTTTTTTGCCGCCCGCCTTGGCGACGAGCGGTTTGTCATAAGGCGCGCCAAGGTCGATCCAGGTTGCGAACTGTGCGATGGCGGCGTCGGATAATTTATCTTCCTTGGGCGGCATGAAAGGTTCGTCGAGGTGGGCGATGAAGCGGAAGAGCCGGCTAGCCTTGGCCTGTCCGACGACGACGGCCAAGCCCTTTTCGCCGCCCTTGAGTAAGCCCTCGCGCGTGGTGAGGTCGAGGCCGCTGCGCGTCTTCTCGCCGCCGTGACACTTCAGGCAGCGGTCGGTCAACAGGGCGCGAACCGACTTCGCAAAAATCTCCTGGCCGCGAGCCATTTTCTCGGCGTGGTCGGGCGGCGTCGCCGTTTCCGCGAGCGCCGTCCCCACCCGACCAAGGATCGCCAGCATAACCGATGCGAAAAGGATAAAATGCCGGGCCGACGGTATTGGCATGGCCATGAGCTTCTCCGAGCGCGAAGAGGGGAGTGCGTACAGGCGGGTGGAAGGAGATCGGCTGGGCGATTCTCTTCTCATAATCAGGCTATCGGATGGGCGAAGGGGATGCAAGAAAAGTCGGAGACGCCCGGGTGGCGCTAAACGGACTATTTAGGCTCTGGCATGGCCTTGAGGAGGTTCGTATCGCGGCCGAGTTCGGCCGTCATCACGACATCCTCGACATCGATGTCTTTGATCTTCTGCCGTTCTCCTCCGGCCGATTTCAAACTCAGGATACTTTTACCGCTTTCGGGAAGCGTCAGTGTGCCGCTCCACGCGGCACCGCTTGTCGAATCGGTGGGCAGGACGCCCTTGACGAAGTCGACATAAAGCTTCACCTCGTAGGGCTTCGTACCGTCTCCATCGAGTTCCGCGTTGACGCGGTATTGTTGGTGGTCCGCAGTGTATAGGTCGCCGATGCGGAGGTCCGCCTTATTCGACCCGGCGGCCGCCAACGGCAACTTCCGCCAGCACAACACCCCCGTCAGGAGTTTCGCGTCCTTGTGTTGGAACGTCACCTTCCACTCGCCCAGCGCCCGTTGGGACGTGAATCGCGGGCTGCCGACTGGCGCGACTTCGGTAATGTAATGGGCCTCACTACAGGTAGCGAGGTAGTCATAGCCCACCAAGGTGTAGCCTTCGTACTTCAAGGCGTCCTTCCATCCGGGAGCCAGAGCCTTGGGGTTGGCCGCGTAATGAACTGAACCCCACTGGTTTTTCACGACGAAAAATTTGTGGGGACGGTTGTATCCCACGATCAGCATGAAGTGGTTGACCGTGCCGGCCTTTGAATCGGGGTTGAAATGCCACACCGGCAACTCGCCGGGCTTGGGGCCGGGGGCGTTGTCGTGAATGTTGATGGAGAAGACAATCTCGCGCCCGTCGGCCAACACCTCTTCATATTTCCTGGGATCCTGCAAATCCTGCGGGGCGATTGACTTGTAGGATTCGATCCCATAGCGGGCGTGAGCGCGGGCCTGCGGCGGGAGGACGTGGGGGTCGAAGTTCCAGCGGTCGAGTACGAATTGGCTGAACGGCTTGCCCCAGTCATAACGTTCCACGCCCATAGTCTTACCGAATGGGGTGGTTTGGATATTTTCGCCGTGATACGGCATGTCCTGGGCGCGGCAGACGGCGAACTGCCGAAGTATCCCCATCCCATTCCCGCCGCCGACCATGCAGGACAAGTCTTCGGCCACGCCGCTGGCATTCTTGTCGCTTCCGGCCGTCAAGTTCCGCAGCCAGATCAGATGCTCCACGGAGAGGTCCACTTTGACCCCCGTGCGCCCGTATGCGGCCTCCAGGGCCGCTATGGGAGGGAAGTACGGACAGGTGTCGCGGCCTCCCTGATTGCGGAAAGGCGTCTGATATTTGCACAGGTCCATCGCTTCCGGCAATTTGGTCTTGTCGTCAGACTTGGAGTCAGCGGCAACGGCCATTGGGACTAACCCGCCAACTAGCAGGACCGCCAGAAGAAATCGATGGTTCATGATGCGTCCTCTTGATCGATTCGTGTCTAAGTTTGGCCCATGAGTCCCACTCGCCCTATAGGAGTTATAGAACTTATAGGACTAACTGAAACACTATTTCTCCTTCGACAGGCCACGTTGTTGCCGCCGCCTCGGCCTGATCCGTTCAATCGAATGCGGGCGAACCGACGGGCAGCCATACATCGAAGCGCGAACCGCGTCCCAATTCCGTATGGGTCTCGACGCGACCGCCACATCCCTCCACGATCTGCCGCACCACCGCCAATCCCAGGCCGGTGCCGCGCTCCTTTGTGGAGTAAAAAGGATCGAATATCTGCATTTTGATCTCATCGCTCATGCCACAGCCCTCGTCGGCCACTGACAGCCGCACCCACGGCGCGGCGCCGGCCTCTTCGGCTACCGATACGGCTTCCGTGCGAACGCCGAGCCGGCCGCCGTCAGGCATGGCGTCGCGGGCGTTGAGGCACAGGTTCATCAGCACTTGTTGGAGTTGCGTCTCGTCCAGCGGCACAAAAAGTTCGCCGTCCGCTAAGGAAACTTCCAACCGCACGGCCGACGGCAAGACGCCCCGCAATAGGTCCAGTGTCCGCCGGGCGGCCCGATTCACGTCGGAACGCCGCGTTGTCGTGCGCTGCTGCTTACTGAAAGCTAGCAGTTGGCCGGCCAAGCTCGCGGCCTGCTCGCCGGCTTCCGTAATGCGGTTCAGGTCGTCGTGAACGGGATGGCCCGACGGCAGGTTTCCGTGCGCCAGATCCGCCAGGCTTATCACCACGGTTAGGAGGTTGTTGAAATCGTGGGCGATTCCGCTGGACAGCCGGCCGATCAATTCCAGACGCTGGGCGCGCTGGAGGTCTTGCTCCAACTGGCGCTCGCGGATCATATCCACCAATAGGGTGGTAACACCGATGACGGCGCCCTCATGCCAGCGTGGCTGGCCCATGGCGAAGGCTGACTTGACGGAACCGTCCTTCGCGCGGAAGCGGTACTCGGTGCGCCCGGCCCGTCCGCTTAGGGCGTTGTGGATCATCTCTTGAAGTCGCGGCAAGTCCTCGGAGAGAATACGGCTGGTCCAGGCGGCGGGGTCCGCCACTTCGTCCAACTCAAAACCGCTGATGGTACGCACGGCGGGGTTGAAGTACTCGATGCACATTTCACGGTCGAATTGGACCACCATGAGCGGCAGCGATTCGATTAAACCGCGATATTTGTCTTCCGAGAGTTGTAAAATATCTTGGGCGCGGCGGTAGGCGGTTACGTCGGAGAAAGTCGTCACCACGCCCGCCGAGATTGCCCCGTCGGACAAGGGCATGGCGTTGACGAGGAACCAGCGCACGCCCGATTCGGAGACGCAGCTGTCGGCCGCATCGGAGCGAAGGCCGAGAACGAAGTTTCGCATCGGCCGGCCCGTCCGCAACGCGATAGGCACAGGCTGTTCGTCATAAGGCAGGGCCGCGCCGTCCTCACCCAGACAGGTCCAGCCGGCCGGCAAAAGCGATGAATCTCGCAGCTGTTCGGGCGACCGATGGAAGACGGCGCCGGCGGCCGTGTTGCACTCGACGACCTTTCCCTTGCGGTCCTGAACCACCAAACCCTCGGCCATGGTTTCGACGACGGTGCGCAGCCGGCCCTCGGTGTCGCGGCGCGCGGCCTCGGCCTGGCGCAGCGCCGTCAGATCCTCAAGCACCTACACGGCGGCGTCCGCCTGGCCGACGCCGCCGAGGCGCGCCGGCGCCGGCGTGACCGGCATCCGCCGATTGCTTCCGGGTCGCCGTTTCCGGCCGGATCAGGCCGAGGCGCACCAACCACGGCGTCGCCGCCGTCAGCAGCGGCGGCGCGACGGCCAGCAAACCCAGCGCCCGGCTGAGCCACCATTGAGCGAGTCGCTGCGGAAAATCGGTCCACTCTTCAAGCACCACCCCGACCAGCACGACATGCGCGACGGCGAACAGCACCGCCGTCAACCCCGGCACGAGCAGGACGAAGAGAACGGCGGACTGCGGATCGTTTAGGGCGCGTGCGCCGCCGCCGAGCCGCCGATAGGCCCACCAGGCCGCCAGCGCTTGAGCGGTTCCTAACAGCGCGTCTATGGCGGTCAAGCTGATAGAGGCCGCATCGACGCGCCCTGCGAAGACGGTTCCAATGAGTACGGTCTGCAGGACGGCAATCAGTCCGGCGCCGAGTATCAGCAACCCGGCCCACGATCCGAACCAGGCAACCAAAACCAAGCCCAGACCAGCGGACGGCGCCCATAAGCCGGGAGAGCCGCTGGATGCCGTTGGTTTGCTGAGAACCAACAGAATCAAGCCGGAGAACGCCAGCAACAACCGGACGCCGGGCGAAGGCCAGTAAGGACGAACGCTCTCAACGGGAAGGGCGACGTCCGGCGACGGCCGCGCGACGGGAGGACCTGTTTTGGATGGGGAAGCCATCAGTGGTCCCATTTCCGGAGTGGTTCCTACCCAGCCGTTGGGGAGGCGTCACGGGGACCCGCGCTCGAAGTTGTTAGCGCGAGAGCCGCCCTTGAGAAGATTTGAGAACACGATGTCTATATGTCTATTGCGGCTAGCTTACTTCACGCGGCCCACCGTCTCAACCACCCGTGTGCGTGGATTTTGTTTTTTCCTCCCGAAGTTGCCAAAATCGAGGGGGACGCTTTTTTGGAGAAGGTAAAGACTTCCGTGTTTGACGAAAGTACTTGCCCCCGGCGCGCCGAATATAAGGCAGGGGCGGAAGAACCATTCCAAAGATCACAACCCTTCCCCCTCATTTAGGGAACCTACACCCGCCGCCGCGGATGGCGGAACCTGGGCAGGGAAGGGATTCCGGCCGGACGCGCTGCGCCGACGGCCGAACGCCGAAAGCAGGGGGAACGTATGAAGCGTACGATGGGTGCGATGGTGCTGCTGGCCGCTCTGAGCGGCTGCGTATCCTCCGACTGCGGAGCCGGGGGCGGCGGCGGCCAATACATGAGCCACGCCTTCGACCACGGCAACACCGGCTGTATGTCGGGTTGCGCCGCCACGGCATCGTCAGTGCCGGGCTTTCAAGGGCCGTATGGCCGACCTGTGGCTCTGGCCGCGCCGTATAGCATGACGCCGCCGGGGGGCGCCGACCTGGCCCGCTCGATGGTGCGTCAGAGCGTACCGCTAGAATTGGTTCAGCAGACCGGCTTCGTTCCGGATGGCAAATCCGGCATTATTCAGACACAGGGCTTCTGTCCGCCCGGCGGCAACTGCCCGCCGAACCTTATGCCGCCTGGCCTGCCCGGAATGCCAGGTGCTCCGGGGATGCCAGGGATGCCATGCGGGCCTGGCGCCGGCAATCCCTTCGTGCCCGGACAGGGCGCGCCCGGCGCCGTGGCCGCCGTCGGCGCCCTGACCGGCGGCGTCAGCCCGTACCCCGCGCAGCGGACGGAGGTTCGCTTCACCGGGCCAAACGGAATGCGCATCAGCTGGTTCGCGCCGACGCCTGACGGCAAGGCCGGCTTCGGCCAGCAGTACCTTGAGGCGCCCGGCCGCTACAACTTCCTCCAGGCCGCCATCTATCGCCTCAAGCTGAATGACATCGCCAATCGCCCCGGCGTCGAGCTTTATCCGACGCTGGAAGTTGTGCCGGGCACCGCCAAGACGGCGACGTTCCTGGCCCATAGCGCGGTGCCGGTCACGTTCACCGAAGAGGACTTTAACCAAGTGGCGTCGGGCAATTATCTGGTGAAGGTCGTCTACTTGCCGGATCCGCAATTCCAGGATCTGGCCGTCACCGGCACCGACGAGGTGATCTCGTCGCGCTTGGAGCCGGGCGTTGATCCGATCGCGGAGGCCCATCGCCGGGGCAGCATCCTGCTCGTGGTTCGCTTGGGCAACATCGACCTAGAGGCGCCGAACACGCCGGCCATGGACGCGCCCAGCCCGTTCGCGCCCAAGCCGCCGCCGCCTCCGGCCGCATTGCCACCAGGCGCCCCGAACCGGATGACGTTGCCGGGGTTGCCCGCGATGCCTACGATGCCCACCATCCCGCCATCGCTGCTGCCTCCAGGCCGACCGCCGATCGGGCCGTTGCTGCCGCCGGCATTACCTCTCCCCGACGCGAAGCCGGCGCCGTCGGCGTCGTCTGGCTCGGGCGCTACCAAGAAGAAGGACAAGGGCGTCCCCAGCAGCTTGACCGGCAAGTTGCCGCCAACGCAGCCGGCGCAGTTCTTGCCTCCAGTTCCGCCTACCTTGGCGTCGGCGGACTTGTCCGAACCAACGAAGTAATCGGATCGCGTAAGAGGCTCTAACACTATGGCGAGCCGGGAGCGTAAGCTCTCGGAGGACTCCGGGAGCTTACCAGTACTTTCATAATGTACTCCTCACGCTCCGCGTGAGGAACGGCGAGCAGAGCGTGAGGAGTACATTATGGGCGTTCGTTGTTCCTCACGCGGAGCGTGAGGAGTACATTATGAAAGTACTGTTACGCTCCCGGCTCGCCGTTCGGTTACTGACTCGCCGAGGATTGGAGCCGATGAAGACCCTGCGCATCTATGTCGCCGTCCTGCTGATGGGGGCCGCGTCGCTTGGCGCGGCCGACGCCCAGCCGCCGCCGTTGCCGACGCGCGGACCTTCGCCGCTACTTTTTGTCCGCTTCGCCGGGCCGCCAGGAATGCGGACCACGTTCTACCAGGGTACGCCGGAGGGCCGCACCTTTAACGCGCCGGCGGTGGTTGGCTTGCGTCCAGGCTACCTCTACCGGATCAAATGTTCCGGCTTCGCCGACCAGCCCGACCTGGCCGTCTATCCCACTCTTGAAGTGCGCGGCAGTCTTACCCTCACGGCCCGCGTCAACCCGGCCTCCTTCCCCGCGCCGGTCGTACTGACGGACGCCGACCTGCGAAGCGCTCTTTCCGGATCGCTGATAACAAAGGTCGTGTATCTCGAAAATCCGGAGAAGGCCGCACCCGGCCTGGCGCCGCCCGGCCAGACTATGGAAACGGACTTGCCGGCGGATCGCGATCTCCTCAATGAAGCCCGCGAATTCGGCCGGCCGGTGCTGGTGGTGCGCTTCGGCGGCCGCATTCCGCCGCCGGCTGAACTCGTCTCGAGCACGGTCCCCGGCACGATCCTGTTTCCCGATGAGAAGTCGTTGCCGCTGCCGCGCGTCGGCCCCTGCCTGCCGTGGGTGGGCTGTGGCTTCTACGACCCGATCCTCGGCCCACGGCCGCCGGAAGAAGAGTGCTTCCACGACGGCGGCGACCGCGGCCCGCGTGCCGGCATCGGCGCCGACGGCCGGCTCTACGGACTCGATCCCGAAGACACTGTGGGCGAGTACACCGACGCGGCCGGCCGACGCCGCGTGGCCCCTTCCAACCGCATTTGCCTTTGTTCGCCGCGCTTTGCCGTACTACGCAGCAATCTGCCGTTGGGCCGCTACGAAGCCGCCGTCGGTGTACAGGACGCCCTCGGAGTGCGCGGACAAATTTTGATGGAGCAACGCACGCCGAGCCTGCAAGAGCTACAATTCGCGGAGCTAAAGTCGATATTCGGCCGTGAGCGGCCGACCGGCGCCCAGGCCATTATAGGCGTCGGCGGCCTGGTGCGCGTGGAGGTACTGAACGCGCGGCAACTCGATCTAAGCCTTGTCACCTATCTCATCCGGAAAAAGTCGGAAACGGTGACGGAAGTGGAGCGGACGCGGTTTGTCAAACAAGTCGAGTTTGCCCTCGCGTTGAGCCAACCGATCGGCGTAAGCGGCGTGGAGCAAATCACTGGCACGGCCGCATTGGCTCGCGTGGAAGGCGGCACGGACGTGGTGAGTGGCACACTGGAAACGCGCGACTTCACGCTCTGCTGCGACGAACCGTGTCCACTGCCGCCGGACAAGCCGCTATTGCTAATCAAGTGCGCGGATCGGCAGTCGGCCCAACAAGGCGACGTGGTGACGTTTTTCCTGCGCTACAGCAACCACGGCGGCCGGCCACTAACGGACGTGGCGGTGTCGGACAGCCTATCGTCGCGGTTGGAGTATGTGGCGGGCAGCGCCCAATCGGATCGCGACGCGGTGTTCACGACGGAACAGAACGAAGCGGGGTCGCTGATATTGCGCTGGGAGGTGCGCGGCCGACTGGCGCCAGGACAAGGCGGCGTATTGCGATTCCAGGCGCGCGTGCGGTAAACCTCCAGGGCGGCGACGCATCGCCGTCCCGGAAGACAGTTTCCTTCCATCACGCCGCTGACCGGATGCCTTTACGCAGGTTGATCCTCGGTGGCCGCAAGCCAGTGGTCCGGCGTAGCCAGGGCGGTCAGGCCCATCATTTCGGCCGGACGGTGCGGAATTCGCTTGCTCTATTACGCCACTCGCTTTATTCTTTAGTTAGGATCAGACGGCCGCGCCCGCTCGGTTGAGGAAGCTGGCATTATGTCCAACGTCGTAGCCGACGAATTCCACCTCTTGATGGAGCGCGTCCGGGCGGGATGTCCTGACGCTGCCCGTGAGATGTGCGATCTCTATGGCGGCCACCTCCGCCGCGTCGTTCGCTGTCGCCTGCACCATAGCCTGAGAACGCAGTACGACTCGCTCGACTTCATGCAGGACGTTTGGGCCTCTTTCTTCACGGCCCCTCGGGAGAAATGTGCCTTTGACACTCCAGACCAACTTGTCGGTTTCCTTGCCGAATTGGCATACCGTAAGGTGGCGGACGCCGGCCGTAAGAATTTTAAGAACCAGAAGTCCAACCTCGACCGCCTCCGCCCGTTGGACCATGACGACCCGGATCGCGGCCTGCCGGTTCGCGGGCCGACGCCGAGCCAATTCGCCGTGGCCAACGAAAGTTGGGAACGCATGATCGAGGGCCAACCGCCTGATCGTCGCCTCTTGTTAGAGATGCTCCGTCAAGGAAACGACTATAAAGAAATCGCGGAGCGAACCGGCCTGCACCCCAAGCTCATTCAGCGATTCCTGCTCAAAATCGCCGAGAAGCGAGGCAATCCATGACAACCATGCTGCAGGCGGCGTCTCCTCGGCAGACGGCGAAGGAGATCATGACGGAATGGGAGCGCGGCGCCGAACCCGACGCCGCGGAAGTACTAGCCCGCCAACCTGAATTGCGCGCGGATAAGGCCATCGTCCTGGATTTAGCCTGCGCGGAATACTGCCTACGCGTCGACGCCGGCCAAACGCCTGAACCGGAGGCGTTCTGCGACCGCTTTCCGACTTATCGGATGTCTGTTCGCCGAATGGTTGCTTGGCACGAGTACCTTCAAGGGAAGACTAGTGGGATTGCCGCGGCGCCCATCGTGTATTGGCCGGCGCCTGGCGAGCGGCTCGACGACTTCACCTTTTTACGCGAATTGGGGCGCGGCTCCTTCGCGCGCGTCTACCTGGCGCTGGAGGAGTCCGCGGGGGGACGGCCCGTGGCTCTCAAGCTGTCGTCGGGAGGAGCCGCTGAGGCCCGCACACTCGGCCGGCTCGCCCACCCCAACGTCGTACCGGTCCTGTCCGCGCGCTTCATTGAAGGCTCCGGCCAGACGGCCGTTTGTATGCCCTTTCTCGGCACGGCTACACTTACCGACGTACTTGACCGGGCGTATCCGACGAAAAACGCGGCGCCGCCGCGCCGGGCTTCGGTCATCGGCGAGGCGATTCGCGCCGCAGCCCGTCCCGACGACCCGGCCCCACTTGGGTCTGGCCCCCGCGGCAAACTTGAAGACGGCGCCTATGTGGACGGCGTCGTCCGCCTGGCGGGCCAGGTCGCCAGCGCCTTAGCCTTCCTCCATAAAGAGGGGGTTTGCCACCGCGACCTCAAACCGTCCAACGTGCTGTTAAGCCCGGACGGCCAAGCACTATTGCTCGACTTCAACCTCTCCGCCGACGCCCGCGCCGACGCCCCACGCCTCGGCGGCACCCTGCCGTACATGGCCCCCGAGCAGCTGCGCGCGATGGTCCGGGATTCCGACGAAGGCGCGATGGACGAACGCGTGGACCTTTTCGCGCTCGGTGCGGTCCTGTACGAGCTTCTTACCGGCAAGCATCCCTTCGGACGGGCGCCATCGGGGCAATCGCCGCAGGCGGCAGCGGCCTGCGTGCTACGGCGCCAACAGAACGGTTGCACTCCCCTACGACGCCTTAACCCGGCAGTGGATCGCGGCCTCGCGAGGCTGATCGAGAATTGTCTCGCCTTCGAGCCGGCCGAGCGGCCGGCGTCGGCGGCCGTCCTAGCGGCAGGGGTCTATCACTATCTAGGACTTCCGGCGCGGTTGAGCCGCGCCGCCGCGCGCCGGCCGCTGACGGCGATCGCGCTGGCGGCGACTCTGTTTCTTGGCGTCGGCGCAGCGGCGAGAGAGTTGGCGACGCAAGACCCTGCCGATGTGCGGGCCTATAAGGAGGGTCGAACCGCCTTTGTCGCCGGCGATTACGCCCGCGCGGAGAAGCAGTTCGACCAAGCGCTGCGGGACCATCCCCAGGACCAAGGGCGACGGAACTACCTCTTGGCGCGCGGCGCCGCCACTCTGCGCCTGGCGGAAGCCGACGACGACTTCACCCAATTCAGCAGTGCGCAAGCCGACTTTGTCGAAGTTAATAAGCACCAGGAAGACGGCCCCACTTTGGCCCGGATCGGCTATTGCAGCAGCCGACTCCGGCAGCACGAAATGGCGATCAAGCAATTCGACGAAGCCTTTAAAGCGGGATTCACGTCCGCCGGCCTCTACAATGATCGAGCCTTTAGCGAATGGAAAACCAACGACTTGGAAAGGACGCGGCAAGACCTCGACGCGGCGCTCCGGACTGACCCCAATCTCCAGGCGGCGCTCTACAACCGCGCCCTTTTCTCGCTTCGCGGGCGTGAGCGATACCTTGTCGGCTCGTCCCCGATTCCCGAGTCCGCCCTTGAAGACATGCGGCGGGCGGTCGAAATAGGTCCGGAAGACCGCGTGATGTATCGGTACGCCGCCGAGATGTACGCCTACGCGGCGCGGGACGGCCTCCCGCTCAATCGCATGGGCAGAGCCGCGCAATCGCTGTCCTATCTCCGAAGAGCCTGCGATCGCGGAGAAAACGCGCAAAGTTTTGAAGACCTTCCGATCTTCAAGGGCGTCTTGAGTTCGTTCCCTGAATTTCAGTCTTTGCGGCAGGCGCCCCAGCGGCCCATCATTTCCGCCAGGAATTTACGGCTGATCGATCCGGCCCCCTATCTGCCGGAATAGGCGGCCTCTCGACAACTCCTTGCCTAACCGCGCGCGGCATGGCAGAATAGAGGGTGTTCCTTTCTTCATCCGTCTGAACCCATTTCACCCCGTCTGAACCCGAGGAGCCGATGCCGGCGCCGACTATCGTTTCTGACTTCCTCGATTGCGTGCGCAAGAGTACCGTTGTCGAGTCGAAGAGCCTGGACGACTATCTTGCCCGCGTCAGCGCCGAAGCCCCGGACACGCCCGCCCGGATGGCCGAAGCACTCGTCGCGGAAGGTCTAATTACACGGTTCCAGGCCGATCAGATGCTCCGCGGCCGCTGGCGCAACTTTATCCTCGGCGGGAAATACACCATCCTCGAACCGCTCGGCGCCGGCGGCATGGGCACAGTGTATCTGTGTTCTCACCGGATCATGCGTCGGCCAGTCGCCGTCAAGGTTCTGCCTGCCGGGCAGGCCGAAGACCCCGGCGCCGTCGAACGCTTCCAGCGCGAAGCCCAAGCCGTCGCGCAGCTGCGCCATCCCAACATCGTCGGCGCCCACGACATCGACCGCGACGGGAAATTTCATTTCCTGGTCATGGAATACATCGACGGCGTTAGCCTGCAAGAACTCGTCAAGCGGCGCGGGCCGCTGGACCCGGAGCGCGCCGCCCATTACATGCACCAAGCCGCTCTCGGCCTCCAGCACGCCCATGAGGCCGGCCTGGTCCACCGCGACGTCAAGCCGGCCAACTTGGTCGTCGATCGATCCGGCGTCGTCAAGATCCTCGACCTTGGCCTGGCCCGCTTCTTTCACGACAAAAAAGAGTCGCTTACGCAGAAATACGACGGCAATGCCGTCCTCGGCACCGCCGACTACCTGGCCCCCGAGCAAGCCGTTGATAGCCATAACGTCGATATCCGTTGTGACATTTACAGTCTGGGCATCACTTTTTACTTTCTCCTCGCCGGCCACAGCCCTTTCCAAGACGGCAGCGTGGCCGAGAAACTGATCTGGCATCAGGTCCGCCAACCCAAGCCGATCAGCGAAATCCGCCCCGACGTGCCCGAAGGATTGGACGCCGTGCTGACGAAAATGATCGCCAAGGAACCGGCGCGGCGCTACCAGACGCCGGCGGAGTTGGCCGAGGCGTTGGCGCCTTATACGCAAAGCCCGATCGACCCGCCTTCGGACAGCGAGATACCTAAGGTCAGTCCGGCGGCGCGCATCGCGGGCTTTAGCGAAGTGAACTACGCCACGCCGCGCCTGCCCTCGCCTAACACGCCCACCCCCGCGCCCGCCAGGCCGGCGTCGTCCGGCGGCCTGCGCCAGCCGTCCAGCGATCTGGACGAAACAAACGGCCGGAAGGACGGACGTACGGCCATGGTCGCGGGCAGCCCGGCCACCATGATAAGCCCCCTGGCCGCTCCTTCTTCGCATCGTGAGGCACGGGGGGCAACGCTCGACCTCTTACGACGGCCGCCCTGGTTGCTACTTGCAGGCGCCGGCGCCGTCCTGGCGGCGCTGTTGCTGGGCGGAATCGCCCTGATTATCGCGATGAGCTTTAGTCACGCTCCAACTTCGGCTCCGGCGGCGGCCAGCGTTCCGTCGCCGTCGAACCCCGTGACGCCGCCTCTCGAACCCTCTTCTCCCGGAAGCGCCGTCGAAGGCGTTTCCATCCAGAAGGAAGACGACGGCTTGCACGTGCGAACCGCGAAATATGAGGCGCTGATCGATCCGAGCGGTTGTCTCGACAGCTTGCGCGCCGGCGGCGTCGAGTTCCTCCGACCCGGCGAGCCGTTGAACCAAGGGAAGAGCGTCGCGCGCGGCGCCTATTTTTACTCCGACAAGGACGGCCATCTTGGCGCCGTCAAAATGTCCGATGTGCGCCAGACGGCCCCGAACATCGTCACGGCGCGCGGGGACAAGTTTGACGTGACCTACGAATTCAATCCCGACGGCGTGACCCTTTTGGCGAGGAACTCCACGGATTTCACCGCGCCGTTCTACATCGTTCTGGATTCCGCATCGGTGACGGACGTGCTACTCGCAAGCGGCGAGCGGTTGGCCGTGCCCGTCGCAAAAAACGCCGTCGATCCGGTCGATCCCAAATGGGACCATTCGACGTGGATCGCCGGACGGTCCCGGCTCGACATTACTTGGCAGGACGCGGACGGGGTGAAAATTTGGGGTCCATTCGGAGCGGCGAAGTCTCAAGTATGGCACGCCAATGTGGGAACCTACCAGACGGCCAAGATTCACCTGAAACCCTCCGTGGCCGCGCAAGAGGAGAAGCCGGTCGCGCCGGCCGGCGGCGTCCTGCTCACCCGACAAGGTACGACGCGCCGCGCGCAGACCGACGCCTACGAGGCGGTGGTCGAGGGCGACGGCTGTCTGACGCATCTGCGAGTGGACGGCGTTGAGTTCTTCAAGCCGGGCGTCGGCATTTCGCGCGGCGCCTATTTCCACCAACAGGACACCGAGAAGTTGCCGGACGTGGGCCAGCCGGACGCCAGGGTGATTACGGCCCAAGGGGAGAGAGCGGCGATACGTTACGAGTTTGGGCCTGAGAAAATGACCTGGGCGCTTGAGAACAAGACCAACAACGGCATGGCCTTCTACGTCGTGTTCGACGCGGCAATCCAGGCGGTAAAGAATGGCAAGGACGAGTGGGTGAAGACGCCGGCCACCGCTCTGCCTGGCCCGCTGGACCCGAAGTGGGAGACGACTACTTGGTACGCCGGCCGCGCCTGGGTCAAGTTCACGGGCGGATCGCGTGTGTGGGGGCCGTGGGAGCAGAAGTATCAAGTCTGGGAAGCGTCCTTGGCGCCGCACGAAAAGCGTACCATCACGGTGGAAGTCGGCCTTAGCTCCAAAGAAGAGGCGGAAAAGGCGGCCGCCACTGCCGGCGTCAAGCCCGTCCTGCCGTCGGACCTCGCCGTCTTTACGCCGCTCGACTATCAGGTCTTTCAACGCAAAACACGCCTTAACGGATCGGTTTTGGTGCATGGCCGGATACGTTCGGCGTTCGACAATTTGGAATACCGCCTGACCGGTAAGCCACTGGAAGGCGCGGCCCTGGAAGAATGGCAACCATTGCCGCCGGCGCCGGGCGCCAAGGCGTTCGACGCGGCGTTGTCGGCGCCGGCCGGCGGGTGGTACAAGCTCGAAGTGCGAGCGATGAAGGACGGCAAGGAGATCGCCCATGCCGCGGTGGATCACGTCGGCGTCGGCGAGGTGTTCGTCGGGGCCGGCCAATCCAACTCGACCAGCTGCGGACAGGAACGCATCCAGCCGACGACCGGCATGGTTTCGACGTTCAGCGGGACCGACTGGCGCTTAGCCGACGACCCGCAGCCCGGCGCCCACGACGACGGCCTGCCTGGGTGTACGGGCGGCAGTTTTTGGCCCGCCTTCGGAGATGCGATGTACGAGAAGTATCATGTTCCAATTGGCGTCGCCGTCACGGGGCATTCGGGCACGAGCATCAACCAATGGCAGCCGGGCGGCGAATTGTTCCTGTGGACGGTGGGGCGGATGAACCAACTAGGCCGCGAAGGCTTCCGCGCGGTGCTATGGCACCAAGGCGAATCGGACACCGGAATGCCGTCGGCGGAGTACTGCGGCAAGATGACCGCGTTGATCCAGCAATCGCGCAAGGCGGCGGGATGGGACGTGCCGTGGTTCGTGGCGCAAGTCTCGTACCATAACCCCAACGACACCATGACGGCCGCGACGCGCGAGTCGCAGAAGAAGTTATGGGATACCGGCGTGGCTCTGGAAGGGCCGGACACCGATACGCTGATTGGCGACGACCGCGACAACAATGGCAAGGGCATTCACTTCAGCGCCAAGGGCCTGCGCGCCCATGGCCGTATATGGGCGGAAAAGGTCGGCGCATGGCTCGATAAGGTGCTGGGGAAGTAGTTTAGAGTTTGTTTCCGCTCGCCTAATGTTCCGATAGGAAGGCGATTTCCGCAAAGCGCTCCGGTTGATCCAAGCGGTTATACTCCTCCTGCAACACCTTGAGGTACGACCAGGGCCGGCCCGTCAGCCGCGTCGCGTTCTCGCACCAGAGGGCCGCCGCACGGTCCTTGTTCGCAACGTGGATGTCTTCCATCCCTTTCGTCTCAATTAGATGAGACGACCCGTCATCAAGCCCATGATCGCCGTCACGCTCGGCATGTCCCAGCCCTCGCGCAGCATCACCACGCTGACGATGCAATTTATCGGACTCTTACCGAGGTCCACGTCGCGCGCCACCCTCCGGGCGGCGTCCAGATCCTTGACCGCCACTTCGCCGGAGCGATTCGTGTGGATGATAAGCAGCCGGTCGGCGCCGAACTCGGACGGGTACTTCTTTTGCAGCCAGTCGCCTACATCGTCGGCCTCGGCCGTATCGTTCATCATCACGAACAGCACAGGCTTGCGGCCCAGGGGCGCCAGCTGGTCGCGGTACTCCTTCCAGCGCTCCACTCCGGCCGTGAGGTACGCCTGATACCGTGTGCTGGCCATCTGCGACGGCTGTTCGGCGATGCCCTTGGCCACGCCCTTGAGCGGCCGTTTCACGATGTTGTCGATAATCGCCTGTTTCAGTGGGTAATCGAACACCGTCCACGAGAACAGTTGCCCCTTCGTGTGCCGCGGCGTGGCGGTGAAGTCGAGTTGCGCGGCTAGGCCGCCGGAGACCGCGGCGTGTACGCGGCGAATGGTTTTGTTCCATTCGCTCTCTTCATCGTGCGTGTGATGGGCTTCGTCGTTGATGACGACGACCGGGCCGCCGCGCTCGGCGAGGCGCGGTAGGAAGTCCTCGACCTCCTGCGTGTTCGCCTGCGGCTTCGGCCCGAGCATCGCCGTCATCACGTCCGGCTCGTCGTCGTCGGCCTCCGGCCGGTCGTGCATTTGCTGGATATTCGTCAGGTAGAGCGCCCCGACGGAGCCGGCCCGTTCGCCTTCGCCGCGCAGGTAACACTCGAAATCCCACAAGATGTCCAGCTCGGGCGGGATCATCGGATCGTGACGGAAGATGCTTTTGCCGGCGAAGTCGGTGCGCAATCGCTCGAAAACAATGACGTTGGGGGCGATGACCAGGAAGGTTTTGGCGAAATCGTCGCGGGCCTCGGCCGTGGCGTTGAAATACTGCCAGACGATTGCCAGCGCCATCACTTTCGTCTTGCCTGTGCCCGTCGCCATCTTGACGCAATAGCGGGCGAAGTCGTCGTATTGCAACAGCTTGAGGTCCGGGCGCACGGCGAACGACTCCAGAAGCGTCTTCTGCCGGCGGACTTTTGCGACTTCGTAGAGGTAGATAAGCGTTTCGATGGCGTGACGCTGGAAATCATGGTATTTGAAACGGCCGGCGCCGGGCAAGCGGTGGTCGGTGAGGAACCAATAGTTCAGCAGTCGGCGCGTCGTCGCCGTCACGCCGGGGTAGTCCTCGGCGCGCCAGGCGTTCACCTTTGCGCGCAGAGCCGGCACACATGGAGCCGTGATTGTTTTCACGTCGAAAAGCGCTGGACCTTGTGGGGCGGTCGTTTTCTTACGCGCCATTAATATCTCCTTACAAGCCCTGAGCGCAAGCGAGGGGTTTCGTCAAAACCCCCTCGCTCGCGCTCAGGGCTTGTAGTAGCGCTCAGTTTAGCGCAAGCGAGGGGCTGGTGTCTTCACATCTTGTCTTTCAAGGACATAGCGTATCGCGTTTTGCAGATACGTTTCCTCATTGATCCATTTCGTGCTGCCGTGCTTCGTCCACCAGTGCCGATGTGCGTTGCCCTCACGCTCATTCAGCCGCCGGGAACACCACGCCTTGAACTGATTCATGACCGCTTCGGGCGTCGCGTCGGCGCTTACGACGATGTGGACGTGATTGCTCCGCGCGTTGATCGCGTGCAGCACCCACCGGCGGAAGTCGCAGTGCGCCCGCACTGTTGCCTCAACCAGCGCGCGTTGCTCGGCGTCGAGGACGACGGGCGAACCGTCCAGACGGCGCCGGGCTGCGTCCCACTCGGCCGGGTCGGGCGCCTGGATTTCGGGGGCGCCTTCCTCTACCCAGCCGCGCTCATCGCCGGGCAGCCACGTCCCGTAGGTCGTCCACGTGATGAGGTAAGCAAGGGGGTCTTTCATGGTGTTCTCTCCTACTACAAGTTCATTTCACCACCACCTTCACCGTCTTCGTCGTATCATTCCCCAAAATATCGATCACCTTCACCACCACGTTATATTCCCCCGCCTTCTCATACGTATGCGGCACCGACAGTTCCAATTTCGGTTGTTTACGGGTGCGAAAACTCTGCCATTCGTTATGGAAAGCATCGCCGCCGTGGTTCCAGTCCACCGCCCAGTAGTCGATCCACTGCGACCAGTGCGTCACCGCCTTGCGCACTTCCTCCGGCACGTCGTCGGGCGGGATGATGAAATTCGTCAGCGACAATGCCGCGTCCAGCTTTTTGGTCTTCACCGCCACTTCCAGCGCCGCCAACTCGAAGAACTTCACGTCGCCCTGATCGACGGCCTTCTTTTCCATCACCTCGCGCGGGATGCGCAGGAAACGCAAATCCAGGTTGGCGCGCTCGGCCTGCTGGCGGGCGACCTCGTTGACCTCGAAGGCGAAGTCCCAGCCGAGTAGGTCCACGCCGTTGGTGGTCGGGGCGCCCTTGCCCGTGCCCATCGCCCGCTTGAACTCGACCTTGACGCCGTGCAGCAGGGTGCGGCCCGTCAGCGGTTGGGCGTGGTACAGCTTGAGCATGAAGTCGATGTACGCTTGCTGCTGTTTCAACAACAAGCCCTGAGCGCCAGCGAGGGGTTCCGCCGACGCCGCGAACTGGCCCGTCTGCCAGTGCTGCCGCTCGTACTTGCCGAGGTTCTGCACCACGAACGGCCGGACGTTTTCGACGTTCAGGAGACGTTTGCGCGTGGTGTGGACGGCGAAGCGGCCGAGGTCGCAGGCGATCCAGCGGCGGTTGAGCTTCTCGGCCACCGCCGCCGTCGTGCCGGAGCCGCTGAAGCAGTCGAGGATCAGGTCGTCTTCGTTGGACGAGGCTTTGACGATGCGTTCGAGGAGGGCTTCGGGCTTTTGCGTGGGATAGTTTTGCCGCTCAGCCGCCACCGGATTCACTGGCGGAATGTCATCCCAAACAGAATCGACAATATCTCCTTCAAGTTCGTCCAGGTAGATCACTCGGGTTCCCCCCTTCGTTGGATTTACGTCGTCTCTGTAGTATTGCCCGTCAGCGTCCACCTTCCAGCGCTTCAAATATTCTCCCTTATGGGGTTTAAATTGTGTATTCCAGATCCACTTTTCGGATTTGTGGTACGAGATGATGATATCGTGCTTTTGGGGGAATTTCTTCGCCGTTGATCGCTTGAAAGCAAAGTAGGCCCAAACGATTTCGTTCAAGAAGCACTCTTTTGCGAAGACCTCATCCAGGATTACCTTCCCGTAGTGCATCATCCTCCAATCCAAATGCACATAAATGCTCCCATTCTCCGCCAGCAGGTCATGCAGGATGGTTACGGTCTCATAAAACCATTGCAAATACGAATCCAACCCGCGTCCCCAGGTGTCGCGGTAGGCTTTCTGCTCGATGATGCTGGGTTCCTTGGTGAAGGCGAGCGAGCCGGCGTCCTGATCGTCGGGGGCGTCGGGGACGGCGGCGGTGAAGGAGAAGTCGGCGCCGGTGTCGAACGGCGGGTCGATGTAGATGAGGTTCACCTTGCCGGCGAACTCGTCGAGCAGGGCCGGCAGGACGTACTTCTTGTCGCCTCAGATGAGGCGGTTGCGCCAGGGGTGATCGTCGGGCCGCGTACGGAACAGCGTTTGGCGGTCGCGCGTCGATTCGTTGACGGTTTCGACGCTCTGGAACGGCAGCTTCACGCGCAACGGCAGCACGCGCTTGCCGTGGGCGTCGTACTTGCCGTCCCAACGAAGCTCCGTGGTGATGGGCATCGGTGCGTCTCTCTACGGTCCCTGATTATTGCACATCTATACCGACAAGATACGTAATCAGAGGGCCTACGCCCCCGCTCGCCATTTTTTCCTTGGAGGCAGTAAATTTTCGCCTACAAGCCCTACAAGCCCTACAAGCCCGGAGCGCAAGCGATGGTTTCGACGAAACCCGTCGCTTGCGCTC
>DHJA01000121.1:8989-12405 GCA_002404095.1 Planctomycetaceae bacterium UBA4732 | reverse complement strand
TTGTAGTTCATTCTGTTAGCGCCTCTTAGCTCGCGTTTACTCCATCCTTGCGGCGGTCGGCGTGAAGGCGTCTTTTCCCCTCCGAATACGAGGTATTAGCGCGAGCATGAGCAGCATTAGTACGCCGCCAAGGAGATAGGGCAACAGGTGGTTTACAAAGTAGAGAGGTAAACTGATCAACGGCCCGACGATCCGGGCCATGGCCGACGCCGACTGATTGACGCCCAGGATTTCGCCTTGTTTTTCGGGGTCGCTGCGGCGTGAGACCAGAGCCTGAGCCGACGGCGTCAGAAGCGCGAACCCCGTCACAGCCACGGTAAGGCTCACCAGCAGCAAGGTGAACAGCGTCCGATACTCAAGACGATATTCAAGGGGTTGGATGGCCGCCCAGCTCACGCCCGCCAGGCTCGCCATGCCCAACCCCATCAGGACGATGCCGACGGCCATGAACGTCGGTTCGCTCACCCGCTTCGCCAGCCTCCGGTACAGTACGCCCTGCGCCAGGGCCAACACGAAGCCGATGTACGCGAATAGGTAGCCGTTGTCCTCAATCCCAATCTTCATCGCATCTTTGAAGAGCAACGCCAGCGTCACCTCGAACATCGTGAAGCCGAGCGTCGTCAGAAAGAACACCCAAACCACAGGGCCGACGGCCGGATTGCTTAACGCAAATCGAACGGCATTCCAGTCGAACCATTTGCGCGTCAGCGGCGGCGCCTCGCTGAAACGACGCGTCTCCGGCAAGAGGACCATGCCGAGGATGAGGGCGATCAGCGACAGGCCGGCGGCGAAATAACCGACGACGCCCTTGTGCAGCGGAAAAAAGCGCAGCGACGCAACCGCCACCAGGGGGCCGAAGGTGAAGCCGATGCCGAAGGCCATGCCGATCAGGGCCATGCCGTGCTTGCGGCGCTCCGGCGGCGTGCAATCGGCGATGACCGCCTGGGCGGTGGCGATGGTGGCGCCGGCCACCCCGGCGCCGGCGCGGGCTATGAACAGAAGCGTTAGAGCGAGTCCGGCCCACTCGGCGGCCGGCAAATCCGAGCCGAAGCCGAACAGAGCGTAGAAGATTACTGACCCCGCCAAGCCGAGCAGTAGGATCGGCCGTCGGCCGACGCGATCCGAGACGCGGCCCCAGATCGGCGCGAAAATGAACTGCATAAGCGAGAAGATCGCCAGGAGCGAACCGACAATGGCGCCGACCCAGTGGCTGTTTGAGTCGATGAGGTGGCCGACGTAGAGATCGCCGTAGATCGGCAGCAGTGGCAGGACAATGCCGAAACCGAGTAGGTCGATCACGACCACGAGAAACACGATGAACAAGGTAAACCGTGGCGAGCGGCCCCCGGTTGCCGCAGCTGGCGGCGGAAGGGAAGAAGCGAGGCCGCTATTCAGCGGAGCCGAAGGTGAATCCTGGATCGAAGGATCAGACATGCGCATCATTCCTGCAGGGTGGGTATTGTGTGCCGGTCGGGACAACCACTCCGCTTTTATACCGTTCCGCTCAGCGCCCGTCCCCTACAACCCGCCGAGTCGCACCATGGACCCGGATTGAAAGGACGATAAACCGCGATATTCCTTGATCTCGCGCCGGCAATCGTTCATGCTTAACGGTTACAGTTCCATCGTCCGGAGGAATCTCGGATGGTCAGCAGCATAAGCGCCGAGATCATTAGCAAGCGCGCGACGGCGAAGGAGGCGAGCGCCTCTACCGCCTTCCTGGTGTTCGACACCGAAAGCGTACCCGACGGCCGGCTCCTCGCCAAAGTCAAATACGCCGGCGAAAACCTCACGCCCGAAGCGGCGATCGAGAAGGCGCGCCAAGAAGTCCGCGAACAAACCAAAGACGCCTCCGATTTCATACCCGTGACATATCAGATTCCGATCGCGGTATGTGTGCTGCGCGTGGGGGCCGACTTCCTGCCGCAAGCGTTGGCCTGTCTGGACGCGCCGGAGTTCCGCACACCGGAAATCGTCCGCAAATTCTGGAGCGGCGTCTCGCTCTACCACAGGGCGAAATTAGTAACGTTCAACGGGCGCGGCTTCGACCTGCCGCTGATGGAGCTGGCGGCGTTCGACTACGGCTGTTCCGCGCGTCAATACTTCGCGGGTCGCAATCGCTACAACGGCAACCAAATTGACTTGTTCGATTGGCTGACCAACTACGGCGCCCACCGCATGGTCGGCGGCCTCAACCTGTTGGCGAAGCGCGGCCATCGGCCGGCCGCCGTCGGCAAGATGGACGTGGCGGGCGATCAGGTTTACGCCATGTATCAGGCAGGTCGCAATCAGGAGATCAACGATTACTGCATGTTTGACACGCTCGACACCTACTTCATATTCCTACGCACGCGAGTCTTAATGGGCGAAATGGGCGCGGAGGAAGAAGAGCAATTGGCGCGGCGAGCGCGGGCGTGGCTGGCGGAGAAAATCGTGGTTTTGCCGGCGTTGCGGCGGTATCTGGAAGCCGGCGAGCGGGAGGCGTCCGGCTCTTAATCGTCAATGGTGAGTCTGTCTCGTTCATTGCTCACCAGAGTCGGGTCACGCCGTAGGCATCGAGTTGAGCATCGACACTGACGATAGCAATGCCTTCGGCGAGTGCCTGGGCGACCAGCAGACGGTCGAAGGGGTCTTTGTGATGATGAGCCATTGTCGTTAGTCGTGCCGTATGCCTTGGCTCGATGTGCAGGTAGGCGAAGCCGTTCTTGTCGATTGCCTCCCGCATGAAGATCTCGTAGGGCCGCGTCAAAGCGTATTTACGGGCGCCGATCTTAATGGCGATCTCCCAGTAACTTGCGGGACTAACTAGCTTCTCGTTGGCGGAGTCCATGATGAGCGAGGCGGCCGTGCGGCTGAGTTGCGGGTCATTCAGGGCAAACCACAACAGGGTGTGGGTGTCTAACAAAAGCCTCAAGGCATATACTCCTTGAAGTCTTCCAGGTGTTCATCATCTTCGGTCAGAACGACGAGCATCCCTTGCCCCCGTCCCGGTAAGGGATGGGCTTTTTCAACAGGGGCGGCGACTAGCTTGGCGACCGGCTGATTGTTCTCGGTAATCACCACTTCGCCGCCCGGCATCAGATTATGAACCAAGTCCGCTAGTGTAGCCTGAGCTTCTTTCAGCGTTAGAGTGGTCATGGCTCGGCTCTCTATTTCGCGGGAACGCATCAGTAATTGACGATTTGCGAGGGGTTCGGTCAAGCTACCCGGCCAGGATTCGAACCTGGACAAAGAGAATCAAAGTCTCTTGTGCTGCCGTTACACTACCGGGTAAGGGTACGCGGCATTACGCCGACGCCGTGAGTATTCTGGCAGCGCGGCTTTCCGCGGTCAAGAGGGGGCGTTGTTGGGCGATAAGTGGGCGGCGGCGACCGTTCCGACGCCCGCCTGCGGCGGCCCGCCAAAGGCGGCTTGGC
>DHJA01000121.1:0-8888 GCA_002404095.1 Planctomycetaceae bacterium UBA4732 | reverse complement strand
GCCAAAGGCGGCTTGGCGGGCGGGTTTGGCGGGCAGTGAAATCCTTAGCGGCAAAGGACTTAGGGACCGCCCGCCAACCCGCCAAGCGTTTTGCCGCCCAGGGTCTAGGGAGGCCCGAAAAGGTTCCTGCCACCTTTTCTTTCCTGCCACCTTTTCTTTCCCTGTCGGGAATTCTCTCTTTTCCTTTTCCCATTGCGTCCTCACCTGATAAAATGACGCGGACAAGGCGATAAGGTCGGCGGGTGCGAAGGTAGCGGGTTGAGGGATGCTGTTAGCATCTTCTCATCTTCTCATCTTCTCGCGTCGGGCGACGGCTCCGGAAGGAGTCGGTATGGCCGGTGTGCAAAGCGATTACTGTTTGAACCCGGTTCACAGAATCGAGCGTGTCTAATGGACGTGAGCGCGGCACCTAATGTTCACCTGAATGCACCGTCGCAAGGGACGGAAACCGTTCGACAGGTGGAAAAGGAAATTGCGCCGTGGAGGCGCCGCGGCTTTGCCATTTTGAGAATCCTGCTGGGCGCGGTCTTGCTCGGCGCCACGATCTTGAAAGTCTTTTCGCCGAGCGACGCCGTCAGCTTTGGCGGCTACCTTGAATGGTTGTCCGATCCGGTTTGGCGGCTGACGGTTGCCGAAGTAGAAGTCCTTCTCGGCCTCTGGCTGTTGGCGGGACTCTTCAAACGGGCGCTGTGGTGGGCCGCGCTGGTCTGGTTCTGCGGCTTGGCCGGGGCAAGCTTGTACCTGGGGTTGACGGGTCAAGCGACGTGCGGTTGCTTCGGTGAGAAGCTGCCGCTCAGCCCCTGGTACGCTTTCGGGCTGGACGTGGCGGCCGTTGCCGCCCTCTTCCTGTTCCGCCCCTCCGAGGTGTTGCGAATCTGTTGGGCGGACCTGCGACGGCTGCTCCTGACGACGGCCGGCGCTGGCGCGATCCTGGCCGTTTCGGCGGCGGCGGTGACGTTTGCTTACGGATCTCTGGGCGAGGCGCTCGTTCATCTGCGCGGCGAGGCAATCACGGTCGATCCGCCGATCAGCGACATGGGGGACGTACCGGCGCTGGATACGCGGTCGATCCCGATCCGACTTGTGAACCATACGGACCACCCGGTTCGCGTGTACGGCGGGACGGCGGATTGCTCCTGCGTCGTGTGGAATGACCTGCCGGTCGTGGTTCCCCCGCGTGGCGGCCAATCGGTCACGATCCGGGTGGCCTTTCGTGGGTCGCCGCGGGCGGTCAGGCACTCATTCGTCCTGTTCACAGACGACACGGCCCAGTCGCAGGTCTTCGGAGAGGTGAGGGGACGGGTGGTGAGCAAAGGCGGATCGTAGCGCTTCCGCCCGGCGGGCGACTGCTCGGGGCGGATGTCAGAAACTGGTTCCCAATTCTAAAGGAGGTGCAACGTGCAGAAAGCGGCAGAACGCGTCTCATGGTTCCTGACCTCGCTAGGCCTCGCCTTGCTGGTGGTCGGTGTGCTGCTCGGACCAGCCGGTCAAAGCAAATCCTTGGCAAGCGGTACGGGAGGGTGCGCGAATGACGACTGCGGCACCAATGGAGGAGCAACATGCAATAATACAGTTCCTAACGTTAATGGCTCATGCCATGACGGCGGCGCTACTGGAACCTGTGACACGACCTATGACCCAAACAATGATTGTAGCGGCTGTACGTGTATTAAGCGTACACTCTATCTACCCCCTGGCATGATGCCGACAGATGTTTGCAGATGTCGTGTCCCGCCTGGATGAAGACGGTGCTGTTCCCGATCGCCCGGCCATGATGCCGACATATGTTTGCAGATGTCGCGTCCCATAGGAAAGGCCGATCTTGGCGCCGACTAGATTAGCGCAAAGTTGACCCGTCCCGTCTCTTCTGTGCAGACCACGCGGTAGGGGGAGAGTCGGACGGCGAGGACGTATGTCTACCTGGAAACGCTGCATGAAACTGTTTACCGTGAGGCGCTGGGAAACGGCGCGGCGGCCATTTTTTTGTTCGTTCGTGCTTCTATTTGTCGTCATGGGCGGCGCTGACCTTCAGGCGCAAGACGCCAATGCATTGGCACGACGATTCCTGGACGAAGCTCCGCCGTGCTGGGAACTGCTGAAGGATCAGCAGTTCCAGCTCCGTGGCAAGATTAGAGCGGCTTGGACTTGGGGAAAAACGAGCGGTCATGCGGAGACGGACATTAAAGAGAAATCAGGCAATCAACTTCGTTCGCCTCAGCCCCTCCCCGATGGCCAGGAGAATGACAATACCGCCTATGTTGTGAACGCGGACTATATTTTTTCCCTCAAACGCAAGGCGCAAAACGCCCTGTGGGTGCTGTCGGACTTTCAAAAAAAAGGAAAGGACTTCCGACTCCCTACCAGGTTTCAAGAGGAAGGAGGAATCGGCTACGGCGTTCAAACGGTCCTTTTGAATTGTGGCGCCTTTCTGCCTGACTTGGTCCGGCAACCGAGTTTTCGGGTCGTGCGCGCTGCTGTTGAGAACCGGGAGGGCGCCGAGTTCATTCGGGTCGATTACGACAACACGCATCCCGTGAATCAAAAGCCAATTCAATCGGTCCAATCCGGCACTATGTTGCTTGATCCGGCGCGATGCTGGTGCGTGCGAGAATTTGAGGTGCATACTGGGGCTTTGAATGATGAGTCCGTTACACGTTCCGACGTTATTGAAATTCGTGACAGCAGCGTCGCCCACTTTCCTCTTCCTGTACATATCGCATCGACCACGAAGCATCGGCAGTTCAGCCCCGATGGTAAAGCGAAGGAAGAGGTGTTCACATCGACCGGCGACATGCGGTATGACCTGGAGGAGCCGTATCCGTTGGCCGATGCGGAATTCCGGTTGCCGGCGTTCGGTCTGCCAGAACCCGCTGAACCGCCGCAGCCCTTATGGCAAAGGTGGTATGTATGGGCCATAACCGCGGGCCTGGCATGCCTTGCCGCGGCGGCTGTTTGTAGCCAGTTCCTTCGCCGTAAGAAGCCCAAATCAGACTCTTGAACTCGTTGAAAGGCAATTTTATGTGCCGCAAACTCATCAATCGTCGGCCGGCCTTTACGCTGATCGAATTGCTAGTCGTGATCGGCATCATCGCCATCCTGATCGGCCTGTTACTCCCCGCCGTGCAAAAAGTGCGCGAAGCCGCCGCGCGCACGTCCTGCCAGAACAACCTCAAGCAAATCGCCCTGGCCGTCCACGGCTACCACGACGCCAACGGTCTGCTGCCTGTCAACTACCTCCCCGGGTCCAACGGACCCTACGGACCAGCCTACCCGTCTTGGAGCTGGCTGGCGCGCGTCCTCCCCTACACCGAACAGGGCAACCTCTACCGTCAAGCCAACATCCCCAACGCCACGCTCGCCCAGAGCAGCGCGGCTGTCGCCACTCAGGTCAAACTCTTCCTCTGCCCCAGCGACCCCGGCAGCGCCAACGGGCCGCGCACCGACGCCGCCGACCTCGGCGTCTTCTACACACCGGCCATCGCCGCCGGACAGACCAATTACAAGGGCGTCGGCGGCGCCAACTGGGGCTGGGGTGAACCGCTCTGGCACAACCCCGGCACGAACGGCAGCTGGGACGGCCTCGACCACGGCGACGGCCTGTTCTACCGCATGGACTGGACCCAGCCCAAGAGCTTCCTCGCCGTCACCGACGGCCTCAGCAATACCTTCATGGCCGGCGAGGACGTGCCGAGCCAGAACCACTGGTGTTCGTGGCCTTACTCCAACAACGCCACCGGCACCTGCGCCATTCCGCCCAACGCCCGCAACGCCGACGGTACGCCCGTCGATTGGTGGAGTTGGGAATCCGCCTCTGGCTTCCGCAGTAGGCACCCCGGCGGACTTCATTTCGCCTACGCCGACGGCTCCGTCCATTTCGTCAGCAACTCCATCGACTTGGGACTCTACCGCGCGTTGGCCACCATCCAGGGCGGCGAAGCCGTCGCGCCGCCCTAAGAGATTGTCCGATAAGGCGTGTTACGAGCCGCGACCGTTAGGGAGCGGAGGCGACTTGCGGCCCAAAAACCGCTCCCTTACGGTCGCGGCTCGTCAATCTTTGAGTTCCTTTCGGGTTCGGCGGAGGAATTATGCGCTGGCTGGATCGCCTCTTACAACGCTGGCGCGGCAAGGTAGCGCGGCCGTGGGTGGCGCCGGGGGCGAAAGTGCTGGACATCGGCTGTCACCAGGGGGAATTTCTCAAGAGTTTGGGCGGCCGCATCGGGCCGAGCGTCGGCATGGACCCAGTGGCCGCGGCCGAGGAATGTCCGCCTTGCCGGCTGTTGTCCGAGTCGTTCCGGCCGCCCACGCCATTCGGCGACGCTTCCTTCGACGTCGTGGTGTTGACGGCTACTCTGGAACACATTCGGGACAAGTCAACGCTGGCTTGGGAATGCTGGCGTTTGCTCTGTCCCGGCGGCCGGGTGGTCGTCACGGTCCCGTCGCTCCGAGTGGACGGCATCGTGAAGCTGCTCCGCCGGTTGAGGTTGGCCGACGGCATGTCGCTGGAGGAACATCACGGGTTTGATCCGCGCCTGACTCCGTCGGTGTTTCATTCTCATGGCTTCGTGTTGGAGTATTCGCGGCGCTTCCAACTCGGACTGAATCATTTATTTGTGTTTCGCAAGACGGACGCCGTCGACGACGCGGCAAGAGAAGGATGCTATGAGAAGTCCATCGATCCAAGTCCAAAAGTTCTGGCGGCTGGTTTGCCCTACCCTGGTTGCGGCCGTGTTGGTCGTGCATAGCGGTTGCGGAAAGCCGACGAAGGCCGTCAACTCCGGCGACGCGATTTGCCTCGCGGGCCTGGCGCCGTATCACGACACCCACAAGATCGACGAGAACGGCCGCGTTATCGAAGTAACCCTGGAGGGTAGGCAGGTCGATGACGCCGCGCTGATTCATTTACAAAACCTCAGCGAATTGCGCAGGTTGAGCCTGTATGGCTCGTCGATCACCGACGAAGGGTTGACCAAGCTGAGCGGCCTGAAATACTTGGAGGGGTTAGGATTGGGGAAGACGCAAATCACGGATCACGGTTTAATCCACCTCGAAAAGATGCCCAGCCTGCATTGGGTTTGGCTCACCGAAGATCCGCAGATCACGGACCAGGCGGTTGAGAACCTGAAGAAAAAGGCCTTGCCGGGCTTGACGGTGTATCGCTGAACGGACGGCCCGGATGGTTCGAGGAGAAGCCTTGTCTGATATTTTGTCCGGCGCCGTTTGGGGGAGCGTGACCGCGCTGCTCTTTTTCGTCTGCTGGCGTCTGGCGGCGTCAGTACTACCGGGGGATGATCTCTATCAGAAGGCGCTTCACGCTCTCCTTCTCTGCTGGGCGCTGATCGTCGCGGCGGCGGCTGCCATGGGCAGCTTCAACCATCTAACGGCGCCGCTGCTCTTGCTGGCCGTTGCGCTGGCGTCGCTCGGCGTTTTGGCGGCGACGCGGCGCCTTCGCCGAACCATATCCTTCCAAGGAATGCCCGCGCCACGGGGGGACGGGCAGGGGTCGGAGGCGGCTAAGATCGCCGAGTCTGCCCTTTGGCTGTTTTTGCTCTCCATGTGGTCATACCATGTGGTGCGCAACGGCCTGTTGGAGTTTCCAGACGACTTCGACACGCTCATGTATCACCTTCCCCTCATCGACCACTGGCTACAGGCTCATAGTCTATACGCTCCTGACGCTTGGCAGTGGAGTACTCCCGGTAACAATGAGCTGCTCGGTCTGTGGTGCGCGGCGCCCTTTTCGGGAGACTTCCTGACGCCGCTGATGAACTTACCGGCGGTCCTCATCCTCGCCCTGGCCAGCCGCGAAATCGCTTTGCTGCTAGGCTCAGGCCGGCTGCCGGCCTCCGTGTGCGCCGCCGCCGTCGTGGCGAATTACGTGGTATTGAATCAACTGACGGACGCGGAAAATGACATCGCCGTGGCCGCGTTGACTCTGGCTTCAGCGGCTTACGCCCTGCGTTTCGCACGCGGCGGTCATGGGGCGAACCTCGTTTTATGCGGTCTCAGCATCGGCTTGCTCGCCGGCGTCAAATACTACGCCCTCGGCTATGCCGCCCTCGTTTGGTTGGGACTCGTCGGCGCCGTCACGGCGTCGCGCGGCTTCCGCGTTGGAGCGAAGGCCGGCGCCGTCTCGGCGGGACTGGCGTTGTGTTGGGGCGGCTATTGGTACTTTCGCAACTGGTTTCTCACGGGCGCCCCCCTCTTCCCCAAAAGGTTTTTCGCGGTCAACGACGAAATGGCGCAGTACTACCCGGGCTTGAGCAAAACCACTTTCGTCGGCAACGGCAGTCCCGAACTATTTTCGATGACCTTGAAAGCCATCTGGAAAATGACCGGCCCGCTCCACTTGGCCGCCTTTTGCTGTTTGCCAGCGGTCGTTTGTTGGCTGGTAATAAGCGGCGCCATACAGTGGCGCACGCCTTCGAGACGTTCTTTAGGGATTACCAGGATATTCATCGGCTTTTTAATCGTCGGCGCCGGCGTTGTACTCGTCTATACACCCTTTGCCGTGGAAGACCTGCCCGGCACCCTTAATCAACTCAAGTGGGCCTATTGCCCGGTTCGCTATGGCATGACCTTCTTGAGCCTGGCGGTCGTCGCGTTTGCCGCCTTACTCACTTCCGCCTCTGGGTGGCCGCGCCTCGGAGTCTTGAGAGCTGCGCCTGGTCTTGCGCTATTGGCTCTCTCGGCGTATCAAATAATCCAATGCGTCGCTAAGTTTAAGGGCGACCCCGCTGACTGGGGTCTATTAACCCTCGACGGAACGCTGCTTGGGACAATTGCAATATGGTTCCGCGCGCCGGTTTGGAAGCACCCGCGCTTCGGGGCGTCCATCGTGGTCGCGGCCGGAATCGTCGGCGCGGCTGCCGCCGCCGGTTCGCTGTCCGAGCAATGGCACGCGGGCTTTGCCGCGTTCTACGACCGGAAATTTGAGCAGGGCGTGTTCACCGCCCTAGCCGACCCAAGCCGGCCGGCGGAAATAATCTGCGTTCTTGACTTTCGTCCCTATCCCTTTTTCGGGTCGAGGCGTCAACATCACGTTTGCCAGCCGCAGAAACCTTCGTCGCCCACCGACTTTTACGATTACCTGCGCAACCACAATGTCACCTTGGTCGCCGCCCGCTTCGATTCCAACTTGCGTTCGCGCGGGTGGGAGTTATGCGAATCCTATATTGCTCAGAACCCAGACCTGTTCACGCCCGCGAAAGAAACGACACGGCCCTATATCCTGTTTCGTGTGCGGCAACCCCAGGCGTCTACTGATGCGGTCCAAAAATAGCTGTTCCTGAGCGAGTCGGTTGTTTTCCAGGCGTCCCTCCTCCTAGGATGATGAAGCGCCATCGTCGGCGCGGCCCCTGACATATGGGAGAATCCAACATGGCACACCAAATCCAACGTCGCTCCTGGTCCTTCCTCATGGCGTGCGGCTTGGTCGCACTGCCGTCCACCGGCGCCCGCGCCGACCTGTTGGAGTACGTCCAGAAGCCGGAGCCTCATTTTGCCTGGAAGCTCAAGCAGAAGATCGAAACCCCTGCCGGCGTGGTCTATGACATCGAAATGACCTCGCAAACGTGGGAAGGCATCGACTGGACCCATCAGCTTCAGGTTTATCAGCCGAAGGACATAGCCCCGAACGCCGTCATGCTGCTGTACAACACCGGCGGCAAGGCGGACGGCAAGAACATCGTCTTCGGCATGGGTCTGGCCAAACAGGTCGGCGCCCCGTGCGCCATTCTCTACGGCATCCCCAATCAACCCCTTTTCGGCGGCAAAAAGGAGGATGCACTGATCGCGGAGACGTTCGTGCGCTTCCTGGACAAGAAGGACGCCGATTGGCCGCTGTTGTTCCCGATGGCCAAGAGCGTGGTCAAGGCGATGGACGCGCTCCAGGCGTTCTCCAAAGAGGAATGGAAGGCGCCGGTGAAGAGTTTCGTCGTGTCCGGGGCGTCCAAACGCGGCTGGACGACGTGGCTGACGGCGGCGGCCGACCCGCGCGTCAAGGCCATCGCGCCGATGGTCATCGACACGCTCAACATGGTCGAGCAGATGGAACACCAGAAAGAGACGCTCGGCGCCTACAGCGAGCAGATCCGCGATTACACCGAGCGCGGCCTCGTGCCGATCCCGCCCACGGAAGAAGCCAAGCATTTATGGCGGATGATCGACCCCTATTTCTACCGCGATCATCTGAAAATGCCGAAGCTGCTCCTCCTTGGCGCCAATGATCCGTATTGGAGTACGGACGCCCTCAATCTGTACTGGGACGGGCTGCCGGGCGACAAGTGGGTGACGTATGTGCCGAACGCCGCCCACAACCTGGAACAGGACGGCGACCGCAGCCGAGCCGTCAACGCGCTGGCGGCCTTCACGCGGGCGCAGATCACGGACCAGGCGTTGCCGCACCTGGAGTGGAAGCACGACGACGACGCGGCCGGTCGGATGCGTCTGACGGTGACAACAAAGCCGGAGCCGACGGGGGCGCGGCTATGGGCAGCAACGGCGCCGACGCGCGACTTCCGCAAGGCGAAATGGGTGGAGCGGCCGGCGACGATCTGCAAGGACACCGTCACCGGGCTGGTGGACGCGCCGACGGACGGCTGCATCGCCTTTTTCGGCGACCTGGATTACGAAATCGACGGCATTAAATACCATCTTTGTACCCAGATGCGCGTGGCGGGGAAGGCGAAACACTAGAGCGAGGAAGAAGCAGCGAACCCGAAGGCGACCCGGGTGCCCCTAGGCTGATCGGAAGTTGTTCTTGCGAGGGAATTTTCGATCGGTTCTACTATCACAAATCTGGTTTTCCCTTCACGGCAGGAAGCCTTATGACCACCCGCGAATTCCAAACCCCGCCTCGCATCCTAATTCCCAAACTTGTGCGTTCGCGC
>DHJA01000154.1 GCA_002404095.1 Planctomycetaceae bacterium UBA4732 | reverse complement strand
ACCTGATTTCAAGACGCCCTCTCAGTGTAATTCGCCGACATCCGAGACCTTCCATGCGCGCCTCGTCTTTGCTCTGCGCCGCTGTCTTGGGCGGACTGACGGCTGTTCTCCTCACGGCCGCGCCGTCGGCGCCCGCGCAAGACGCGGCCTCTTCTGAGTACCACATCGACCTCGATCCCAATGTTGTTACATCCCACGAAAAGGATGGAAAAAAGGGTCTATACGTCACGCTGCATTTCAAAGTGCGCCGCGGCAAGGACGGCCCCGTGGCGGACGACGTGACCAAAGACGAGATCGCCGTGGAAGAGGACGGTCGGCGCGTGACGGACTTGGAGATTTTCCAACCGCGCGCGCAAGGGTTGACGACGGTATTGGCGATGGACGTCAGCGGTAGCATGGCGAGCAACCACAAGATCGACGAGGCGCGCAAGGCCGCCAACGCTTTCCTCGTTAAGCTTGACGCCCAATCGGACTCCGGCTTGATCCTGTTCGACCATCGGCTTCTCGTCAAAGAACCTCCCGGCCGCGACCCGTCGCGGTTCGCCGCTCATCGCCTGTTGCTGCACCAAAAGATCAATGAAGCCGCACCTAGCGGCGGCACCGCCTACCTCGACGCCACCGACGCGGCGCTGCATATGCTCAAGGAAGTGAAGGGGCGCAAAGCCGTCATTCTGATGACCGACGGCGTGGACATGAACAGCTCACGGACGATGTTTCAAGTGATCGAGCAGGCGAAACGCGACCAAACGCCCATTTACACCATCGGCATCGGCGACCCCGGCAAAAACGAGCTAGTGACGACCGTACTAGTGTTGGACCACAGCGGCAGCATGGCGGAAAGAGCCGCGGACGGCGACGACAAACCCAAGATCGAGGCGCTGCGCGAGGCGGCTTCGCGCTTCGTGGAGTTGATGCGTCCCACGGCCAAGACGACGCTGTTGCCGTTTAGCAGCGACATTCAGAAGCCGCTGCCGTTCAGCGCCAATAAGGCAGCGTTAAAGCGCGATATTAAGGAATTGCAGCCGGAAAGCGGCACGGTGCTGTACGACGCGACGTGGTATGGCGTACAAACGTTGGCGGCGGCGCGGTTGCCGGGCAAAAGGGCGGTCGTAGTGTTGACCGACGGCGTGGACGAATCGCCGGGCAGCCGCCGTACCGACCAGGACGTGATCGACGCCGCCAACGCGGCTGGCGTGCGCCTGTACATGCTGGGCCTGGGCCGCGCCGAGGAGATCAACGAGCCGATCATGAGGAAAATGGCCGACAAGACCGGCGGCGAGTATTTCCACGCGGAAAACCAACAAAAGCTCTACGAGATATTCGAGAAGCTGTCGATCGACCTGCACGACGACGGCATCGACGAAAAGGCGCTCGGTACGCTGGCGAAATCAACCGGCGGAAAGTACTATCCCGGTCGTGACGTATCGAAATTGTCGCTTATTTACGACGAGCTGACCGAGGAACTGGAGTCCACCTATACCGTCACCTTCGCCAGCCGACACCCGGACGACGGCACGGCGCGCAACATCCAAGTGTACGTGGAGCGAGGCGGCAAGCGCGCCAGCGGCGTCGCCAACACCGGGTACACCGTCCACGGCGTTATCGTTCCGGAAATGGACCACCGCGTATACCTGATGCTGCTAATCGGCCTCGCTTTGCTGCTAGCCGCGCCGGCCGGCCTACGGCGGCTTTATCGCACCAGCGGCAGAAGTTGACCGCCAATTATAAACCCATGACGCCACGCAATCAGGACGTGATCGTCGCCCTGTCCACGGCCGCCGGCCCCGGCGGTCGCGCTGTTGTGCGCCTGAGCGGCCCCGGCGCGGCCAAGGTTGTGGTGCCAATGTTCCAGCCGGAAATCCCGTCGTCTCCGGGTCGGTTGCTGCTCGAAGGATATCTTCAACTGCCTGGCGTGGCGTCCCCCCTTGCCGCCGACCTCTATCTCTTCCCCGCCCCGCACACTTACACGGGTGAAGATGTCGTCGAAATACACACTCTTTCTTGTCCGCCATTGTTGGAACTGTTGACGGCTCGTCTGTTGCAATCCGGCGCCCGCGCCGCCCGTCCTGGCGAGTTTACGATGCGGGCGTTTCTGGCCGGCAAGCTAGATTTAACGCGAGCCGAGGCGGTAAACGCCGTCATCGAAGCGGGAGACGAAGGCGAGTTGAAACAGGCGTTGACGCAACTGGCCGGCGGCCTGGCGCGTCCGCTGGAAGGTCTGCGCGAGGATTTGTTTAACCTGTTGGCGGACGTGGAGGCCGCCCTGGACTTCGCCGACGAGGACATTCAGTTCGTCGGCCGCGAAGATATTCTCCACCACTTGACGCACGGCATGGCACAACTTACCACGGCGCGGCGGCAATTAAAGCAACGGGCCGTAACGGAGCGGCCGTTCCGCGTGGTGCTGGCGGGACGGCCCAATGCCGGCAAAAGCAGCCTTTTCAACGCCCTCACAGGAACCTCCGATGGGGCGTCGGCCCTGGTCAGTGCGGAACCGGGGACGACGCGCGATTACCTGATACACAAACTGGACCTTGGCGGCGCGACCGTCGAGCTAGTGGACACAGCGGGCTGGCAAGCAGGACAAGATACGATTGAGGCGCAGGCGCAGGCGCTTGGGCGCGAGCAGGCAGGACAGGCCGACTTGGTGCTGTTGTGCTTCCCGGCTGGCGAGCCGACCATTCCGGAGGAATGGGATTTGCTTCGTCAGGAACGACCGCCGGTCCTTGGCGTGACGACTAAGTGCGACCTTGCGGCGGCGCCGTCGGGAATGCCCCAGGTTAGCGCCCTTACCGGGGAGGGATTGGACGCGCTACGGGAAGTGTTGGACGAGAGCGTCCGGTCGCGCCGCCAACCGGCGCTGGCGCCGAGCCTGAGCCGCTGTCGCGGACACATCGACTTGTGTCTCGCCTGTCTACGGCGCGCGCACGCGGTCGTTCTGTTTGAGGAGCCCGCGGAACTACTGGCGCTTGAGTTGCGCGGCGCGCTGGAACAACTGGGCGAGATGGTCGGGGCCGTCTACACCGACGACTTGCTTGACCGTATATTTAGTCGGTTTTGCGTTGGCAAGTGAAGAACATGCCGTGGTATAATATCTTGGCCAGTAAAAATACTTCCTACGCTGGAGGTCTACGGTGAGCGATAACATCACTCAGGCGATCTTTGAAGTTACGGTTCCTCTTCCCGAACTGAGCAAAGGCGAGCGTGAATACCGAGCATTCCTTCGCTTACTGCCGGAGTTGCTTCCGACGCTTAGAGGGAAGTACGCCGCCATCCACGAAGGCAGAGTAATAGATACCGATGTTAACGACATCGTCCTTGTCCACCGGGTACACGACCGGATTGGCTATGTTCCGATTCACGTCGGGCTGGTGACAGACCGGCCTATGGTGGTTCGCATTCCGCACTATCGTGAATATGGGCGGGGGGAAGAAGTGTGATCCGCTACCGTTATGCCCCACACTTGGATCCTCCGGCCCCCTTTGTATACGTCGCTCTCCGCTGCCCACGAACAGGGAGCCGCGCCGAAAATCTTCCAGCGCTAATCGACACCGCAGCGGATCGGACCATCTTGCCTGGATCAGGTTAAATCTCTGGGACTGGTTGAGGACGGCCGGATGCTGTTCCAGGGCTTCGCAAGTGACATCGTTGAGTTACCGATCTTTATTGTCGAAGTCCATATCCACGACCGGCCAGCGGTGGAAGTGCGGGCTGCTCTCGGCGAACATGAACCTCACATTCTCCTTGGCCGCGACGTGCTCAACGTGCATCGCATCCTTCTCGACGGGCCGCAAAGGGCCTTGGAGATCGATCCCTAAAATGCGACAGCCGCGGTTCTAGGAACCGCGACTGCCTCATTTTAGGTTGGGCATAGCCGCTTCAGGCCGCCGCCGCTTCCGCCTGGATATACCGCGACGGGTGCAGCAGCACCTCCAGCGCCGTCACCAGCCGATCCGGCCCACGGCCGTCGATCAACTTACGGCCGCAGCGCGCCATTGACTGCCGTTCCAGAGGATCGCTCAGCAAATCTTGAACGGCTTGCCGCACGGTGGCCGGCGAGACGTTCGCGTGCCAGCCGAGGCACGTCGCCGCGCCTTCTTCTTCCAACCGCTGCGCCGTCGGCCAATGAGTTTCCGACTGCACGACCATCAACTGCGGTACGCCCACACAAGCCAGTTCCAGCGACCAGGCGTTGCCGGCGGTGATGGCGAAGTGACAGCGGGAAAGACGCGATGGAACCTCGGCCGGTTCCGACACGATTTCCAGCCGTTCCGGACACGATTCGGCCAACGCCTGCAATCCCGCCAAGTCGGGGTGCCACGGCCGCACCGCCACGTCCACCCGGCCGATGCGCGGGCAGTTGAGCAATTGCTTCGCCAGGTCGCCGGCCTGGTTGTGCGGGTCGTCGTCGCCGAGCGCGACCAGGGCGCGGAACGGCTGCACCGGCTCCTGCGACCGGATCGGCCGCTGCCGACGGATCTCCGGCCGCACAATGGCGTAGCGGGCGCCGAGCAGCACCTGGGTGCCGCGAGTGAATTCGTAGGATTCGCAGTCGGGAGCGAGCAATGGATTGATGATTAGCCGGGACGGGAAGCGCACGCCGGCCACGCTGTCAATCGACGCCACCAGCACTCCCATACGGCGTAATTCGGCCAGGTAGTCTTCTTTCACGTTCGGCGAATCGATCACCACGGCCGCCGGCCGAAGGCGGCGCACTTCGCGCACCATTTCCTCCAGGTCTTCGGGCGCGCCAGCGGGGGCGTCGGCGTCGATCCATTCGTTGCCGCCGCGCTTCACGGTCAGCCCCAAAGAACCGGGTTCTAGCTGCGACAGGAAGAAGGCGGGCCTTCGACGCCGTTGGAGGGCGGCCGCCAAGACGAGGCAGCGCGACAGGTTTTCCCAGCCAACGCGGGGCGAGGCATCGACGCGGAAAAGGACAGGGGATCGCGACATCTTTTCTGTTCCGTGAGAAAGGGTCGGTACGTTCCGGACTAGGACGAGGCGATTAGGAGACAATGCGATCCGAGTGCGTTCCCGTAACGGGAGCGCGGGCAGGTGCGGGCCTGCCGTCGGCTGCGTTGTCGCCCGGCGCTTCGTCCGCCTGTTTGGAATCAAGCGGTGCGTCGAGACTTGAGTGGATTCTTGGTGAAGGATAGACGAGCTAGGTGAGTTCGCGGGTGGAATAGGCGGTCGGTCGGAAGCTCATGGAGATGATGGACAGGATGGGTTCGCCGCGCTTTTCGCGGAGGCTTGGAAGGCTTTTCTTCGGCCCGGCCGCCGCAATGAGACCGTGGTACATTCTCTGCCTCTTCGACCTTCGTTGGTCATCGCTGACGGTTCCGTTCGTCAGCGAGGCGAATCTTACTCCAAAGCCGCGACGCTTGAAAAGTGCAATTCCTTCACAGGAAAAAAAGGCGCCTTGGCGGCGGATTGAGGGGAGTGGCAAGGCTGTGTCAGTCGTGGGAAGATAGCGTATCGAGGCGAATATCGTCTTTCAAATCGTCAGCACGCGGTCGCGGGCGGCGACGGCCCACGTTTCCGTACAACGGCCATCTTCAATGACGTAGACCTTTTGATGTAGGGCGCATGTAGGACAAATGTGAGTCGGTATGGCGAAAATCGCGTCGCCCGGATTGAACTTGTCGGCCGCGGGCGTCTCGACGACGAAATGCTCTTCGCTCTGCAGCACCGGAATGTAATCGGGCACGTCGAGTAAGACGCAGCGCTCGCCAGCGGGCGGATCGCTGGCGACGGCTTTCGTGCCGAGGTCGATGGTGATGCGCGTGGAAGTCGGCCGGCTTATGACGCGCGTAAGCAGCACGGCGGCGGGCGTGAAGCCGGCGAGGTCGGCGAACTTCGCGGCATAGCCGTGGTCGTGGAGGAAGCAGGTGCCGGGCGACAATTCCAACCCCGGCAGATCGAGTTTGGCGTAGACCGGAAAAGTCGGCGTACCGCCAAGGACGAGGCGTGGGACCGGTAAGCCGCTTTTCTCCAAGGTTTCGCGCAACGCCAGGACGGGCTGGAGCGCCCGCAGGGCGGCCGTCTGGCGTTCGACGAAACTTTCCTGTTTGTTGTGGCCGTCGTAGACGTGCAGACCGCCGAGGCGCAAGCCGGGAAGGCGGCCGATGGTTTCGTAGAGGGCGGCGGCTTCGGGACCGGGCGCGACGCCGGTGCGGTGCTGGCCCACGTCCAGGTCGAGCAATACGTCCACGCTCTGGCCTTCCGCGGCTAGAGCTTCTGACAGAGCGCCGGCGGCCGCGGCATGGTCGGCGGTCACGGCGAAGCAGCAGGATGGATGGGCGCGGGCTAGGCGGGCCATGCGCGCGCAGTTCGGCCCGACGACGTTATAAGCCAGCAGTACATCCGTCACGCCGCAACCGGCCAGCATCTCGGCTTCGGCCAAGGTGGCGCACTTGTGTTTCAAAATGCCGGCGTCCATCGCCATGCGGACGATCTCGCGCGTCTTGTGCGTCTTGACGTGCGGCCGGAGGCGGCCAGCGTCGCCGGCGATCTCGATGGTGCGGGCAATGTTCTGACGGATCAGGTCTTTGTAAAAGAGCAGGCCGGGACTATAGATATTTGCGATGTCATTTATGGAATAGAGAGGATTCATGGAGGCGTTTCCGGTTCGGTCAAAGGTCGGAAAAAACGTCAGCGACGCGGCAGAGGAAGCCGGGGATCACGTCCTCGCCGCTGAGTTGGTCCGCCTCGGAGAGGCAGGCCGAGCCACCGCCTAGGCGGAAGACGTGGACAGTCCGGGAAGCGGGATAAACGACCCACAGCAGACGCACTCCCGCCCCCAGAAATTCCACGACTTTGTCGTTCAGTTCTTCGGCGAGATCGTCTGGAGAAACGATTTCAAAGGTCAAATCGGGCGCGACTTTGCTGTGACCCCGGAATAGTTTTTCATCTGGCAGCCGGCCGCGAGCCAAAAAGGAACCATCTGGTTTCCGCACATGATTGGGGTGACGTGCAAAGATTTGGTAAGGGCATTCACTCCCCAGAACATGGCCCAGCTTGTTTGCCTTGACGTGCTTCATAAGCAAGGCTGAGAGATTGACGCTTACGATGCTGGCTTCCATCCCGGACGACTTCTCCTTCAAGCGGCCGTCGATTAGTTCAAAACCACGCTGGTCACTTAGAACGAGGAAATCTTCTGGAGTATAAATTCGTTCGGCGACGGCGTCCATATGCGGCGCGCCCAACAGAGTATGGAAGTAAGGAATGAAACCTTATTCCCAGTATAGCAAGGCGCCTATCTGCAAACAGCGCTGGACAAAATGAAACTCCCCTGGCGCCGTTTCCGGGACCAAGGGAGAAAATAGTTCTAGTGTATGTGAACGTTTAGCGATCCGGATTGGGGTCGGCCGTCTTCCGCGGCGCCGGCAGTGGATCACTTTGTCCCAGGTCCGGCCCTGCCGTAACGCCTGGCTCGGCCATCAGCGGCGGCGGTTGGCTGGCCAGCACGCCGGGGGGCGGGACGGGGCAGTGGCGGTAGTCCGGCGGATAGGCCCAGGGGCGCCAGCAAGTCGGGTAGTAGCCGTTGCCCTCGATGTTGCACTGGTCGCACACCGGCTTGGAGCAAACCGTCTCGAAGCGAATCTTGGGGGCTTTCTCAATGGTGAAGTAGTATTTGGGGCAGCAGGTTAACACTACAGCGCAGCTGACGT
>DHJA01000230.1:5440-5687 GCA_002404095.1 Planctomycetaceae bacterium UBA4732 | reverse complement strand
TACTGTTACGCGACCCGGCTCGCCGTTTCGCGATTACTTCGTCTCAACTGTCGTCTCGGGCGCGGCTACTTCTTGCTCGCCGTCCCACAAGCTCACGTGAATATGGGCGTAACGGCGTTTGATCGGATAAGCGGTGCCGCGGGCGCGAGGCATAATCCGCTTCATAATCGGCCCGCCGTCCACGCGCGATTCGGACACCACGAGGTCTTCGATGTCGCGGGCGCCGCGATCCTCGGCGTTGCCCAGG
>DHJA01000230.1:5043-5256 GCA_002404095.1 Planctomycetaceae bacterium UBA4732 | reverse complement strand
CTCGGCGTTGCCCAGGGCGCTCTTCAGAATCTGCTCCATGAGCCGGGCGCCCTTGTTGTGCAGGAAGCGAAGCAATTCCAACGCTTCGTCGGCCGGCTTGTGGCGAATCAAGGCCGCAAACGGGCGAATCTTACTCGCCGACATATCCGCATAGCGGTGAATAGCCTTGTATTCCATAAAACAACCTCACAGGCTGGAAAAGCCCCCCGCCCG
>DHJA01000230.1:0-4850 GCA_002404095.1 Planctomycetaceae bacterium UBA4732 | reverse complement strand
GGGGCGGGGCGGGCTTCCCAATCATCTGATTCCGATGCAGGACGGCCGCCGCTACTTTTTGCCCTTGCCGCCGCTATGGCCCTTGAATATCCGCGTCGGAGCGAACTCACCCAGCTTGTGCCCGACCATGTCCTCGGTCACATACAGCCGGACGAATTGCTTGCCATTGTGGATCAAGAACGTCTGGCTTATGAACTCCGGCACAATCGTGCAATCGCGCGCCCATGTCTTGAGCGGATCCCGTCCGCCGTTGCGCTGGTTGCGGTCCACTTTGGCCATCAGCCGTTCATCGACGTATGGCCCTTTTTTCAGCGAACGACCCATCGAATCCACTCCAACTGGAAGCAGTGATTGTACACGCGATGGATTATTCGTCCATAGCTCGCGCGATTATTTCTCCGCGTAATGCGGTCCAGGCTTGCGGCGCCGTACGATCGAACTGTTCGACGGCTTCCGCTTGCTGCGCGTCTTGCCGCCCTTAGCCAACACGCCGGTCGGACTGCACGGATGCCGGCCGCCCGCGCTGCGACCTTCGCCGCCGCCCATCGGATGGCTGACCGGGTTCATCGATGTACCGCGGTTATGCGGCTTGCGGCCTTTCCAGCGATTGCGGCCGGCCTTGCCCAAGCTGATGTTCATATGCTCGGCGTTGCCGATCATGCCGATGGTAGCACGGCACTCCGCGCTGATGCGGCGTACTTCGCCGGACGGCAACGTGACCTGCGCCCACTTACCTTCGCGGGCCGTCAAGGTGACGCCGGTGCCCGCGCTGCGGCCGATCTGACCGCCGTGGCCGGGCTGCATCTCCAGGTTGTGAATGCTCATACCCAGCGGGATGACTTTCAACGGCATACAATTGCCGACGCGCGGCTCAATGTATTCCTTGCCGCTCTGGATCACGTCGCCCGCCTTCAGACCGCCCGGCGCCAGGATGTACGCCTTGGTGCCGTCGCCGTACTGAATCAACGCGATTCGCGCGGAGCGATTCGGGTCGTACTCAATGGCCGTCACCGTCGCGGGCATATCGTCCTTGATGCGCTTGAAGTCGATGACGCGGTACATCTGCTTGTGACCGCCGCCACGGAACCGTGTGCAGACGATACCTTGGTTATTGCGACCGCCCTTCTTGGGCTTGGCCTGCAACAGCGACTTTTCGGGCTTCTTTTTGCGGTCGGTAATGTCGGCGAAGTCGCTGACCGTTCCCTGCCGCCGGCCCGGCGTCACCGGCTTGTATTGGCGAATACCCATGATCCATTCCCCAATCTAACATCGACGAGCCGCGACCGTAAGGGAGCGGGACTATCTTCCGCTCCCTTACGGTCGCGGCTCGTAACACCCTCTTAGAAGAACTCAATCGGCGGGCTGTCGGCGTGCAGCGTGATGATGGCCTTTTTCCAATTGGCGAGTTTCCCCATCCGAAAACGGAAACGCCTGCTCTTACCCAGGCGATTCTGCGTGTTCACCGCTTTCACGTGGACGCCGAACAGTTCCTCAGCCGCCACCTTGATCTCGTCCTTGGTCGCCAGCTGGCTGACCTCGAACTGAAAGGCATTGTGGTGCGAAGACATATGCGTACCTTTTTCCGTGACCAACGGCCGCAGGATCACCTGATGCGCTTCCAGCGTCGGCCCTTTTTTCTGGGCCGGTCGGGTTTTTGTGGCCATCTTCGCTCCCCACTAGCCCCGAGCGCGAGCGAGGGGGCTGACCGAAACCCCTCGCTTGCGCTCGGGGCTAGTAATCTGAAACTACTTTCTTACTTCTGCTCCGGCGTCTCGGCCTTTTTCTCTTTGCCGTTCTTGCGAAGCGACTCCAACGCCGCCTTGGTCAGCACCAAGCGCTTCTGCCGCAACACGGTGTAGGTGTTAAACTGGTCGGTCGGCAGGACTTCCACGCCACGGATATTACGAGCCGACATATAGACGTTCTTATCGACCCCGACCGTGCCCACGAGCCAGGTGAGAGGCTTCGCCTTCGGCTTCTTTTCTGTTTCCTGGCCAGCAGCTGCTTTCGGCTCAATAGCTTTCGTCAGCGTCTTGAGCAATCCGGTAACTTGCTTAGTCTTCACCTCGGACAGCGACAGGTCGTCCAGGATGACTGCTTCATTGTCCTGGAACTTGCTCAGGATAGCCATGCGCAAAGCGGCCCGCACCATCTTCTTGGGCATGTGATATTCGTAATCGCGCGGTTTGGGGCCTTTGGAAGTACCGCCGCCGCGGCGCTTGTTGGTGCGTTTGGAGCCGGCGCGGGCGTTGCCGGTGCCCTTCTGACGGAAAATCTTCTTGGTGCTGCCGGACACCTCGCCGCGGCGCAACGTCGAGTGCGTACCGGCGCGCTGGTTCGCCAGATACTGCAACACCACGTCATGCAGCAACTGTTTGTTGACGGTCCCGCCGAAATCCGCCGGATCGACGTCCACTGTGCCGACCGATTCGCCCTGCCGGTTGTATACTTTTAACGTCACCATGAGTTCACCCATCCCCAGCTCCTTGGCCAGGGGCAATACACTTATAAATTCCGAGACAGAGCTAGGAGCGAGGCACGGCCGTTAGCCGGCCTTCGCAGCCAGGACGCGGATTTTGATGTCCACGCCGGGGGGCAGGCTCAGTCCTTTGTTCAGCGCCTCGATCGTCTTGCCGGTCGGCTGAAGGATGTCAATCAGCCTCTTATGCGTCCGAATTTCAAACTGCTCGCGCGACTTGCGGTCAATGTGCGGGCTGCGCAACACCGTATAGCGCTCGATGCGCGTCGGCAGCGGGATGGGGCCGTGGACGAGGGCGCCAGTCTGCGTGGCGGTGTCAACGATCTCCTTCGCGGTGCGGTCCAGCACCTCGTGATCGTAGGCTTCCATCCGGATGCGAATGCGTTCGCTGGCAACGTTCGAGCCTGCCACACTGCCTCCCGCGTTTTCACGCCGTCAACCCACTGTATCGGAAAGTATAAAGGTAGTGACCATGCCTTGGAGTGTCAAGGCGTGGCCGGGCTTTTTTCAACGCCTGGCGTCCACAAAGCGATACTAGCGATCTCAATAATCCTCTGGATGCAGCATAGCATCCAACACCTCCGGCGGCGCCGGCCGATAAGCGTGCGGTTCCATCGACGGCGACGCCCGACCCTGACTGATGCTACGCACCTCGTCAGCGTAATCGAACATCTTCGCGGCCGGGACCAGCGCCTCGACAATGCGCGTCTTACCGCGAGTTAACAGGTCTTTTATCTCCGCTCGGCGGGCGTTGAGGTCCGCGGTGACGGGGCCGAGAAATTCCTCCGGCGTCGTCACTTCCACACGCAACACCGGCTCCAGGAGGACGGAGTTGTCGCGCATCGCCTTGCGCACCGCATCGGCCCCGGCCGCCTGAAACGCCGTCTCATTCGACACTGCTTCGTCCACCTCGCCGCCGACGATCACGGCCCGCACGTTCATCACAGGATAGCCCACTTCGCCCGACTCCAACGCGCCGCGGATGCCCTGTTCCGCCGCTTCCACGAAGGACTGCTGCAAGGCGTCGTTCGCAAGGCGCGTTTGCACCTGGATCGATTCGTCGCCTTTACACGGCTCAAATTCCACGCGCACCTTGGCGAACATTCCCGACCCGCCGGCCTGACGCACACACTCGCCTTCGACGCGCACGGCTTTTTTCAGAGTTTCGCGATAGCTGACGCGCGGCTGACCGACGCGCACCTTGAGCTTGAAGTCGCGCTCCATGCGATGCTGCTTGATTTCCAGGTGCAGCTTGCCCATACCGTTCATCATCGTCTGACCCGTTTCCGGGTCGGTTCGCACCTGAAACGTCGGATCCTCGCGGTACAGCAGGTTGAGGACGGACGCCAGTTTGTCCTTGTCGGCCGACGACTCCGGCTCGATGGACCGGCTGAAAACCGCCTCCGCGAACTTGATGCGTTCCAGCAATATCGGATGGTCAAAGTCGCAGAGCGTGTCTCCGGTGATCGAATCCTTCAGGCCGACCAGCGCCACGATGTCGCCGGCCGACGCTTCCGCCAGCTCCTGCCGGTCCTTGGGATCGGCGTGGGTGTGGTAGATTTTGCTGACCAGTTCCTTGACGCCGCGGCCTGGATTGTACGGCCGCGTCTTGCCGGCTCGTAATACTCCTGAATAAATGCGCAGATAGAACAACTCGCTGGACGCGCCGGCCACGATCTTGAACACCAGAGCGCTGAACGGCTCCTTCGGATCAGGACTTCTTTTCTCCTCTTTATCTTTCTTCTTCGGATTGACGCCGACGACCGGCAGACGGTCGAGAGGGCTGGGCAGGTAGTACGTCACCGCGTCAAGGAGCGGTTGGATGCCAATGTGCTCGCGCCCCGACCCGCATAGCACCGGCTGCACGAGGCGCTTGATGGTCTGCTCGCGCAGCAACGCCCGAATGGTTTCCGCCGGGATTTCCTTGCCTTCGAGGTAAGCGCTCGTTATGCGATCCTGATCGTCGTTGGCCGTCAGTACGTCGAACAGCCGTTCGCGCCACGTCTCCACCGCTTCCTGCTGGTCGTCGGGGATCGGCTCGACGCGGATGGTCTTGCCCATGTCGGCCGAGTCGAAGAACAGAGCCTTCATTTCGATCAGGTCGATGACGCCCTTAAAAGGCGTCGGGCTGTCCTTGGGCGAACCGCTGCCGATGGGGACGTTGATCGCGACCGGCCGACCTTCCAGGCGTTCGCGGACGTCTTCAAGCGCATTCTCGAAATTGGCCCCAACGACATCCATTTTGTTGATGAAGACGAGGCGCGGCACTTGATACTTGTCGGCTTGTCGCCACACGGTTTCGGACTGGGCCTCGACGCCCTTTTGCGCATCAAAGACGACGACAGCCCCGTCGAGGACGCGCAGGCTGCGC
>DHJA01000187.1 GCA_002404095.1 Planctomycetaceae bacterium UBA4732 | reverse complement strand
GCCGGGGGGGGGACCCCCCCCCCCTACAGCGGCCTGTAGGGGCGGGGTTTCCCCGCCCTCCGACCTCACGACGGCCCATGCGCCGCAGCGCCAGGACCATGCCCCCAATAGCCAGGAGAGTCAGGACGCCGCCCAGGCGCACGAAGTTCATGACCGCCGGGCCGTATTTTCCCTGGGCGGGGTCGTAATGAAAGCAGAAGAGCAGCGCCTGATCGACGACCGTGCCGATTTTGTTGTCCGACGCCTGCACCAAACTCAGCTGCAAGTCACGAGCCGGATATTTGATGTCCAAAAAGTAGCGATAGAGTTTACCGACCGGGGTAAGCACCATGATGCCGCTGGCGTGCGCGAACTGCTGGTTATACTCGTCGTAGGAATAGCGGAAACCGACGGCGTCGGTCAGCCGGTTAATGGATTTTTCATCGCCCGTCAGGAAGTGCCAGCCCGCCTCCGCGTCCGGCCTGCCATAGCGCTCCATGTACGTCTTCTTCTTGGCCGTCGCCAGTTCCGGGCCTTCGCGCGGGTCAAAGCTGACGGTTACAACCTCGAAGTCCTTGCCGGCCGCAAGCGACATATCGAGCATGGATCGCGTTACGCCGTTGAGAACCTCGTTGCAGAGCATGGGACAGCGATACCAGGCGAGAATAAGGATAACCGGCTTGCCGTGGAAGTAGTCGTTAAGGTGGACCTCTTGGCCGGCCTCGTCGCGGAAAGCGAGATCGAGCGGAACCTGCTCGTTGACGCGCTGATCGAAACCGACGCCGCGTAGTGCTGGCGGCAGCGACGGCTGGCAATGCGCCAGACCGGCGCCGAGAGTCAGCGCCAAGGCAGCGGCGATTATCCGTATTCGTGTCATCACGGCCTCCCTCGAAATTCGCGCCCGGAATTGGGTTCGCCTGAATCAATCAAGCCGTCCGCGCGCCAGGCGTCGGCCGGCTGCTTGTCGCGGAAGGGCAGTTTGTTTTCCAACATTTTCATCGCCCGCTCGATCGGAATGTGGTCGAATCCTTTTTCTTCGGTAGGCCCGGAGGAATTGAGGATCACTTCTTTGGCCGATAATCTCTCGTTGTCGTTGAGCTTTTCGATGCCGGCCAGGCGGTCGATCTGATCGAGGCGCGGCCCGGCCGGCAGGTCGGTGGAAGGCATCGCCGCCAGCGGGAAGGGCGACTGCTTAACGGCGGTCTCATGGTCGCGCCAGCCGTAAAAGAACAGAGTGACGCCGACGTAGATGACGACCGCGACGACCGCCGCTCCGATAAGGAGGAACAGGATCGGCCGGAAGCTGACGTCGGTCTCCTCGCGGCGCACGTCGGGATGCTCAATGCGGCCGTCGGGGTGGCAGATTTCTTCAGACACGGGCGGCCTCCTCTTCTTCGTGACTCTCTTCCGCGTCCAGCTCACGCAGATGGAGCGCCGCTTCCCGGCTCAAGTCGTGCAGCGGTAGCAGCGGACCTTGCTTCAACTGGTAAAGGAAATACGCCAGCCATAGACCGCCCACGCCCAACGGCGTCAAGAAATCCATCCAGTGGTCGAGGATAGTGGTATCGGGGAAGTTCGGCACAACCAAGTAATAGACGAAGACCAGTTGCATAAACAGGACCAGCCAGGCCACTTTCGCCAGCGGTCGGGGATTCTCTTTCACCTCGCGCATGAGCAGGCTGAAAAAAGGCACGACCAGGGTGAACACGAACAGCGCCCACGTGACCCATTCCCATCCGTCGCGCGACCGCGGCAGATACCAGATTACCTCATAAGGCAAATTGGCGATCCAAATTAGCATGAATTGAAAGAATACCATGTAGGCCCAAAGGATGAGAAACGTCAGGAGCAGGTTGCCGAAGTCACGGAAGGCGTCCGGTGAGACGACCTCGGCGAGCGGCGGCCGCGACGACAGCCAAATCAGCACGAGGATGGTGAAGCTAAGGGCCGACAGCAACTCCGACGTGGCGACCAACGGCCCGAAGATGGTCGAGTGGAAGGCCGGCTGGAGCGACATCACCCAATCGACGGCCGCGAACGTGAGGGAGATGCCGTAGACCACTAGACCCGGCCCGCTGAGGCGTTGCATTCTCTCGGCCATGATGGTGGCCGACTCGCTCCGCGAGTCGGTTGGAGGCATGCCGCTCATGGTGGCCGACTCGCTCCGCGAGTCGGATGGCGGAAAGCCGCTCGCGGAGCGAGCGGCCCACACTCCCGATTGATCCTGGATGCGCGACCAGCGGTTGAGCAGGTAGGCCAGGAGCGACCAGAGGACGAAATAGAGGACGGCACGACCGAAGAAGAACGGCACATTCAAGTAAATCTGCTTGTATTGCAGACTCGGGTCGGCAGCGACCTTGTCGGGATCAGTCCACAGGTAAAGGTAGTAAACGCCGCAGGCCACGGGCACAAAAAGTACAGCAAGGAGTGGAATAGTCCGCGTTGTGGCTTCAAGGATTCGGCGGACGATGAAGCCCCACGCGCCGCCGGTCAGATGGTAGATCATCAGGATTACCAGCGAGCCGAGACCGATACCCAGGCAGAACATATAAGCGGCGAGGTAGGCCAGGAAGAATTGGGTCGGGCTAAAGAAAGCGCCGAGGACGCAGACGATCAGGGCCACGGCGCCGACAATGAGGGCGCGGCGCTGCAAGCCGTCCAGCCATTCGCGTTGTTCCGGCGCCAGGGAACTGCTCATTGCGGTCGTCCCCCTGCCTGTTCCTGCTTTGCCTGTTCGGCCGGAAAATGCTGGCTCAACTGCAAAGCGCGGATATAGGCGGTGATAGCCCAGCGGTCGTGCGGCGGAATTTGCTGCTTGTAGTCGGGCATCGAGCCGTAGCCGTTGGTGATAACGTCGAAGAAATGACCAACGGCGACTGTGCGCAAGCGGTCGATGTGGTACGAGGGCGGCGGGGTGTACCCGCGCTCCACGATTTTGCCGCGGCCCGTGCCGAGCGAGTCGTGGCAGACCACGCAGTAAATCATGTAGCGCTGCCGCCCAAGCTCAAGGACTTCATGTGTCACCGGAAAGGGAAACTCTTCCACGTCGTTGCCCTGCGCGTCGGCCGTCACGGCCAACCCGCCGAAGATGTTGCCGCCGGCGCCGCTGGTGACGAAGGACATAGCGATCTGCCAAGGCTCCGGTTCGTGCTTGCGCTTGCCTGTGAACAGATGCAAGTCGGTGCGCAAATGGCCGCGCGCCACTGTGCCGCCAACGACCGGCCTTGCCTCGCGCTCGTCCGCGAAGAAGGAACTGCCCTCGTCCGGCCGGCCGCTCGGCTGCATCGCCATTTCCTGCTGACAGGCAGGCAGCAGGAAACAGACCAGCGGCAAAGTCCGTAAGAAAACGAACCGCCAAGACGCCAAGAACGCCAAGAAAGCGCGAGTCTCCATTGAATGGCTATTTGTCTTCTTGGCGCTCTTGGCGTCTTGGCGGTTCGTTTTCATTTGTGATCGCCCTCATGCGGGACTTCCAGAACCTCTTTCGCCCCTTGTGCCGCCAAAAACTGCCGCGTCCCCTCCGGGTCGAAGCGCGGATCGAGCGCCTCGATGCACAGGAAAAAGCCGGTCTGGCTGGCTTCCGTGAAGCGCGGCACGTTGAAGACCGGGTGATGCGGACGCGGCAGACCGTTCAGGAACAACATGCCCAACACCGCCGACAGTGACGCGATCAGGATTAGCACCTCGAAGGCGATGGGAACAAACACCGGCCAACTATTCAGCGGCCGGCCGCCGACGTTGAACGGGTAGTCGGCACCCATCGTCCACCACTGCATGTAGAAGCCGGATATCGCCCCCACGACGCCGCCGGCCAGCACCACGAACGGAATCTGTGTGCGCGGCACGTCGAGCGCCGCTCCCAAGCCCCTTACCGGATAGGGAGTGTAGGCGTCCATAACGCGGTAGCCCTCGCGCCGGGCCTGGCGCGTCGCCTTGAGGACCGCCTGCGGCGTCGTAAACTCGGCAAGCAAGCCGTAGTAGGGAGTCGGCGGCGTCATCGGCCCTCCCCATGGGCTTTTGTTCCGGGAATCATGCCGCGCAACTCCGACATCGAAATCAACGGCGCCACGCGGACGAACAACAGAAACATCACCAGAAACAGCCCAATCGAGCTGAAATACGTGAGGTAGTCCCAAATCGTCGGATAGAACATGCCCCACGACGACGGTAGATAATCGCGGTGCAGGCTGGTCGTAATAATCATGTAGCGTTCCAGCCACATGCCGACTAACACGATGCCGGAAACGATCAACAGCGTCGGCTGGTGGCGCCGCGCCCACTTCGACCAGAGAACTTGCGGCGCCAGCACGTTGCAGAAGACGATGATCCAGGTGAAGACGGCGAATTGGCCGAAGCCGATTAGGCGATTGGTGTAGAGGTAGCGCTCCACCATGTCGGCGCCGTACCAAGACATGAATTGTTCGCTCATGTAGCCGTAGGAAGTCAGGAAACTCGTCGCCAATAGGATTTTCGCCATCACGTCGAGATGATCGACGGTAATGTAGTTTTCTAGGCGATAAATCTTACGAAGGATAATGGCCAGCACCAGCACCATTGCGAAGCCGGAGAAAATGGCGCCAGCCACGAAGTAGGGCGGAAACACCGTCTCATGCCAGCCCGGCAAGTTGGTCATGGCGAAGTCGGAACTGACGACCGAGTGGACGGAGACGACCAGCGGCGTGGCCAGCCCGGCAAGAAGGAGATACGCGGCCTCATAACGCTCCCAATGGCGGGCGGAGTTGCGCCACCCCAGCGCCGCCATGCCGTAACCAATGCGGGCCAGCTTCGTCGTGGCCCGGTCGCGCAGCGTCGCCATGTCGGGGATCATGCCGATGTACCAGAAGAGCAACGACACGGTGAAATAAGTGCTGACGGCGAAGACGTCCCAAATAAGGGCGCTGCGGAACTGCGGCCATAGACCCATCGTGTTGGCGTAGGGGAACAGCCAGTAAAAGAACCAGGGTCGGCCGAGATGGAGTATGGGGAATAGGCCGGCGCACATGACGGCGAAGATGGTCATGGCCTCGGCCAAACGGTTAATCGAGGTGCGCCATTTTTGGTGCATCAGAAGCAGGAAGGCCGAGATGAGCGTCCCGGCGTGGCCGATGCCGATCCACCAAACGAAGCTCGTGATGGCGAAGGCCCAGGCGACCGGGACGTTGACGCCCCAAATGCCGACGCCGACGGCAATCAGGTAGGCGACGGCGCCCATGAAGACCAGCAGCAAAAGCGTACTGAAGGCGAAGGAGACGTACCAACCCACGCCGGCCGGCCGGCCGAGAACGAGGGCGCTGATCTTGTCGGTGATCGTGCCGAGGGTTTCGCCTGGCGCGATGTAGGTCGGCCGGCCGTCGGGGCCGTGCGTTCCAGCTGTGGCGGTCGGGGACTGTGGGGCGTCCGTCGCCATGTCACTCCGCCTCCAGGTCGGGGTTGGGGTTCCGCAAAGCGGCTAGGTATGTCGTCCGCGGCGCCGTATTCAGATCGGCCAGCAGGGCGTAGTGCAAGGGCGAATCCTTCATTTGTTTAACTTTACTTTTCCTATCGTTCATGTCGCCGAAGATGATTGCGCTCGCCGGACATGCCGCTTGACAAGCCGTGAGAATTTCGCCGTCGAAGATGGATCGGCCCTCCCTCTCGGAGTCGATTTCGGCATGGCGGATGCGCTGTACGCAGTAGCTGCACTTCTCCATGACGCCGCGCGAGCGCACGGTCACGTCGGGGTTGTACTGCTGGCGCAGGCTCTCCGTCTCGAAGTCGGCGTAGTGGAAGAAGTTGAAGCGGCGCACCTTATACGGACAGTTATTGGAGCAAAACCGCGTCCCGACGCAGCGCTGGTAGACCATTTCGTTCAGCCCTTCGGCGCTGTGGACCGTGGCCTCGGTGGGGCAGACGTATTCGCACGGCGCGTTCTCGCAGTGCATACACGGCACCGGCTGGAAGTAGAATTCCTTGGGGTCGTCGGCCGGCCCAGCGGTGTAGCGGTCGATGCGCAGCCAGTGCATTTCGCGGCCGCGCGACACCTCCACCTTGCCGACGACGGGGATGTTATTCTCCGACTGACAGGCCACCACGCAGGCGCTGCAGCCGGTGCAAGCCGTTAGGTCGATGGACATGCCCCATTTATGATCGTTATAGGCGTATTCTTTATCGTCGTATAGCGTGAGCGGCTTACGCGCCCTTTGAATATCCTTTCTTTCGTCAGCCCTGTCCTTTTCGGCAGCGAAGTCGGGATGGGCGCGGTACTTGGCGAGCGTCCCTTCCCGGACGACTTCGCGGTTCTCCATCAAGTGGTGTTCCTGCACACAGCAGAGCAAATACGTCTGGCCGGTTTTGGCGACCTTCAGGCCGCCGGCGAACCAGGGATTGTCCGTCGTGCGCAAGGCGTAGGCGTCGAAACCGACGCCGCTGCCGACTTTGCCGGCGGCGTGCCGTCCGCCGCCAAGGTAGACGGCGACGGACTGGTCGGCGTGGCCCGGCACGATCCAGACGGGCGCCGATACCTTGCGATCTCCGAGCCGCAACTCGACAATCGGCTGATGGTAGCCGCCGTGTTCGCCGCCGTGGGCGTATTCGCCTAACTCGACGCCAAGCGCCTTAGCCGTCGCCGGACTCATGAGGGCCGCGTTGTCCCAGGCGAGGCGCGTGATCGGCTTGGGCAACTCCTGCAACCAGCCATTGTTGGCGAAACGGCCGTCATAGAGCGTCGGGTCTTGCTGGAAAACCAGTTCTATCCCGTCGCCCGTCCCCGCGCCCGCATCGAACTGCTTTTCCCATCCCTCCTTGAGTGAGACGGTGCGGCGCGGCAACGCGGAGCCGGCCACGACGCCGTCGTGAAGGGCCGTCTGCCAGAAGTCCTCGAAATCCCCTGCGGCCGCCGGCCCGAGCGACTTCCGATGCGCTTGCCAGTAGGCCCGCACCATCTCCAGCGGCGGCGTCTGGAGTCGCCCGGCCAGCATCGCCGTCAACTCGAGCGCCGACCGGCCTTCGTAGAGCGGCTCGATAAGCGGCTGCACGATAGAAACCGTGCCGTCGAAGGCGCGGACGTCGCCCCACGATTCCAGATAATGGGCCTCCGGTAAGTGCCAATGACACTGGCGCGAAGTCTCGTCCTGAAAGAGACTTAGATGGAATCGCAGTGGAACCTTCTGCATTCGCTCCGTGAACTGCAGGTCGGCCGGTGCGTTATACGCCGGGTTGCCGCCCAGGATGACGAGAACTTCGACAAGTCCGTCTTCCAAGTCCTTCGCCAGTTCGCTCAGCGATGCGGCCTGATCGACCGGCCGGGTCGCCAGTGGGGCGGTATGGATTACGGTCTTGCCGACATTGCCGAGGTGATGGTTGATGGCGTGGGCCAACAGATGCACGGCGGCCGGCTGACGGTCGCCGGCTAGGACCAGGGTGGTCCCGGCCGGGCGCGGTTTGTCGCGCTTTTGCCCCTTTTCCGGGTCGAGATAGCGCAAATCGTCGGCGACGCGCCGCGCCCAGTGGACCGCGTCGGCGGACAATAGGCCGGCCGGCGCCACGCCTTTTACTCCCAACTCCGCCGCCAAAGCGCGCGCGAACCGCTCAACGTCGAAGGCCCGTAGGGCCAGGCGATGGTCGGCCTTAGCGCCCGTGTTGGTGAGCGACGGTTCGACCACGTAGAGGCGATTCATGTCCGCTTTGCCGGCGTCGTCCGCGCTCGTTCGCACGCGCCGCCCAGCAGTGAACTCGGCAGTGTAGCGGACGCCGCCGGGAAAGCCGCAGCCAAGAAAGTCGGCGTCCAGCGACACCACCACGTCTGCCAATCGCGCATTCTTGTCGAGATCGTGGAAGCGATAGTAGGTGTGGACGGGTTCGCCATATGCCGTCGTCGCGGCGCGGTGGGCCGAATCGCGGGCCAGCGGCTCGTATTGATGCCATTTCGCCTCGGGAAACTCCTTGAGAACGCCATTAAGAATCTGCTCGCCAAGCGTCGGCGACGCGACGGTTTCCGTCAGCAGACGCAGCCCGGCGCCGCGGCCGGGCCGCAGCTTGTCGAGGGCGGCGCGGAGCGCGACGAGGGCGTCGTCCCAGGTGGACGGCTTGCCGAGATGGGTGACGTTCTGCGAACGGTCGGGGTCGTACAGGGTCAGCACGGATGCCTGATGATAGGCGTCCGTGGCGCCGAGGCTGCCGGGATGCTGAGGATTGCCCTCGATCTTAGTGGGCCGCCCCAAGTGGCTCTCGGCCAACAAGCCGACGCCCACGCCGCCGAGCGTCATGGCGGTAGCGTAGAACAGCGGTCTGCCGGGGATGATCTCTTCCGGCGCCCGCACGTAGGGCCGCAGTTTTATCGACGGGGCCGGACGGATCGAGCAGCCAGATACGCCGGCCAGGGCCAACGACGCTCCCATCAGGGTCAGGAACTGGCGCCGGCTCAGCGCATTGGGCAGCTCGCTTGCTTGTTCAGGAAATTGCCGATGAATTAACTCCTGAAAGGCCGGCGTATTGGCCAACTCGTCCAGCGAGCGCCAGTACTTCTTGCCCTGGGCGCCTTCCAAGCGGCCTTGGAGTTCAGCGAGTACCGGCGACAGGTCTTTGCGCGGATTCATCGGTGGCACGTGGTGCAAGAGGTCATATACCGGGGATCGCGAATGTCGTACTGTTCGGCCAATTCCGGGCCGCGCTCGGCCTGATCGACGGGCGGCCGCCACTTGACGTTGAATATGTCATCAAGGGGCCGGAGGTTGGGCGCCGGGTTGCGGTGACAGTCGAGGCACCATTCCATCAGCAGCGACGGCTGCTGGTAAGTGAACGGCATTTCGTCGATGCGCCCGTGGCAAGACGTACAGCCGACGCCTTTATGGACGTGGATACTGTGATCGAAGTAGACGAAGCCGGGCAGGTTATAAACCCTCTGCCAAGTCAGAGAACGGTTGGTGCGGTAACTCTCGCGCACTGGCTCCAGCATCTGACTGCCTACCCAGATTTGCGAATGGCAGTTCATGCACGTCTTGGTCGGCGGCAGACCGGCATAGGAGGAGTTTTCGACGGAGGTATGACAGTAGCGACAGTCGATGCCGAGGACGCCAACGTGATGCTCGTGGCTGAAGGGTACTGGTTGTACACGGTCGAGGCCCTCGCCGGTCCCATAGGACGACCGGCCATAGATGAAGCAGGCCCACAGGACGAAGCAGGCGAACAACGGCACGCCGAACACGCTGACGCGGGCGAGTGTATTGGCACTGCGAGGGAAGATCTGAGGCATGACATCCCCTGTCCAGATCGTCTATTGATCTCCAGAGCCGCTTTTCATGAGTGCAGTGGCGAAGCAATTCTCGCGCCGGCATGATGGCCGTTACCTAGAGTCTGCGGAAAGAGTATTGGCGAACAACGTCCGCGGCAAGGAATGGACGGTGAATCGTCGAAATAATTCGCCAGCCGTTCGTGAGAGTGCGCCCATGCCCGTGAAGGAGGACGGAAGAAATAAAGGGTGCGAACGCACCTGCCTTCGCATGGGCATGATGTTGCGTATGTTCGGAGAGATAGGCAACGATATATACTGACTGCTCAAGTGGAACGCCTCAAGACCCTCACTCCGGTTGCGAAAGGACGAAATGAAGACTTTCACTCGATTCGTGTGCTTCATCTCTCTCATATCCCTGACGTCAGCTTTGACTATTGGTTCGGCTGCCGACGGCGCCAAGGAAGAACTTGCTGATGGGGATTTCAAGATCGGACCCATGTACACCAATGCCCCGGAGTTGACCGTCAAAGACGGTGTGCCGAAAGGAACCCTCCATGAGTTCACGATGGATTCGCACGACAGTAAGATCTATCCCGGACTTAAAGGACCTTACAAGCGTAAAGTGGCGGTCTATGTCCCTCACGGATATACCGCCGGCACGGCCGCGCCTTTCATTGTTATCCAGGACGCCATGACAAAGGATTCGCTCCCCAAGATTTTGGACAACATGATCCACGAAGGCCGGCTGCCGGCGATGATCGCGATTTTCATCACATCAGGCGGCGGCGACGGCAAAGGCAGCGAGCGAGGGCTTGAATACGACACGGTGTCGGGAACGTATGCCGACTTTATCGAGACCGAAGTGTTGCCGCGAATCGAGAAGGATTACCAGGTGACTTTCACCAAGGATCCCGAAAGCCGGGCCACGATGGGCGGCAGTTCGGGCGCGGCCGCCGCCTTCACAATGGCTTGGTTCCATCCGGACCTTTATCGCCGCGTGTTGAGCTACTCCGGCACCTATGTCGATCAGCAATCTCCGATGAACCCCAAGTCGCCGCATGGCGCCTGGGAATATCACGAGCATCTTATCCCCATGAGCGACGCCAAGCCGTTGAGGATTTGGTTGGAGGTAGGGGAAAAGGACAACGGCTACGACAAGGACGAAAAGTCCTACCACAACTGGGTGCTGGCCAACGAGCGCATGGCCGCCGTTTTGAAAGACAAGAAATATCATTACCGCTATGTGTTCGCGGCCGGCGCCGGTCATGTGGACCACAAGGCCGTGAATCAGACTCTTCCCGAAGCGATGCTTTGGCTATGGCAAGGATACCCGATCAAGTGAGGGCAAAGGGGCGCTCGCCGGGCCGCTAAAGCATGGCGGACGGCGTGGCAGTGGAGTAGCATAAGGGGGAGAAGCCACGAACCCGCTGAGGAGGGCCGCGTCGTGAGTATGATTTTTCCAGGCATGGACCCCTACTTGGAGTCGCCGCTTTTATGGCCGGGCATTCACATGGCTCTCGTTGTCTACGTCCACGATCAGCTGCAACCCCTAATTCGCCCCCGCTATCTCGCGGCCATTGAGGAGCGGGTTTATCTTGAACGTCCCGACCGCGACAGGATCCCCGATGTCCGCGTACATCACCACCGGCCAGACGCCGCTCGTGGCGCCGTCGCGCTAGCCGAGAGCGATGCGCCGATCTTGATGCAAGTCCCTCCCAGAGACATACATGAAGCCTACATCGCCGTTCTGGACCGTCAGTCCGGCGAGCGCGTCGTTACTGTGATCGAGGTTCTCAGCCCGACCAATAAATACGCCGGCCCCGGACGCATTTCCTATCTTGCGAAGCAGGAAGAAATCCTATGCGGCCCCATTCATTTGGTCGAGATCGACCTATTGCGGGCAGGGCCGCACGTCCTCGCCATTCCGGAGTATGTAGCGCGCCGAGAGGCGGAGTACGACTACCTTATCTGCGTCAACCGTGCTAAAGAATCGCGCGACGTTTATGAATTTTACCCGCGCTGCTTGCGCTAGCGGCTGCCGCGCCTACGAGTGCCCCTTGCGGAGAGCGACCTGGATGTGGTCCTGGACCTCCAGGCCGCCGTCGCCAAGGTCTACGAAGCCGGCAGTTACGCCGACCGTCTCCATTATGACCGGCCGTGTGTGCCGGCGCTATCGGCGGATGATCAGGCATGGGCGAACCAGCAGATCGCGGCAACGCGGCAGAACTCGAACGGCGCCTAACGGTCGGCTTACTTCTTTGCCATCAAGTTCATCACCGCCATACTCATCGCAAGTACGCCCGTCTTGATGCTCGGCCCTGGGATGGGGTGATACTGATCCGAATGCAGCGACGGCAGCGCCTTCGCCTCGTCGCGCGCGGCCTCGGCGACCCGATCGGGCGCCACGGTGCCTAGCCAGAAGAGGAAGATCGGTACGCCTTCCTTACCGTAACGGGCGAAGTCTTCGCCGCCCATCACCGCCGGCCGCTCCTGCACCTTGTCCTCTCCGATAACTTCCTTGAACAGGGACGCCGTTTTCTGCGCTAGTTTGGAGTCGTTGAGCAGCGCCGGCGTGAAGCCTTCCGTGTCGATGGTCACGACTGGCTCCGGCGCTCCGGCGCCTTCCGCCGCCGCCTTGGCGATGCGCTGAATGCCCTCCAACAAATGCTTGCGCACCGCGTCCTTGGTGCTGCGCACGGTCAGTTGCATCTTGACCTCGCTGGGGATGACGTTGTGCTTGGCGCCGCCGTGGATCGAGCCGACCGTCACCACGGCCGGGTCGGTCGGGTTCGTCTCACGGCTGACGAGCGTTTGCAAATCCAGCACGATGCGCGCCGATATCACAATCGGGTCAATGGTAGTGTGCGGGGCGGCGCCGTGACCCCCTTTGCCGCGCACCAAAATGTCCACGGAGTCCACGTTGGCCAGGGCGAGGCCGTCGGTGTAGCCGAGTGTGCTGTAAGGCCGGGTGGCGTCGCAGTGCAGAGCCAGCGCGTAATCGGGGCGCGGGAACCTGGTAAACAGGCCGTCCTTGAGCATCGCCTTGGCGCCCATGCCGACTTCCTCGGCCGGCTGGGCGATGAACACCAGCGTCCCGTGCCATTGATTCTTGAGAGCAGTCAGCACCCGCGCCGTGCCTACAAAGCAGGTCATGTGCATATCGTGGCCGCAGGCGTGCATGACGCCGACTTCGTTGTCGTTGGCGTCACGGACTCGGACTTTGCTGGCGTATGGGAGGTCAGTCGCCTCCGTCACGGGCAGCGCGTCCAGGTCGGTACGCACCAGCACCGTCGGGCCGTCGCCGTTTTTGAGGACGCCCACGACGCCGGTGCCGCCCACCTTTTCCGTTACCGTAAACCCTAAGTCCTTTAGCTCCTTAGCCATCCGCGCGGCGGATTGGACCTCATGCAGCGACAATTCAGGATGGGAGTGTAGGTGTTTGTATAACGTCAGAAGGTCGTCGAACTCGGCGGCGATGCGCTTCTGGACTAAGACCGTGCGTTCCTTGAGAGGCGTCGTCCGCCCGTCGTCGGCGCGCGGTTCCGGCCCCGTCGGGACGGCCAGCACCAAGCCGGCGAGAGGGAAGAGGGCGTTTCGGAGGAAGAATCGGTTTATACGGCCTTTCGCGGGCATGGTTCCGGCTCCTGAACTTTGGCTTCGCGGACGCACCTGCCGTCGTGCGAAGCCTTTGGGAAAAATCGGCGGATTTTATGACACGATCGTGGGGTCTCCGCGTATACTAGAAGAAACGATAGGAGGCGGCTTCACACGGTGGAAGAAGGCGCCTCGCAGTTCCGTGTTTTCGCTGGATTTTGTCTCCGGCCGTTGCACATCCGTGCGACGACTCCCGCGAGGAATGCCGCCGGAGACTCGTTCATTCCACCACGCGCCCGTCCGGCGGATTCTGGTCCGTCCGGGACGGCGGCGTATTACTGACCATCAGAGGAGTAACACAATGCGCGCCAAACGTTTGACCGCCCAGCAAAAGAAAGAAGTCTTCCACGCCCTGGTGACGACCCAGGACCTGGGTGTGATGACTGTTTCCCAATCCGTCCAGCACGTCGCTAAACAGTTCGAGATCACCGAGGCCCAGCTGAAGCAGATCGAAGACGAGGGCATCGACGCGGAATGGCCGCCCCTGAATGAGGCGGCTCAGATTCTCGGCTGATTGACCTTCACCCTCCACGGCGAGCAGGGGCGTCCCAACCCTGCTCGCCTTTTCGTTCCCCGCTCACGACTGTGCAACGCCAGCGGCTCGGTGCATACTTGCCTTCGGCGGTAAGGGGTAAAGCCGTCAAGGCGTAAAAGTCCTCGCCGGACGGAAACCGTGGTTGGTGTATTGATTCGGCGGCACATTATAGTCGCGTGCGGCAGAACGTAAGTACGACGGAGGATAGAAGTATGAGCCGCCGCGCAACACGCGACTGACGGATCCACTGATCACTAATCCGTCTTCTTGATCCTTTTCCGCTTCCTCCCCTTTCTCCGCGGCATCCGCCTTGTAGCGATCCTGACACCAGGCATACACATTACCCTCCACGTCGAATAACCCCAAATCATTCGGTTTCAAGCTCCCCACCGGCCAGGTCGTCTCCTTTGAGTTCTTCTGAAACCACGCATACTTCGGCAGCAACTCTTCGGTCTCCCCGTAATAGCGGGCCGTCACCGCACCCGCACGGGTCGCATCTTCCATCTCTGCTTCCGTTGGCAAACGATAACCCGCCAGACTTAGGTAACGCGCCTTCGACTTTGTCACTTGCTCTGTGATCTCGTAGTACCATTGGTCCTCGGGAATGCTCTCTTGCTGGCTCAACCAGTTGCAATACTTGGCCGCCATGTACCAGCTGATGTTCACCACCGGCAAATCCGCCATGCGGGTATACTGCTCAGGAAGTTTGTAGCCTGCGTCGAATTGCCGGTACTGCTCCACCGTCACCGATTTCGCGGCGAGGGCGAAGGTCCGACCGATCCGCTCCTTGTGCCGCCTCTCGTCATCATGCCTTTCCCCTTCCGTCGTCGGCGACCCCATGAGAAACTCCACCGGGCCGGGGATCACCACCATCGTCTGTCCCTGACCGTTGACGTACCACTGCGGCGGCGTTTTCTCTTTGTCTTTCGTGAGTAACTCCTTGATGCCGTCCAGTCGCTCCTCTCGCTGGCGCCGGTCCTTCGCCCACTCGTCGTTGATCTGCTTGAGCCAACCGTCCTCTTTCCACCGCCGCAGCAGCCATTCACAAGCCGCATGAAGCCCCGGACCGGCGTCGTTGCGATAGATTTCCTGCAACTTCGGCAACACGGCCTGGCGAGCCTCCGGCGAAAGCCCCTTCTCGTCATATTCTCCCAAACTCAGGAGCAACGCTCGGCGTATGGTCACGTTAGGCTCCTCCTCCAGACGCTTTAGGATCGCTCCGGCGTCCACACCCAGCGGATACAGACAATGGATCACATAGCTCCGCACCCTCGGATCATCCGGAGGCGTGCGCTTCAGGAGCGGCCAGACCTTCTCCGGCTGGTTCATCTTGAGCAGGGCCGCCGCCGCATTCGCCTGCCGTTTCGCCAGTTTTTCCCGCTTCTCGTCCGAGGATGGCAGGTCGGACGGCAGTTTCTTATCGATCTCGCCGGTCAGCACCGGCAATCCTTGCTCACCACGATCCTTGAACTTCGGGTAGATGACGGCGAACTGCTTCTCGTCGGCGTCCATCACCAGTTCGGCCAGGGCTTCCGGCTGGTCGGCGGCGTAGTCGGCGAGGATGTCTGTCGCCAAAGAACGCTCGACATCCCGACGATTTGTTTCTCGATAAACCGCCGACAAGGGAGCCAACAACTTCGCCCGCACCGGACGCAGCGAGTCCATCCACAGCACCAGATACACCGCAGGCACCGTCACCAGATCGTTCGCCACGGCTTCCTGCACATTAGCCCACCGCTCGCCCTCCGGGTCATACTTCGCCAACGCCGAAGCCGCTCGCAGCCGTTGAGATTCCTTGCCCTTTTCCGGCGCTTCCGCCACGACCCACAGCTTGTCCAGCATCTCGTCCTTGTGCGGGGCCAGAAAATCACGGATCACCGGCACTTCGTTCGGGGCGGCGTCGAGGAGCCGACCGTAGAGATAGTCCACCTGGCCGGGGTCCATCGGCAACAAGGCGAGGCTGGCGTGGAGTTGTTTGCGAGGTTCGTTGTTTGCCTCGGCCTCTTTGGAAGCGTCTCGAAGCAGCGGGTTGAGCCAGCGGCGATAGGGAGGCATGTCCGCCACGATGTTCGGCACTTGCGTCGTCTCGGCACGGAGCAGACTATCCAACAACGCATGGGCCTTCAGTGTGCCCTGAAGCTCATAACCGCCCCAGCCGATCAGGGACAGAAGGACGATCACGACCAGTCCCCGCAACGCATGGTACCTGGCCGCCCGGCCCATCATCTTCCGCTGCGGCGGCGTCCACCGCTTCTTTGCCGTTAGCCAGCGGATACGGAACCATTGCGACAGCGAAGGCAGCTGGCGATTCTCCGGTCGGGCGTTCCAGACGACGGCCCGATCCGCCAGCAACAGTTCGGCCCGGCCCCGGCGAGTCTCCTTTTGCTTGCGGGTCAGCCAGTCTCGCAGCGCCGGCACCAGGTAGTCGTGGGTGAGTTGGTAGTATTTCTCGCCCATTTTCAATGAAGAGGTTGAATCCTCCTCTTTGCCTTCGGGGTCGGTTGGCGTGATGAGCCGGATTTCGCCGTCGAGAATGCGAATCAGGTCGTCAAAGTCCTTTGGATGGTTCCCATAGCCCGACGCATCCAGCAACTCGGCATACGACCGCATGTGGCCTTTGATGTCCGTCCCGGGGTCGGGCAGCAGGGATTTCAACACCGCCCTGGCCGCTTTCTGGTGATAGCGGTGTTCGGGTGGAGCGGTGGTCGCACTGAACGTTTCTTCGAGGAACGTGACGCCGACGCCCTCCGTGCCCCCCACTTCTTTTAGCGTAGCAGGCGTCCACGCCTTGCCCTTCATCATCTCGGCGAAGAGAGCTAATCGTACCGAGATGACTTTGCCTTCCTGGGCCAAGCCGGACACGGCCTGTTCGAGAAACTGCTTCTGGTTCTTTCTAGCCTCGCTGGAACCATCAGGCAATGCGCCGAAAGCTCGGCCGAACGCCGCCAGCACTTTCTCGGCGTGGCGGATCGGGAAAAGATCGACGGCGGCAGAGTTCTGAGCTTCGACGAGTCGAACTTCCAACTCCCGCATGAAGCGAGTCGCCGCCATCCAAAAATCATCCCGCACCATGACGACGCACTGGACCCGCCCACCGTCGCAGTGCCGCAAAGCTCGCACCAGTTCGGTGGCCTGTGCTTCCCGTTTGGCGTGCAGCCATTGCTCGAACTGGTCGAGAACGATCAGCACCTTCTTGCCGACAGGAATGTCCTGGCCCCGGCGCAACGCCGCTAGTGTCTCTGTCAGCGACAGGTTGTCGGACAAGGCCGGACAGCGTTTCCGCAGACCGTTCAGGAGACGAGGTTCCGTCTCCTCCGCAGCGGCCTCGACGTAAACGGCGATTACATCCTTGGACAGCCTCGGCAACAGACCGGCCTTCATGAGCGACGACTTGCCGCAACCGGACGGCCCGTAGATCAGACCCACGGCGAAGGTGTTGTCGGAATCACTTTCCTCGATCCGGGTCTTCCAGAAGCGGATACTGTCCGGCAGCCCTTCCCGGTCACGAGGGCCGGGAAGGAGTTCGAGGAAGAAGTCCGCATCCTGAGCGTCAAAGGAGCGCAATCCTTTGGGGACGATCTTGACCGGCCGCTGATCCGAGGTCGGGGTCGGCGGTGCGCTGGGAACAGGCGTCGATGCCGGGGCCGGGGAAGGAATCCCATCTGTGGCAATCCTGCATCGGAGGCTCGCCTTCTCGTCATCCGTGGTTTGCTCCAAGAAGTGTCGCAGGTCATCGGCCATATCCTTGCCGGTCGTGTAGCGATCCGAGGCCCGCTTTGATAGGGCTTTGTGGCAAATCCGTTCCATTTCTTTCGGGATTGTGTCATCCCATTGCCGGGGCGGGCGTACTTCGCTGTTGATGATCTGTTCCAGCACTCCCTCTACCGTATCGGCCTTGAAAGGACGCCTGCCCGTGAGTAATTCGTAGAAGGCCACTCCGAGGCTGAACAGGTCCGATCTTCCATCGACCCGGTGTCCCTCGCCACGAGCCTGTTCGGGACTCATGTAGGCGGGCGTTCCAGCAAACCTGGTCCCCTTGCCAATGTCCTGTTCCCGCAGGGCCAGCCCGAAATCGGCCACGAATGGATTCCCGCGGGTGTCGAGGAGGATGTTGCCGGGCTTGACGTCCCGATGAACGATTCCCTGCTTGTGGGCGTATTGCAGTGTCTCTGCCACCGTCGCCACTATTTCCGCTGCTTCTGCTACGGAAGGCCGGTTCGCCTTAATTCGCTCCGCCAGGGTGCTGCCTTCGATGAACTTTGAGACGACGTAGCAGGGGAAGTTCTCGGTGCTGCCCACATCATGCACGGGCACGATGTTGGGGTGGTCGAGATTGGCGACGGTGCGGGCCTCGATCAGGTAGGCTTCGGCGTCTTCGGGTCGGGAGACGAGGTTGGAGTGCGGCACTTTGATGGCGACGAGTCGCTGCAACTGCTCGTCATGCGCTAGATAGACGAGGCCGAAACCTCCCTTTCCCAGCACTCGTTCGATGCGGTAGCGCCCGATCCGTTGCGGCTGCTCGACGGCAATCTTGTTCAAATCCATCGGCGGTTGCGGAAGAGTTTGGTAGGGTTCGTTCATGGGCCATTCCCGTCAAGTCGGGTGGTTCGTCATCCCCGGGGAATTATACCCGCTGGGCGTAGGGTTCGCCATCGTGAGGTCGCCCGGCCTCAGCAGGCGTCCGGCGCCGCAGAACGATTCCGTCATCGAAGTTGGCAGGGCGTCGATCTCCGTGCCGTCTACCTGAAGCCGGGATAAGATCACAACACGCCGGCCGGCCCGAACACCGTCGCCGGCGCTATTTCCCAAGGAGAACCTCATCGTGAAGACGAAACCGTTTGTATGGCGGACGGCGTTGGTCGCCCTCTTCGCCGGCATGGCAGGCGTGGCGCTCGCGGCCCTCGCAGACAACGATCCTTACGACCAATCCGGCGTACCGTTGGAGAAACAACCGACCGACCCGTCGCTCACTAAAATCGTGCTTGTGGCCGGTCACGCCAGCCACGGCCGGCGCGAACATGAGTTCTTCGCCGGCAGCGCCCTCCTCATGAAGATGCTTCAAGAGACGCCGGGCGTCTACCCGGTCATGGCACGCGACGGCTGGCCGAAGAACCCGGAAGAAACCTTCAAAGACGCCAAAGCCGTCGTGTTCTACATGGACGGCGGCGGCAACCACCCCATCCTCGCACCCACGCACATGGAGGAGCTGAAAAAGTTGATGGACGCCAAGGTCGGCTTCGTAAATCTCCATTACGCGGTGGAATACCCTAAGAAGTACGCCGACCCGATCCTGAGTTGGCTGGGCGGTTATTATGAAACCGACTTCTCGACCAACCCGACGTGGACGGCGGAAATCAAATCGCGGCCGGACCACCCGATCACTCGCGGCGTCAAGCCGTTCACGATCAAGGACGAGTGGTACTACAACATCCGCTTTGCATCGGACATGAAGGGCGTGACACCGATTCTCCAGGCGACGCCGCCGGACAACACACGCGGCACGGCGGACGCGAAGACACACCCCGGCCGCGAGGAGGTTTTGGCGTGGGCGTTCGACCGCGCCAACGGCGGCCGCTCGTTTGGCTTCACGGGCGGCCATTTCCACGACAACTGGGGCGACGAGAACTTCCGCCGGCTGGTAGTCAACGCCATCCTGTGGTCCGCCAACGTGGACGTGCCGAAAGAAGGCGCTAAAGTGGAGCTGGATAAGGCGGAATTAGACAAGAACCTCGACCGCAAGGGCAAGCTGAAGTAAACGGAATGTTATTTGGCGAGCCGGGTCGCGTAAGCGCCCGGAGTTTCAGCGCGGTCGCTGGAACCAACTCCGGGCGCTTACGCGACCCGGCTCGCCATTGTGTTACCGCCCTTAAACCAGACGCAGACACTTCCCAAATTCCAGGAACCGGGGGTATATTATGTGCAGGTGTTCTTTGATGAAAAACTCATCGGTGAGCGCGCCCTCTTCCTATACCAAACCGAGGCGTCGAACAGCAATGGACAAGTTACCGCCTAGACCCACGGCCGGTCGGAATCAGGTCCGTACTCTTAAATTAACTCAGTACCCACCTGGTACGGGGCCGAAGATGAAGCTCATGGCCCAGTACGAGCGCGAGGCCGCGCGCCGTAAATGGCTCATGATCTCCGGGGCCATTGTGAGCGCCCTAATCATCGGCGTCCTGATCGGCCGCTTCTTGCTGCCCTAATCTCATGGGCGACGCGTCAACTTCAGAATCGTGTAGGAATAAGCCGGAAATTCGTACTCGAACTTCTCCCCCGCCCCTTCAAATGTTGACCGCACCGTCTTGACGCGCTCCGGCGCCTCCGGGCTGTTCACGTCGTCCAGTTTGCCGCCAAGCAACCACACTTCGGCGGACGAAACCACCGGGCCGAAATGTTCGATCTGTAAGACCGTTCGATGCGTTTTATCGCCAACATTTACGACCTTGATTATCAGCGTTTTCTCATCCTCGCTCCTGAGAACGGTCACGTCGAGATCATCGTTCGGCGCCTTCACAGTCGCGGCGACGCGGCAGGGTTGATGATTCTCCGCCGCCATTTGCTGCGCGTAATACGGCGGCATTCCCCACACCTGGCGGTTTGTGTAAAATAGCTGGCCCTGGTCCCAATCATTGTCGTTTTGCTTCCACGCCTGTAGACAATTCGCCGGGCAGTCGAGCAGCACGAAGTCGCCGTGACGTTGCGTGGCGTTCAGGATGTGGGCGTGGCCCAACGCCCGCCGAAGGTCGTGTCGGCCGCCATTTTCCTCCAACACGCACGCCTTGAGCTTCGTCCCCGGCGCCCATTCCTGGACGAGTTTCTTCATGCGGGTAAACAAACGGTCCACATTCGCGCCTTCGCGCAGGTCGTCGCCGCCGACGTGGACGTCCCACAGCGCCGCCTTGCCGTCCAGCTCCGCGACGATCCGTTTGCTAATCGGATTGTCCGGCTCCCACCAGGCCGCGATGATAAGTTGTAGCTTTGGATCGCGGGCGTGCATGGCCTCGGCCAGCAGGTTGAATCGTTCGATGTAATGCGCGTCAGTTTTTTCCTCGTTGCCAATCTCGATATAGCGGACCCCGTAAGGTTCTGAATGACCGTTGGCGGCGCGCTTTCGACCCCAGGTACTCGTGGCGGGGCCATTGAGATAGTCCACCAAATCGGCGGCGTCCTCCGGCGTCTCCTCCATGTTGATGGCGAAAACGCCTTCAAATCCGGCCGCCTGACAGAACTGGACGAAGTCCTCAATGCCGAAGCCGTTGGTTGAATAGGGATACCACCAGCCCTTGTATTGCGGCCGACGGTCGCGGTCGCCGATCATCGTTTTCCAGCGGTATCCCGGCGCGTTGACCATGCTGCCGCCGTAACGCAATACGCCCAACTTCTCCGCAACGAGCATCTTGCCGATGTCGGCGCGTATTGGCAGACCGTGAAACAGTTCGTCGCCGGTCGCGCTCAGGTACACCTGATCGACCCAAACGGCGCCCGGCTTGTCGATCCATACGGCGAAGCGGGCATTAGCGTCATTAGCACTCGCTTTTAGAGAAAAATCGTATTGCGCCCATTCTTTGCCGATAGGGCCGAGTTCCTGACTGGCATAGGTGTGGCGGCCGGCGGCGCTCTGGAGGGCGACCGTAACCTTGCCGTCGTAACCGCTTTGGCGGAGATAAAGACGGCCGGCGAATGAGTGTCTTTTGAGAACCGACAAGCCCCAGCGCTTCAATCCGCGGTTGGCGACGCCGGCCGTGCCGTCGCCGCGGAGCAACTCGATTTTCTGCGAGTGCGCGGAGTTGAAAGGGACGTTGTCATCCCAGGTATAATGAGCGACCGCCGAGCCGGTGCGGATAGCGTCCCACATGCCGCTCACTTCCCCTTGGGCCGTCGCGGCGCCTGGCGGCTCCTCGAAACTCTCGCCGAAGATTTGCTGGGCGTATAGGCCGCCGTAGATTTCGTGATTCACGTCCTCAATGCACGAGCCGTACATCAGGCGCGTTGTGTGGTTGACCACTTTGCCGGCGTCCACTTGGATCGTCGCGTCCGGCACCGCGGCCAACGCGGCCGTGGTTAGTAATGCGACCCAACTTGTCATGTTCGACCTCCAAAAGTCGGCGACAGACGCATTGTCGCGCCCTTACCCATCCTACGGCTCTGTTTCGCAGTGTCTCAGTTTGCTGCGGCCCTCGCTTACGCTTCGGGTTGGTATGGACACTAACCCGAAGCGTAAGCGAGGGCCGCAGCATTCCGAGACACTACCACCGCTCCCGTAGGGTCGCGGCTCGTTCCGTCAGCGCTTCGGATTCGCTGCCGGCCAAGGCCGTAAGGCCGTAAGGCCGACACGGCGAGCGACGGGGGTCTGTCGGCCTTACCCTCATCGGCGTCGTCCGGCGCCGTGCGGCAAGGCCGGATCG
>DHJA01000284.1:44574-51070 GCA_002404095.1 Planctomycetaceae bacterium UBA4732 | reverse complement strand
TTTCGAGGCCTGCACAGCGTTCACGTTCGTTACGGCCTGCCTACTCGCCGAGTCGCCAAGCGACCCTCTCCATCGAAGGCTCCGGCGGTTTCGTTGCCTCCACCGCCGCTCCGATTGCTACCGGCCGGAGCAAGAAGAAGCCGGGTGGGGATTGCACCCACTGAAGAACCACGCCTTGCACGGCGCACAAAGGGGACGGCGTAAGCCATCAGGCCTAACTCTGTCGTTAGGCGGCGGAGGGATCTATGGTACCGTTTGGCTCCGGACATTGCCCCGTTTGCCTCGCAGACACTATGCGCCAAGACCTCCCGGACGATCCCGCATTGCTGGGGGAGGGCGAGGACTTGTGGGCGATCTGCGAGTCCTGTCAGACGGTCCTGATCTACCGGCATGACGGAACGTTCGGGCACAGGGCGGCCACCGACGAGGAGCGGGCGGCAATCCCGCCCAAGGTGGTGTGGTCCGACGAGCAGCGGGCGGAGTGGCAGGAGTCGCTGCGGCAGAGCAAAACCGACCTGCGGGCTTGGATCCTGGCCGGTTGTCCCGGCCTGACCCCCGAAATAGAGCGAGACATGCTGCCGGGCTTTTTGGATCGGATCAAACGGTTCGTGGGGTTGCCTGACGATGACGAGGGCGCCCCAGAAACGCACACCGAACCTCTATAAGGTTCACCCAAGGCAAGAGAAAATAGTTTCGCCGACCACGTCTGAAACGCCTGTCCGGCTATAGTCGTTGCTCCATAGTTCAGCGCGGGTTACAATGGCATCGACGGCATAATTCGGCCGCGTTCCTCCCATGAAAGGCAGTCTGCTATACCGGCCGTCGGCAAGGAACCAAAGTATGAAGGTGAAAGTCATCCTGCACCCTGAGAACGAGGGCGGTTACTCGGTCGCCATCCCGGCGTTGCCGGGATGCGTGTCGTGCGGCGACACGATGGAGGAAGCTCTGGCAAACGTCCGGGAAGCGGCCGAGGGCATGATTGAGGTTATGAACGAACAGAATCCATTCGACCCCGAAGACCGCTCCCCACGAGATCAGGTGATGGAGATCGACCTGTGAAACGCCTATCCGGCAAGGATATGTGCCGGGCATTGGAGCGGAAGGGCTGGCGGTTCGCTCGAATCAAAAGCAGCCACCATATCTACATCAGTCCGGACGGTCTGCGAAGTGTGCCGGTTCCTGTCCACGGCAACAAAACACTGCCCATCGGGACGCAGCGCGTCTTCATGAGACAGACGGGGTTAAGCACAGCGGATTTGTAAAGCCGATGTCACGGGGATGCCATGCTCGTCGTCATGCACAGTCACGCCACGCCGCAACAAGTCGAGCAAGTCCTCGCCGTCATCCGCGGCATGAACCTCACGCCGCATCCGCTGCCCGGCGCCACGCGCACCGCCATCGGCATCACCGGCAATGTCGGCGCCGTCGATCCGCGACTGCTCGAAGTGCAACCCGGCGTCTCGGAATTGATCCGCGTCACCAAACCGTACAAACTCGCCAGCCGGGAAATGCACGAGGACGATACGCGCGTCCGCATTCCCCTCACCCCCACCCCTCTCCCCAAAGGGGCGAGGGGAGATGCTGTGGTCATCGGCCCCGGCACATTCACGATCATCGCTGGGCCGTGTTCCGTCGAGAACGAGGATATGATCCTGCGCACCGCCGAGTTCTTGCATGGGCAAGGCGTACGATTGATGCGGGCCGGCGCCTTCAAACCGCGTAGCAGTCCGTACTCCTTTCAAGGGCTAGGCCAACAAGGACTCGACATTTTGGCGCGCGTGCGCGAGAAGACTGGCATGGGCGTTGTAACGGAGTTAATGGATACGGAAAATGCGGAAGCGGTGGCGGCCGCGGCGGACGTGATCCAGATTGGCGCCCGCAACATGCAGAATTTCAGTTTGCTCAAGCGCGTTTCTCGGATCGCTAAGCCGGTCTTGCTGAAGCGCGGCTTGTCGGCCACGCTGGAAGAGTGGCTGATGTCGGCCGAGTACGTGATGTCCGGCGGCAATTACAACGTGATCCTATGCGAGCGCGGCGTGCGCACTTTTTCGGATCATAGCCGTAATACACTGGACCTTTCAGTGATCCCGCCGGCCAAGCACTTGTCGCACTTGCCGATCCTGGTAGACCCGAGTCACGGCACCGGCAAGCGCGACTACGTGCCGCCGATGGCGTTGGCGGCGCTCGCGGCCGGCGCGGACGGTTTGCTCCTTGAGGTTCATCCCGACCCCGACCATGCGCTGTCCGATGGCGCGCAGTCGCTAGATTTCGCGGCCTTCACGCGCTTACTAGAATCACTGCGCCGCCTGGCGGAACCTCTGGGGCGCACGTTGAATTAGGCGAACGGCCGGCGTGAGCCGGCTGGTATAGAACACGGTCGCCGACATTGTGACGCACCAGCCGGCTCACGCCGGCCGTTCGCCGGGGGCAAAAACGATGCGAATCGAAACAGACACGATGGGCCAGATTGAAGTGCCCGACGACCGCTATTACGGCGCCCAGACGGCCCGCTCGCTCATCCACTTCGACATCGGCGCCGACGTGATGCCGCGGCCGGTGATCCGCGCCTTCGGCGTCCTCAAGAAGGCGGCCGCGCTCGTCAACCGCGACCTTGGCCTTTTGCCGAAAGATAAGGCGGATCTCATTGTGGCGGCCGCGGATGAAGTGATTTCCGGCCGGCTCGACGATCATTTCCCGCTGCGCATCTGGCAAACGGGCAGCGGTACGCAAAGCAACATGAATGTAAACGAGGTCATTTCCAACCGCGCCATTGAGGCGGCCGGCGCCAAGATGGGCGGTAAGAATCCGGTCCATCCGAATGACCACGTAAATATGTCTCAATCGTCCAATGATACGTTTCCGACCGCCATGCACATCGCCGCGGCCGAACAAGTGCTACATCACTTGCTGCCGCGCGTGCAACAGATGCGCGACGTCCTAGACGCCAAGGCGACGGCGTTCCGCGACATCGTGAAAATTGGCCGGACGCATTTAATGGACGCCGTGCCGTTGACGTTGGGCCAAGAGTTTTCCGGTTACGTCGCCCAACTGGACGCCGGCATGAAGCGAATCCGCGAAGTGCTGCCGGAGATTTATGAGCTGGCCCTGGGCGGCACCGCCGTCGGCACCGGCCTGAATGCGCATCCTGAATTTGCCGAGCGAGTGGCCGCGAAGATCGCCGAGGAAACGAAGCTGCCGTTTGTCTCGGCGCCGAACAAATTCGCGGCCTTGGCGGCGCACGACGGTCTGGTCATGCTCAGCGGCGCCTTGCGGACGCTGGCATGTGGGCTAATGAAGATCGCTAATGATGTTCGTTGGATGGGTTCGGGTCCTCGCTGCGGATTGGGCGAGCTATCGCTGCCGGAGAATGAGCCGGGGTCGTCGATCATGCCGGGAAAGGTCAACCCGACACAGTGCGAGGCGATGACGATGGTGTGTGTGCAGGTGATCGGCAACGACACGGCGGTCGCCGTGGCCGGTTCGCAGGGTAATTTCGAGTTAAACGTCTTCAAACCTCTTATTATCCACAATATCTTGCATTCGATCCGGCTGCTCGGCGACTCGTGCCGGTCGTTTACCGAACATTGCGTAGAGGAATTGGAGCCGAACCGCGAACAGATCCGGCGGCACGTCGCCAATTCACTGATGCTGGTGACGGCGCTCAACCCCCGCATCGGTTACGACAAGGCCGCGAAGACCGCAAAGAAAGCGCACGCGGAAGGTAAGACGCTGCGCGAGGCGTGCGTGGAGTTGGGCTATCTGAACGGCGAGGAGTTTGACGCGCTGGTGCGCCCGGAGAAGATGATTGGGCCTGGGGTGGGATAGGATCTGTCAGATGGGCGGCGGCAGCGCCTGACCGGCCGCGATCACGGCTGCCAGGGCTTTCTGGTTGTGGCCGACCATCACCAACAGCGTCAATTCGCCGGATGGGATGGGGAAGGTAAGTTGCGGCATAGTCGCTCGGTCACGCAGCGCAGCACGCGCTCGCTTTCTTGAATTTGATGAACGAGGAACGGCTGGCCGAGGAACCGCTGGTAGCCCGCCGCCGCCGCTTCGTCGTGCGTGTCCCAGACGCCAATGATCTGCGCGCCCTTGATTAGGACGTGACGGCCTGCATTTCCTTCGGCAAGCAAACGCGCCGCCTGTTGCCGATAGATTTCCCACTCGCGAAAGAGCGGGCTGTCCGGCTTCGCTTCCGGTAACTCCGTGTAATGAATGGTCGGCGGTTCAACCAGGGACGGACGATCTTGACGTTGTTGTAAGGCCGCGCGGTGGGTCGATTCCACCAGCGCGCGGCCATGCTCCTCTTCCTGCCGCTGTCGTTCCCGGGCTTCCCGGAACATGGTTTCAACCATGGCGCGTTCCTTGCTCTTTTGTTTCCAGTGGGCCTGGAGCGCTTCCCGGTGCAACTGTTCGACCAGACCCGGCTCATTCTTGTCCATGACGGATCCTCCTGTGCCGGCGAGTATACCCGACGCCATCCTGCGACGCAGCGCCGGTCAGACCGGCGCCTTGTGTCGGTTAATGCCTCAACCTGCCCAGCGCTGCTCTCGCGTCTTCGGTCAACGTGGCGCCGGGCGCGCCTCGCGCCAGCCGTTGCAGCACCTGTCTCGCCTCAAGTGTGCCGGAGAATTCCAACGTCTCCAGCGCGCGAAGCAGGCGAAGGTGTTCTGGAGAGTTGCCGGACCACGCTTCGAGCTGCGTCTTCAGAATCGCTTCCAGACGACTGCGGACTTCCGCCGAGGGTTGTTTGACCAGCGCCTGGCGGCAAGCTGCCGCCGCGGCCTCGCCCAGTTTCTCCAGCTCGGCCGCCGCCTTTTCGCGCACGGAGAACTCTTCGCTATCCAGAGCGGCGATCAACCGGGCCACACGGCGCTCGTCCACGGCCTGAACTGGCTGCAAGTACTTATTGAGGTAGGAGGCGGCCTGGGCTGGCGCCGCGGCTAGCTTTCGCACCGCCTGCTGGGCGCCGTTCGCTCAACGGGGGGTGGAAATGGTCCAGAAGGGGCATGACGTAACCTCCTCGCTTGGGTGGCGGATTACGTTCAAGCTACCGCGCGGAACGGCGAAAGCCACCTTAGAGGCGACTCCAGGCGTGCAACGAACCTCGACCACCGAACGACCAAGTTCACCTGCCCGGCCCGCTCGTATTAGCGGGACGTTAGTTCAAAGTTAAGCTCCTTGGTTGCACCAACACTAATATCCTTCGTCAGCTCCGATTGGGCGTTGTACCTTATAGGAATAATGCTCTGGCGGAGCGAGGTGCCAAAATTGTCTTTCTTGCCGGGCACAATCCGGGTGGCGGTGATCTCCACCCGGTTCAGTCCGGGACGAGCCTTGACCTCGTACTTCCCGTCCTTGATTGGACCGCCAATCGCTTCTGACGAGGCCGTCGCCGGCAGCGGCCGGAAGGCAATGTTCCCCTCTTCCAGAGGCTTGCCGTCAAGGGCGACCGTCCCTGAAACGGTGGCCTGGCCTGGGCTGCACCCCATCAGGGCCAAGAGAAGCACCGGCAGAACCGTGACAGTCACGCGGCGCATGGTAATGTGTACTCCCGGCCCTTCGGGGCTATAAAAGTACGCCGGCCGTCCGAAGACGCCGGGGAAACGAGAACGTGGTGAGCCGCTTACCAATCACTGCCAAGGGGATTGCCGTCGGCGGGGAGCAAGGCGTTCATCCATGTGGACTGCGAAATGCCGGCGCTGACGCCGCGTACGCTGCCGTCGGCTAGCGCGACCTGAACGACGCCGGTGTGGGCGCTGCTAGTGGAACACCGATGGGCGTTCGGGGCTTTTGGTCCGACTTGGATGGAGTACCAGTAGTAAGGCCCAGTGCCGTTGAGCATGTCTCCGTTGGTACACCAGTACGAGATATAGGGCATGTTGGCATTGACTCCGATCCAAGGCCCATGATTCGCGTCTCCATTTCCGGCCGAATAAAAACACTTGTTTGAGGTAGACCAGGCGTCCCACACGGTAAGGCAAGGGCCGCCGGAAACGTACCCGACGCTGAGATGCTCGGCGAAGGCGACGGTGTTAGACGTGCCGTCGGGAATATTGCCCACCGTGAACTGAGGCCCGAAGCCCGTGTTTTGGGCAACCGTGCCGAACAACTGATAGTTCGCCCCGTAGCTCGACGCCGCGTAGCCGAACGTGTTCACCCCATTGGATGCGACGGTGAAGTCAGAAGGGCAGGTGTAAATCTTGACGGGAACGGGGTTAGGAGGGCCGATAAAGGTGTTGGCGGGGGCGGCCATACGCTGGTCGAACAGCCCTTTCTGCTCGACGAACGGAAGGAGGGTCAACAGGATGGTGCCGTTATAAGAGCCCGATCCACTCTGAGCTGAAACCAGCGGAGGGAGCTGATTGTTGTAGGCGGAGGCGTAGTTTTGTGCGGCCAAGCCCAGCTGCTTGAGGTTATTGGTGCATTGCAAGCGGGCGGCGGCCTCGCGAACCTTTTGCACGGCGGGCAACAGCAGGCCGATGAGGATGGCGAT
>DHJA01000284.1:24555-44468 GCA_002404095.1 Planctomycetaceae bacterium UBA4732 | reverse complement strand
ATGGCGATCACCACCAACAATTCGATGAGAGTAAAACCGGCGCGATTACTCCCCGTCTGTACTGGAAGCCGCGGTTGGCAAGAACGGGACATACGACCCTCCGATCAGAAAAAAACCGCAAAGAGAAGACGGAATGATCGCCCAAACTTCCTTGATTGGACCATCCATTCGTTCTCTTGTCAAGAAGAATCGCCGTGCGCGAACCGACGGTGTGTTCAGGAAAGCAAAGCAGGAAAGCCCCCGTGCTTCCGTCGCGGCGAAACGGCTTCGTGCGTACAATGATCGAATGGACAGCATCGCTTTTCTCGAACGCAAAGCCGACGTAGCGCCCCGGCCCGTCTACGTCTTGCACGGCGACGAGCGCTTCCTGAAGCGCCGCGTCCTCATCGCTTTGCGAACGCTCGTTCTCGGCAACGAGGACGACGGCTTCGGCCTCTCCCGTCACACCGGCGACAAGGCGAATTACTCCACCGTGTCCACGGAATTAGCGTCCGCCGCTTTCTTCAGTCCGCGCCGACTCGTTATCGTTGAGGACGCCGACCCTTTCGTGACGCGCGAGCGGGCCAAGTTGGAGAAGTATCTCGCCTCGCCGTCGTCCACGGGCGTACTGGTGCTGGACGTGCAAACCTGGGCGTCGAACACACGGCTTGCCAAGCTGGTTCCGAACGAAGCGGCCATCGTCTGCAAAGCCCCGGCCGCGGCGCGCTTGCCGGAGTGGTGCGTCCAATGGAGCGCCGCCAGCAACGGTAAACAGCTTGTCGCCGCCGCCGCCCGGCTGCTGGTCGATCTGGTCGGCGCCGAGATGGGCTTGCTCGATCAGGAGTTGGCGAAGCTGGCCGCCTATGTCGGCGACGCCAAGCGCATTGACGTCGCCGACGTAGACGCGCTAGTGGGCGCCAGTCGATCCGAAAATACATGGAAGATCTTCGACCTCATCGGCGACGGCAAGACGGACGAGGCGTTGACGCTGTTGGATCGGCTATTCGGTCAGGGGGAAGACCCGTTCCGACTGTTGGGAGCGTTCAGTATGCAACTGCGCCGGTTGGCGCAAGCCGGTCGGCTCTTGGCGCAAGGCGCGTCGATACAGGCGGCGTTGGATGAGGTGGGCGTACCGCCGTTTGGCCGAGGCGCCGCGGAAAAGCAGATGCGCCGCCTCGGCCGATCGCGCCTCGGCCGGCTGTACGACTGGCTTTTGCAGATCGACCTTGGCCTCAAAGGTCTAAGCCCATTGCCGCCGCGCACGCTGTTTGAACGTTTGGTGGTGGAGCTGGCCCGCACTCCCGCCGTCCCTCGCCCCGTCGGCAAATCATGAGATAATTGCGATGCTTCTATTAGACGAAGACACTCCTTTGCCGCGGCTACTGATTACCCTGGGCGATGTGGCCGGCGTCGGGCCGGAGATCGTCGCCCGCGCTTGGCCACAGTTGTTTCAGCACTGTCGGCCCGTCGTCGTGGGCGATCCGGGCTGGCTGCGGCGCGGCCTCGACCTCATTGGCGCCTCAACGACGGTGAAGCCGATCGGCCATCCCGCCGACCGGGAGCCGTCGCCCGGCGTCATGCCTTGCCTCGTGGGCAGCGATCAGGATTTGTCGGCGGTGCAGGCGGGTCGGGTGAGCGCGGCCGCCGGCCGCGCCGCCTACGATTTCCTATGTCGAGCCATCGACTGGACCACGGCAGGTGACGCCGACGGCATTGTGACGGCGCCATTGCACAAGGAAGGCTTGCACGCGGCCGGAATCAATCACCCCGGCCACACCGAGATATTGGCCGAGCGCACGGGCGTGCGCGAGTTTGCAATGGTGCTGGCGGTGGAAGGATTGGCGGTGGCCCATGTCACGCTGCACATGGCCTTGCGAGATGTATTTTCACACCTAACGACCGCTGCCGTTGTGGAAAAAGCCCATTTGCTTGATGAATTGTTGTCGCGTCTGTTGGGCCGGAAACCGCGCCTCGGCGTGGCGGCGCTCAATCCGCACGCCAGCGACGGCGGCCTCTTTGGCGACGAAGAAGAGCGCCTTATCGCGCCGGCCGTCCGCCAAGCAAAGGCCGAGGGGCTGGACGTTTCCGGCCCGTGGCCCTGCGACACGCTCTTCGTGCGCGCCCGAGACGGCGCGTTCGACGGCATCGTGGCAATGTACCATGACCAGGGACATATCGCACTCAAGTTGCTGGGACGGGGGCAGGCGGTGAACATCAGCGCCGGCCTGCCGATCGTGCGTACCAGCGTGGCGCATGGCACGGCCTACGACATCGCCGGCAAGGGCGTCGCCGACGCGGGCAGCTTGGTTGAAGCGGCGCGTATCGCCGCGTTGCTCGCACGATCCGCGCCGCGTCCGATTCGCGGCGCTCAAGAGAGGACATAGACCGATGCGTTACCGAACATTCGGCCGGTCGAACTGGCAGGTCAGCGAGGTCGGCTACGGCATGTGGGGCATGGTCGGTTGGACAGGCTCCGACGAGGCGACGGTGCGCGGCTCACTCCAGCTCGCGGCCGATTTGGGGTGTACGTTCTTCGACACCGCCTGGGCCTATGGCGACGGCCGCAGCGAGCGCCTTCTCGGCGAACTGGTCCGGTCGAACCCGGACAAAAAGCTTTACACCGCCACCAAAGTTCCTCCCAAAAATCGCCGTTGGCCCTCACGACGCGGCGACCGCATTGACGACGTATTCCCTCCTGAATACATCCGCGAGTACGCCGAGAAGAGCCTGGCGAACCTGGGTCTGCCGTCCGTTGACTTGCTGCAATTCCACGTATGGGAGGACGATTGGGCAGGCGACGAACGCTGGCAGCGAGCGATGGACGATCTCAAGCGTCAGGGGCTAATCCGCGCGGTGGGGATCAGCATCAACCGCTGGGAGCCGTCCAACGCTCTGCGAACTCTGCGCACCGGCTTGATCGACATCGTACAAGTGATCTACAACGTCTTCGATCAGGCGCCCGAGGATGCGCTATTCCCCCTCTGCCGCGAGCTGAACGTCGGCGTTATCGCCCGGGTGCCGTTCGACGAAGGGTCGCTGACCGGTACGCTGACGAAGGAAAGCCGTTGGCCCGCGGGCGACTGGCGCAATACGTATTTCGTACCGGAAAACCTCGTTCCAAGCGTCGAACGGGCTGACGCACTCAAGCCGCTGATTCCGCAAGGCATGACGCTGCCGGAAATGGCCTTGCGATTCGTCCTATCCAACCCGGCCGTATCCACCATCATACCGGGAATGCGGAAACCGGAAAACGTCCGCGCCAATGTGACGGCCAGCGACGCCGGGCCTCTTTCAACCGAACTCCTTGCAAAGCTCTACGAACACCGCTGGGACCGTCAGCCGGCGCGGTGGTCGCAATGAGGTTGTGCCGTTTCCTTAGCGTCTGAAATGCTTTCATGAAGAACCGCTCATGGATTTTGCACCGGCGCCGCCGCGTCCGGGATGACCAATTCCGCGCCGACGGGTAGTGGGTCTGGTACGCGCAGCACGCCGCGGTTGGCCTGATAGATGGCGCCGAACCGTTCCGCGTTGTTGTAATACTGACGCGCCAGGGTGAACAGCGTGTCGCCCTCGCGCACGGTATGCCGACGGGGTCCGGCAATCGGCGCCGACGGTTCAGTCGTCCATGCCGTGGGAAAGGCCGGGGCGGTTCGGCCCGAAGCGCCCGACGGCGGCGGCAGGGGAAAGGGGCGAACGATTCCGGCCGGCGCGGGGTCGCCGTTCGGCGTCCCGTAGGGCGTATCTTTGCGGAAGAACAACACGGCCACGGCAATCACAAGGCCGACGCCGACGACAAGGCCGAGTCTGGCATCATTAGGCATAACTTGGCGATCCCGGTAGACGTGAGCAAAGAAAGGGGCCGTCCTGACGCGTCTGCGCCTCCGTACCCCGGAAGTATCCACCGCCCGCCGTCAGGCGCTGTCGCGTCTTGAAGAAAAATAGGCGTACCCTTTTGATTGGTGTTGGTAGAAGGCGCAGGCGCGGCGAGGTCGGCGTTCCGGGCGTTTCCTGCCGCATAGGAAAAGACGGCGCCCGGCGCACATCTTCGCGCCGAGGCGTCCTAGAATGCGAACTTTGCCGGACCTGTCAACTTTACCAGTGACAACTAGGAATTCCCGCTGGGAATGCGCGTTAATCCCTTGTAACCAGAAAAGCGCCCATTAAGGTTAATGGTAGACCTCTGCGGCGCCGAGTGCGCGGCGGAGAAAGCGAGAGGGTTCGTGGCTCGTCCCAGCCCGTTGCTGGGGCCAACGCGACGCGATCCAATATCCCGACAGAGTAAGGAGGATTGCCATGCGACCCTTCCAAGCCCCCGTATGGGGCTGCGCGCTTGCGATTCTCGCCGCGACATCCGGCGCCACGCAAGCCGCGTGGAACAACGTCTTTGAAGCGTGTTGCTGGAATTCCAGGACCACCGCGACGGCCAACGCCCCTCCGCAGGAGTGCTGCCAGCCGCAGCAGCAATGCACCACCCGCTACGTCCAGCGCAGCTATTATCAGCCGGTGACGACCTACACGCAACGCACCTACTACGAGCCGGTGACGACGTATCGCACCAGCTACTATTACGAGCCGGTAACGAGCTATCGTTACAGCTGCGCCTACGATTCGTGTACCTGCCAGTATCAGCAAGTGGCGACGCCCACGACGAGCTATCGGCTGCGCTCACAGTGCTGTCCGGTCACGAGCTACATGCAGCGTTGCCAGATGCAGCCGGTGCAAAGCTATCAGCAGGCGTTTTATTACGAACCAGTGACCAGCTGCTGCCAAACGACGGTCGGCGCCCCGGTGTTGACGTTGCCGCCTGGCGCGTCCGTCACGCAAGCCGTACCAAGCGGGCCGGCTGCTCCAGCGTTGCCGCAAGGGCCACCGCAAGTGTCCGAACCGGGTAATACGCTGCCGCCGTACACGCCGCCTGGTGGACCGACGGTGAGCGAAGGCGGCACCACATCGAGCGAGAGCAAACGCTTCGACCGCAACCAGAATCCCGGCCCGGCAATGCCCAAGGCGATTGACGAAAGCCGGCGCCAGCCGAAGCTCGGCTCTCCCCAGCCGTTCACGCCCACCCCCGTCGCTACTCCCGAACCGCCGAGAGTGCGCATCGACCGCATCGCGTCGCTGCCGAAGGCCAATCTGGAAGGCAACGTCGTGAAGGCGGCCGACAGGGCGCCGCATTCCGGGGCGAAACTGCTTTTCGTCAGTGCTGATCGCCAGGGGGCGCAGCAGGCCGTGACGGCCGACGGGGCAGGCCGCTTTCACGCCACGCTCGCGTCCGGCGGCTGGTTGGTGTACGTCCAGGACGGCGAAGGACGACCGATTTTTCACGAAAAAGTAGACGTTCGCGACGATGAGCCGCGCACCGTGACGCTGGTGAGCCGTCAGAAGTAAGAGACGATTGACATCCACTATGTCAGCCCGCGGCGCGAGCAAGAGAACCAATTCTCTTGCTCGCGCCGCGGGTTGCTTCGTTGCCGTTAGCCCACCGCGGAGCAACCCCCTTGACGACCAACGCCGGCGTCCCTACCATACCTCTCTTTCCAACCGCACACGACGCCCGGCCCCAGCCGCGTCCGGTAGGCAACGAAGGCGAAACGTCATGGCTGTTCCAAAGCGACGAACCTCCCACTCCCGCCAGGGAATGAGGCGCAGCCACCTGCACCTCAAGCCCATGCAAATCCAATACTGCCCGCGCTGTGAACAGCAGGTGCTGCCGCACCATCTCTGTTCCAATTGCGGCCACTACCAGGGCCGGGAAGTCGTACCTGAAGAAGCGGAGAAGAAGTAAGCCATGAAAATCGCGCTGGACGCGATGGGCGGCGACCACGCTCCTGAGCCGATTGTCGCCGGCGCCGTGAAGGCCGTCGCCGCCGACCCGGAACTCCGCGTTGTGCTGGTTGGCGATCAAGCGCGCATCGAGCCGCTAGTCCCCGCCGACGCTCCGGGCCGCGACCGCATTGAGTTCTTCCATTGCTCCCAGGCGATCGGCATGGAAGAAAGTCCGGTGGTCGGTCTGCGCAAGAAACCGGACAATTCCATCAGTCGCTCCTGGCAACTGTTGGCGCAGCAAAAAGTGACCGGCATCGTCAGCGCCGGCAACACCGGCGCGATGGTGGCCGGCGGCCTGTTCCTGCGACGTTTTCTCAAGAATGTGGGCCGGCCGGGCATTGCCGCGGTTATGCCGACCATTAAAGGCCCGTCGGTGATGATCGACGTGGGCGCCAACGTCAGCCCCAAAGCGGAACACTTGTTCCAATATGGCGTGATGGGTGCCATTTTTGCCAAGCACATCCTCAAGTGTGAGCGGCCGACCATCGGCCTGATGAACGTCGGCTCCGAGGAGGCCAAGGGCACCGATTTAGCCAAGGAAACGCACGCACTTTTCCACGCCAGTCCGTTCGCCGAGCGCTTCGTCGGCAACATTGAAGGGCGCGACATTCAGCGCGGCGTGGCCGACGTGGTGGTGTGCGACGGCTTCGTCGGCAACGTGATGCTTAAGACTTGTGAAGGCGTCTTCGAGTTCGTGATGAAGGTGCTGCACAAGGAATTGCTCCCCGCTCTCGACGTGGAGCGCGACAAGGCCGCACAGGTGTTGCAAGCGCTGATCGGCCGCTACGACTACAGCGCCTTCGGCGGCGCGCCGCTGCTGGGCATCGACGGCATCTGCATTATCTGTCACGGTAGTTCCGGCGAGGTGGCCATCAAGAACGCCCTGGCCATCGCCGCGCAGTACGTGCGGGCGGGACTGAATGATTTAATCGTCAAGGAATTGGATGCGGTTCATGCACCCGGCGCGCCCGGTGCATAGAGCCTTCCCGACCATGCCGGAGTTCCCGTCAATGCGACGTGCTTTGCGAACGATTCTGATCCTCATTATCCCCGTGCTAGCCGCCCGGCCGCTGCCGGCGGCGGAACCCCACGTCGCCGCCAGCTTGCAGCCGTTCGTGGACAATCACACCCTCGCCGGGGCGGTGACGCTCGTGGCGACGAAGGACAAGGTACTCAGCCTGGAAGCGGTCGGCTACGCCGACATCGGCGCCAAGACGCCGATGCGCACCGACGACCTCTTCTGGATCGCTTCGATGTCCAAGGCAATGACGGCCGCGGCCCTGATGATGCTGGTGGACGAGGGCAAGGTGCAACTCGACGACCCCGTCGAGAAGTACCTGCCGGAGTTTACGGGCCAGCAGGTGAAAAACGGCGACAGCAAGGATGGTTCGCTTCAGAAGGCGATCCATCCCATCACGATCCGAAATATCCTGAGCCACACCAGCGGCCTTCCCTTCGCGTCGCCGAGTGAGAAGCCGACGCTCGACATGCTGCCGCTGCGCGACGCCGTGCGCAGCTACGCCGCGTTGCCGTTGGAATACCAGCCGGACGGCAAGTACGCTTACGCCAACGCGGGGATCAACACGGCCGGCCGAATCATTGAAGTGGTAAGCGGCATGTCCTACCAGGATTTCATGCAGAAGCGTCTCTTCGACCCACTCGGCATGAAGGACACGACGTTCTGGCCCAACGAGGAGCAGGTGAAGCGGTTGGCGAAGTCGTACAAGCCTGGGAAAGACAACATGGGCCTAGAAGAACTTTCCATTACGCAGCTTCATTATCCGTTGAACGACTTGAAGCGACAGCCGATGCCGGCCGGCGGCCTGTTCTCGACGGCGACGGATGTGGGAGTTTTTTGCCAGATGGTCCTCAACGGCGGGACGCACACGGGCAAGCGGCTGCTGTCGGAAGACGCGGTGCGACAGCTGACTTCCACCCAGACCGGCGATCTGCTAAACAAAGGCAAGGGCGAGAACGGTTACGGCTTGGGCTTTTCCACGACGCGGAAAGCCAGACTCGGGGCGGTCATTCCCGGCCCGAGCGGTCACGGCGGCGCCTACGCTACTAATATGTGGATCGACCCGGAACGCGGCCTCATCACCGTATACATGGTGCAGCACGCCGGCTATCCGGGCAAAGAGGGCGGTAAGGTCCGGGCCGCGTTCGAGAAGGCGGCAGTAGAGGCGTTCGGGAAGTAGAACGGAATTAAACGCATGACGCGCAGCGCATTTCTCTTTCCGGGCCAAGGGGCGCAAGTGGTTGGCATGGGCCAAGTCCTTGCCACTCGCTCGCCCGCCATTCGCCGCATGTACGACGATGCCTCCGTCTTTCTCGGCTACGACTTGGCCGAAGCGTGCTGGAACGGGCCGAAATCGCGGCTCGATTCGACCGTCGTCAGCCAGCCGGCCCTGTTTGTCGCCAGCCTCGCCGCCCTCGAAACGCTGCGCCAGGATGAACCCGCGGCGGCCGGCAAGTGCGTTGCCACGGCCGGCCTGAGCCTCGGAGAATACACCGCGCTGGCGTTTGCCGACGCGCTGAGTTTCACCGACGCCCTGCGCGTGGTGAAAGCGCGCGGCGAAGCCATGCAAGCGGCGGCCGACGCTTCGCCGGGAAGCATGGTTAGCATTCTTGGCTTGAACGAGGCGGCCGTCGAAGAAGTCTGTGTCGCCGCTTCCGCGTCTGGGCCTATTCAGATCGCCAATTTGCTCTGTCCCGGCAATACGGTCTTATCCGGTTCCGTAGCGGCTTGCGACGCGGCGGAAAAAGAGGTCGAAGCGAAAAACGGCCGTACCATCCGCTTGGCCGTCGCGGGCGCTTTTCATACGCCGTTGATGAAGCCGGCCGATGAGGCGCTCGCCGCCGCCCTAGCCGGCGTTGTCATTCGTCCGCCGCGCGTGCCGGTCTGGTCCAACGTGGACGCCAAGCCGCACACCGACCCAGAGGAGATCCGCGACTTGCTCGTGCGCCAGGTACTTCAACCCGTGTTGTGGGAACAGACGATGCGCGCGTTATTGGCGGACGGCTGCGACCGTTTTTACGAAATCGGTCCAGGCCGCGTACTGAACGGCCTCCTCAAACGAATCAACCGCAGGGTGCAATGCGTCAACGTAGGGGCGTAAATGCTGCGGGAACGGCGTCAGAGTCTCGGTTTGTCCCATTAGTCCCATAGGTCCTATAGGACGTATAGGAAGTTATGGGACTTATGGAATTTATGAGACAAGCTGAGACGCTACTTAACGGTAGCGGCCTTTCCTTTTTCGCTTGTCTTGTGTAACTTCTCCACTTAGACCCATGCGCGGACGTACACTCCTCGGACGGCCGAGACAAACGGACGGCAGGAAGGCTTGTCCGACGCGCGGGCGCTGTGGTAGAGAAGCCGGGATCAGCGGCCCCCGATGGAGGAGGCCGCCGGCGCCGGCGTGAACCGGAATTGACCCTTGGGAGGTCCCGACCGTGGCTTCCGTTGAAGAACGTGTGATCGAAATCGTGTGCGAGAACCTGGGCGTGAGCAAGGATCAGGTCACGCGCAAGACCTCCTTTCAGGAGGATGTGGGCGCGGATTCGCTTGATATCGTCGAGCTGGTGATGGAATTGGAAGAGGAGTTCGAGATCACCATACCGGACGATCAGGCCGAGAAAATTAAGACGGTGGGCGAGGCCATCGACTATATCGAGCGGGAGCAAGGGAAAAAATGACCCGGCGCGCCGTTATCACCGGATTGGGCACGGTCAACTCGCTCTGCTCGGACGTTGCCGGTCTCTGGGCGGGCTTATGCGCCGGCCGCAGCGGCATCGGCAACATCGAGTTGTTCGACACCACCGCGTTCAAGGTGCATTTCGGCGGCGACGTGAAGGACTTCAAGCCGGACGCCGTCCTCGACCCCAGGACGGCCCGGCGGCTCGACCGGTTCGCGCAATTCGCCATGGCAGCCTCCCTTTCCGCCGTGAAAGACAGCGGCCTGGAGTTCAGTAAGGAAGACCCATACCGCTGTGGCGTCATCATCGGCAGCGGTATCGGCGGCCTGGGCGAGTTCGAGGAGCAACACGGCCGTATGATGCAAGGCGGCCCTGGCAAGATCAGCCCCTTTGTCATCCCGAAAATGATCGCCAACGCTGCGGCCGGCAACGTCTCGATTCAGTTCGGAGCTTGCGGCCCTTGCACCTCGATTTCGACGGCGTGTTCCTCCGCCGCCAACGCCATTGGCGACGCCCTGCGGGCCATCCAGCACGACCGGGCCGATGTGGTAATCACCGGCGGATCGGAAGCCGGAGTCACGCCGATGGGCCTGGGAGGTTTCGCCTCGGCTCGCGCCCTCTCGCTGCGCAATGACGATCCGCAAGGGGCAAGCCGTCCATTCGACAAAGACCGCGACGGCTTCGTCCTAAGTGAGGGAGCGGGCATCCTGATCGTTGAGGAATTGGAACACGCCCGCCGACGTGGTGCGACCATTTACGCCGAGTTGCTGGGCGAGGGCAGTACGGCCGACGCCCACCACATCACGGCCCCGCATCCGAGCGGCGCCGGGGCGGCGATGGCCATGCGCGTGGCCATGCGCGATGCGAAGATCAGCCCGGAAGATGTACAATACGTCAACGCCCACGGCACCAGCACGCAGCTGGGCGACGCGGCCGAAACTAACGCGATCAAACAAGTGTTCGGCGACCATGCCTACAAACTGGCGGTGAGCAGCACCAAGAGCATGTTGGGACACACGCTCGGGGCCAGCGGCGGCATCGAGCTGATCGCCTGCGTCCTGTCCATTCGCCACGGCGTCATCCACCCCACGATCAATTATCAGACGCCCGACCCGGCCTGCGACCTCGACTATGTGCCGAATACGGCCCGCGAAACGCCGGTGCGCCGGGCTATATCCAACAGCTTCGGCTTCGGCGGCCACAATTGCTGTTTGGTCGTCGGGGCGCTTTGAATCTACAAGCCCCTAGCGCTACAAGCCCTGAGCGCAAGCGACGGGTTCGTCAAACCCCCTCGCTTGCGCTCAGGGCTTGTAAGGATGCACACTATGAATTCCCCCCTCGATTCCCTCGCCGCCCGCGCCGGCCAAGTCAACCTATCGTCCCAAGAAGTCGCGCGCTACAGCCGCCACCTCATCATGCCGGAAGTCGGCATGGACGGCCAAAAGCGTCTCAAGGCCGCGTCAGTGCTGCTCATCGGGGCGGGCGGCCTCGGTTCGCCGCTCGGCCTTTACCTCGCCGCGGCCGGCGTCGGTCGTATCGGCCTCGTCGATTTTGACGTAGTGGACTTCAGCAATCTGCAACGTCAGGTATTGCACGGCACTCCCGACGTAGGCCGCCCCAAGCTCCACTCCGCGCGGGACCGCTTACAAGCCATTAACCCCGAAGTTCGCCTCGACCTGTACGAAACGCACCTCACGTCGGCTAACGCTCTACAGATTCTTGGGCCATATGACGTCGTGATCGATGGCACCGATAACTTTCCGACGCGGTATCTTGTCAACGACGCCTGCGTACTCTTGGGTAAACCCAATGTTTACGGCAGCATCTTCCGTTTCGACGGTCAGGCCACGGTGTTCTATCCCGGTCGCGGGCCGTGTTACCGCTGCCTCTACCCGGAGCCGCCGCCGCCGGGTGAAGTGCCGAGTTGCGCCGAGGGCGGCGTTCTGGGCGTGTTGCCGGGTTTGGTCGGCTGTATCCAGGCGACCGAGGCCGTGAAGCTGATCCTCGGCCGCGGCGAACCGCTCATCGGCCGACTGCTGCTGTACGACGCCCTGGAGATGCGTTTCCGCGAGTTCAAGGTCCGCCGCAACCCGATGTGTCCCATGTGTGGCGACAATCCGACCATCAAACAACTAATTGACTACGATCAGTTCTGCGGCGTGCGTGGGCAAGAAGCTCCTCCGGCGGCTCAGGCCGCCGGCTCGCCGGGATTGGGCGAGACGACGGTGGAACAGTTGAAACAGCGGCTGGATCGCGGCGAAAAGGTGTTCATTCTCGACGTGCGCAATCCGGAGGAAGTTCAGATCTGCCGAATTCCCGGAAGCGTACTACTGCCGTTGCCGTCGCTGCCGCAGCGCCTGCGCGAACTGAACCGCGACCAGGAAATGATCGTGCATTGTAAGAGTGGGATGCGCAGCCAGCGAGCCATCGACTTTCTGCGCCAACAGGGATTCACGAAACTGAGCAACCTCAAGGGCGGCATTCTGGCATGGGCGGACAAAATTGATCCGACCATGCCGAAATACTAGCAGTGGCTGCGACTGCACCGGAGCGACTGCACCAAGCGACTCGCGGAGCGAGTCGCCCACTCTCCCAACTAGCAGTGGCTGCGACTGCCCTGAAGAGGCTGAATTCCCATGTGGCTGACTGGCTGCCAGGCGCCGCCGAGAAGAGTGCTGAGTTTGTGTTCCACCAGTTCGGCGGGGCCAAAATTGGCCCGGTGATCGTCGATCAGAACCTCTTCGCATTCATGGGCGAAGTCTTTCTGAGACAATGTAAGATCGTCGCCAAACACTTCGGAGCGCACTCGCTCATCGAAGTGGGTGTCCTCAAGGGAGTAACCGGGCTCACGGACTTCGGATGTTTCTTGATAGGTAAGCATTTTCACTCCTTTTAGGCGCAGTATCCTGCGGCCATCCCTTTTCCGCGTCAACACCAAGCAAAGCCTGTGCCAACCGTTGAAAACCGTCTTTTCTAAAGGAATCCTCCCAGCGTCAGAAGCCTAAAATCAGACCCCTATCTCCCGCTGCACGATCCCATCGGCAAAACAGGCGCTTACTTGCCTTATCAGTGAGAAACGCCGTTCCCGCTCATGGTCCGATTATCGCCTAGGGACATGCCATACATCCTATGACCTTCTGAACAAAGAACCAGAGATGCGCACAATGATGGCGAATGTTCATATATCTACTAGAGCCGCTTCTTCCCTTTAGGCCCGCAAAAGAAACGCTCATGTCCGCGCGCATTGAAGACTACGCTCTCATCGGCGATCTTTACACCGCCGCCCTCGTGGCGCGCGACGGCTCCATCGACTGGATGTGCGTACCGCGCTTCGATTCGGGCGCTTGTTTCGCCGCACTTCTCGGAACCCCCGCCAACGGCCGATGGCTCCTCGGCCCGCGCGGCGAAGTCCGGGCCACTCGCCGAAAATATCGCGACGGCACGCTCATTCTCGAAACCGAACACGAAACCGCCGAAGGAACCGCCGTCGTCATCGACTGTATGCCCTTGCATTCGGGTACGCCCACGGTGGTGCGCATCGTCGAAGGGCGCCGCGGTCGCACGCCCATGCACCTAGAACTGATGATTCGCTGCGACTACGGCTCGGTCATGCCCTGGGTGCAGAAGCTCGACCACAATGGCCTCTCGGCTATCGCCGGGCCGGATCGCTTGGTGTTCCGCACTACCGTCCCGCTTGTCAACAAAGACTTCAAAACCACGGCCGATTTCACCGTCGCCGAAGGCGAGCGCGTGTCCTTCACTCTAAGCTGGTACCGCTCGCACAAGCCGCCGCCGGCGCCCATCGACTGCGACCGTCGCGTCGAGGAGACGGACAAGTGGTGGCGCGAATGGTCCGGCCGCTGCACGTACCAGGGGCCGTGGCGTGAGGCTGTTTTGCGATCCTTAATAACGCTCAAGGCGCTAACGTTCGCGCCGACCGGCGGCATTCTGGCGGCGGCGACCACCTCGCTGCCGGAGAAAATCGGCGGCGTGCGCAACTGGGACTATCGTTACTGTTGGCTGCGCGACGCCACCTTCACGCTGTACGCCTTGCTCAGCAACGGCTACGTCGAAGAGGCCAAGGCATGGCGGGCGTGGCTGCATCGCGCCGTGGCGGGCGATCCGGCCGCGACGAACATCATGTACGGGCTGGCCGGCGAGCGGCGCTTGCCGGAAATGGAGTTGGATTGGCTGCCCGGCTACGAGGGGTCCAAGCCGGTGCGCATCGGCAACGCGGCGTCGAAGCAGTTTCAGCTCGACGTTTACGGCGAAGTAGTGGACGCGATGTATCAAGCGCGGCGTTTCGGGCTGGAGCCGGAGAAATCGGGCTGGGCGGTGGTTAAGGCGCTGACGAATTACGTGGTGAAGGCGTCCCACGAGCCGGACGAGGGCATCTGGGAAGTGCGCGGGCCGCGACGACACTTCACGCACTCCAAAATCATGGCATGGGTCGCCCTCGATCGCGCCGTCAAGGGAGTCGAAAACTATCAGATGGACGGCCCGGTGCATCGCTGGCGCCAGCGCCGCGACGAATTACACCGGGAGATCTGCGACAAAGGCTTCGACGCCAATCTCGGAGCGTTCGTGCAGTATTACGGCTCGAAAGACCTCGACGCCAGCTTGCTGATGGCCCCGCTGGTTGGTTTCCTGCCGGCCGCGGACCCGCGCGTGCGCGGGACCGTGGAGGCCATCGAGAAACACCTGATGCGCGACGGCTTCGTGCAGCGCTATCCCACCACGTCGGGGACCGATGGCTTGCCGCCGGGGGAGGGCGCCTTCCTCGCCTGTACGTTCTGGTTAGCGGATAATTTGTGTCTGCTTAATCGCCGAGAGGACGCCCAACGCATCTACGAGCGTTTGCTGAGTCTGCGCAACGACGTGGGCCTACTCTCGGAGGAGTACGACCCCGAGGCGAAGCGGCTTGTAGGCAACTTCCCGCAGGCGTTCTCGCACGTCGGTCTGGTCAACACGGCGATGAACCTGGCCAACGAAATAGGGCCGGCGGAACATCGGAAGGAGAGCTGAGAAGTCTCTTCAGAAAGCATGGCCACAGATGAACACGGATGAACACAGATGAGAAGGAAAGAGGGGTCGGGATTACCGGATAACATCGCGTTTTTCCTCTCTTGCTCTTCATCCGTGTTCATCTGTGGCTACTTCTTTGCTTTCCGGGGTGCGCTCCGCCCAACTTTTTCCGGCTTGTCTCGTCTGATAGGTTGAAGGCGTTCTCAACACAATGACCGTCGCGCCCCGACCGGCGAAGGAGATGTTCATGTCAGGCACTCGTCGCATTCCACACTTCTCCCCTTGGACGCCGCTCGCCATTGGCGCCGCGACTATGGCGACCGTTGCCGCCCTGTTCCTCGCGGCGCCGCCGGCTCAACAAGCTAAGGAGACGCCGATAGTCAAGGCGCCGCTCGCCAAGGCCCACGAGACGACGCTGACCAGCGACCGCGAGTTCTTCGCCGGCGCCCCGGCCGTTCTCCGCTGCGAGGTCCACGGCGTCAAATCGCTCACCGAAACCGTGCCGCTGGCAGCCTCCGTCACGGTTCAGCTTGTTGGCAAGGACGGCAAGGCGATCCCGCTGTATGAAGGCAAGACCGGCGCCGACGGCGTTGCCGAAGTGCGCTTCCAGGCGCCCGCCGTGCCTGCTGGCATATACAAGATGCAAATAGTTACGAAATCCGCTTTAGGCGAAGAAAAACTCGAGCGCGACGTGCAAATCAAGACCGCGCTCAAGGTGCTGCTCGTCACCGACAAGCCGTTGTACCAGCCCGGCCAGCTCATGCACTTGCGCGCCCTCGCGCTCCAGTCGTTCGATCTCAAGCCGGCGGCCGGCGCCGACCTCACCTTCGAGGTCGAGGACGGCAAGGGCAACAAGGTCTTCAAACAGGCCATGAAGACCTCCGACTTCGGCGTCGCCTCCGCCGATTTCCAGTTGGCCGATGAGGTCAACGCCGGCGATTATCACATCCGGGCCGTCCTCGCCGACCACACGGCCGACAAGACGGTATCGGTTCGGCCCTACGTCCTGCCGAAGTTCAAGGCCGACGTTACGGCCGACAAACGCTTTTACCTGCCAAAAGAAACCATCAAAGCCGATCTGCAATCGGATTATTTCTTCGGCAAGCCGGTCGCCGGCGCCAAGGTCAAGATCACGGCCAGCACTTTCGACGTGGCCTTCAAGGACTTTCAGACCATCGACGTGAAGACGGACGCCGCCGGCCATGCCAAGTTCGAGGTGCAGTTACCGGCCTATTTCGTGGGACAGCCTTTGCAGAAGGGCGACGCCCTGGTCAAGCTGGAGGTGAAAATCACCGACACGGCCGACCACACCGAGACGATCACGCGCACCTACCCCGTCAGCGATCAAGCCGTGCGCGTCAGCCTCTTGCCGGAAGGCGGACGGATCACGCCGGGGTTGGAGAACCGCGTCTTTGCCGCCGCCGTCTACCCCGACGGCAGCCCCGCGCGGTGCGATGTGAAATTGTGGGTCGGCAAAGAAGCGAAGGGCAAACCATTCGCCTCACTGAAGACCAGCGAAGCCGGTTTGGCCGAGTTCCGCATCACGCCCAAACCGGAGCAGTTCCGCGCCGGCGAGTGGGCGCAGAAGAACCTGGAGATGTTGGGCGGTCAACAGGTGCAAACGTGGGGCCAGCAAAACCTTCTGGATTTGTACGCTGAAGCCGCCGACACGAAGGGCGCGACGGCGCAGGCGGCCGTATCGCTCAACAGCGAGCCGCTAGGCGAAAACGTCCTTTTGCGGTTGGACAAGGCGGTCTACAAGCCGGGCGAGGCGGTGAAGGTGGACGTGCGTTCGTCGGCGGGATTGCCCACGGTTTACCTTGATGTAGTGCGCTCCGGGCAAACGGTGCTTACGCAGTGGCTGGACGTGAAGGACGGTAAGGCCGATTACGCCCTCGACCTACCGCAAAGCCTATTTGGCACATTGGAGATCCACGCATACCAGATGCTGGTCAGCGGCGAAATCATCCGCGACGGCCGTGTGGTTTACGTGCAGCCCGCCAACGACCTCAAGATCGACGTGAAGGCGGATCGCGATGTTTACTTGCCGGGCGCCGAGGGCAAGATCACCTTCCGCGTGACTGGCGCCGACGGCAAGCCGGCCGTCGCCGCCTTGGGCGTCCTCGTCGTCGATGAGGCTGTGTATGCCTTGCAGGAAATGCAGCCGGGCCTGGAGAAAGTCTACTTCACCTTGCAGGAGGAATTGCTCAAGCCGCAGGCGCAGGTGCTGTACAAGCCGAGCGAGACGGTGGAAACGCTGGTGCGCCAGCCGGCGTTGACCGACGGCCAACAACAAATCGCCGAGGCGTTGCTGACCTCGGTGAAGCCGAAACCGCCGGCCCGATGGGAGGTGAACCCGGTCGTGGAACGGCGACAAAAGCTGCAAGGGCAGTTGCAGCAGATCGGCGCGGTCTTATTCAGCTACGCCCAGACGAAGCCTGTTTTGGTGCAGGATAAGGAGACGAGGACATGGTCCTTCAAGCCGGGCCTCCTCAAGGAGCTGGTGGAATTGAAGCAGTTGGACGCCTCGGCGTTGGCCGATCCTGTTGGCGGCAAGCTGACGCTGGAAACTATCGCCAAAATGGAGAAGGAATTCACGCCCGAGCGGTTGGGGGCGGCGGTGACGCACGCCCGCCTCTGGCAGCTGCGCTGGTCGGTGGTGAACTACACGAACAACAACCCGAAAAAGTATCTCAAAGACGGCAAATGGAGTCTGACGGAGGCGGTGCTGGCCGACGCGGCCAAGGCGCAGAACCTGGACGGCGCCTGGCTCAAGGACGCCTGGGGCGAGCCGTTGAAGTTGGTTAAGCTGGACAAAAAGCGAGCCGATATTCAGGGCATGCCGCAGTTCGAGGAGTATGACATCGTATCGGCAGGCCCGGACGGCCAGTTCGGTTCGGAAGACGACGTGAAACTGTCGCCCGCTTCCGCCAACCCGTGGCGCTTTGCCCAGGTCTGGTGGGACGAAAACATGGACCGCAATCAAGGGCTGGAATTCGGCCTGAACCGCAACGAGGGGATGTTACAGAAACGCGCCATGTTAGGGGAATGGCGCTTTGCGCGAGGGGCGATGATGGACGGCGCGATGCCGGCGCCAGGCGGCATTGGCGGCGGGGTAAACATTTCTTATGCCTCGAAAGCTAAGCCTGGCGCCGCAACCGACCCACAAAGCGCAGGCGCAGCAACCCAGGCAGGCGAAAGCGCGCCGACGCGGCTGCGCGAGTACTTCCCCGAAACGCTGCTGTGGCGCCCCAGTCTCATCACCGACGATCAGGGCCGCGCCGAACTGCCGTTGACCTTCGCCGATTCCATCACCACCTGGCGACTCACGGCGTCAGCGTCGTCGCAGGGCGGCGCCCTCGGCGGCGTCGATAAACCGCTCCGCGTCTTCCAGGACTTCTTCGCCGACATCGACCTGCCGACCGCCCTCACGCAGAATGACGAGGTTTCCTTCCCGGTCGCCGTCTATAACTACCTGAAAAATCCGCAAACCGTGAAACTCGATCTCCAGCAGGAGGAATGGTTCACGCTCGTGGACGGCAAAGGTCTCACACGCACCCTCGACCTCAGAGCCAATGAAGTCGCGTCGGTGAAGTTCCGCATCCGCGCGAGCAAAATCGGCCGCTTCGCGTTGACCGTCAAGGCGAGCGGCTCGAAGATGTCCGACGCCGTGAAGCGGCAAATTGAAGTGGCGCCCGACGGCAAGCTCTTCGAGCAAGCCTTTAGCGACCGCCTCAATGGGCATATCACGCAAACGGTGGTCATCCCGGACAATGCCCTGCCCGACGCCTCGAAGCTGTTGGTAAAGATCCATCCCGGCGTCTTCAGTCAGGTACTAGAAGGCGCGGACGGCATCCTACGAATGCCAGGCGGCTGCTTCGAGCAAACGTCATCATCGGCCTACCCGAACGTACTCACCGTGGACTATCTCAAGAAGACGCACACGCAATCGCCGGCGGTGATGATGAAGGCCGAGCAGTACCTCAACGCCGGCTACCAACGGCTGTTGACGTTCGAGCATAAGACGGGCGGCTTCGATTGGTGGGGCCAGGAATCGAACGAACCCCTGATCTGGCTGAGCGCCTACGGCCTTCAGGAGTTCAACGACATGGCCAAGGTCTACCCGGTCGATCACGGCGTTATCGACCGCACGCAGGCATGGCTGATGAAGCAGCAGGCGGCGGACGGCACATGGGATAAGATCGGCGCCACGCACAGTGAAACCATCGCCAACATGGGCGATCCGAAATTGCTCTTGACCAGCTACGTTGCCTGGGCGCTGCTCGACAGCGGCCTCAAGGCGCCGCAGTTGGAGAAGTCGATCGCGTATATCCGCGACCATGCCAAAGACTCCGACAACGCCTACATTCTGGCGCTGGCGGCCAACGCCCTGGCGTCGTGGGACGCGAAGGATGACAGTACACACGACGTACTCGTCCGCATCCTGAAAAAGCTCGACGCCATGCAGGAGCCGCGGCCGGAGTGGAAGGCCATCGCCTTCCCGGCGAGAGGCCAATCGTTGGCCTACGCCCGCGGCGACAGCCTGACAATCGAAACGACGGCGCTGACTGTGCTGGCCATGCTCAAGAACGGCCAATTTTCCAACGACGTAAACAAAGCCTTGGTCTATCTGGTTAAGTCAAAGGACGCCAACGGCGCTTGGGGCAGCACGTCGGCGACAGTTCTGTCGCTCAAGGCGCTCGTCATGGCGTCGGGCGGCAACCAACAAAAAGGCACGGCAGGGTTCACGCTCGTCGTCAACGGGAAGGAGGCGGCCAAGGGCGAGATCACCGAGCGGAACGCCGACGTGATGCAGGTGTTCGACCTCAAGGAATTCGTCCGCCCCGGCGCCAACGAAGTGACGCTGGACGTGAAGGGCGAGACGGGCGCGATGTACCAGATCGTCGGCCGGCACTACGAGCCGTGGGCGAAAGAGGCGCCGGCCCAGCCGTTGCTGGAAGTGGCGGTGGATTACGACCGCACGCGCCTGTCCACGGCGGACCTGTTGGAAGCGACCGCCGTGCTGAAATACCACGGCAAGGAGCCGACGGCGATGGTGATGCTGGATCTGGGCATTCCGCCCGGCTTCACGGCGGACGCCGGCGACTTCGCGGAGATGGTGGGTGCGAAAAAGGTGCAAAGGTTCAGCCTAACGGAGCGCCAGGCGATCCTTTATCTCGGCGACGTGGAACCGAATAAGGAGTACAGATTCAAGTACACGCTGAAGCCGAAATATCCGGTGAAGGCCAAAACGCCGGTCAGCACCGCTTATGAGTACTACACGCCGGCCAACCGAGCCAACGCGGCCCCGGTGGAGTTGGTCGTGGACGAGGCCAAGAAGTAAGAATGTGTTCTAAAAGGCTCAACGAGCCGCGACCGTGAGGGAG
>DHJA01000284.1:23549-24438 GCA_002404095.1 Planctomycetaceae bacterium UBA4732 | reverse complement strand
GCCGCGACCGTGAGGGAGCGGGGGTAAACGGCCCCGCCCCCTCACGGTCGCGGCTCGTTGGGCCTTCGCACCACCGCCGAAGGTCATATAACCTTGAAGAGAGAGGAAGACTGAGCCTCAAATCAACTCCGGAAGTGAAAGGAACCGAGCCGTGTCCAAGAAGCCCTCCAAGTCGGCCGAGAAAAGCGTCCCACGCCTCTACACCCTGGAAGTCCTTTTTTTCAACGGTCCGGTTTCCGGCGAGTTCATGCAGGCGAACCCAAAGATTTCACGGACGATTCAAGTCCGCGGCGACCAGACGTTCGATGAACTGGCCGACGCCATTAACCGCGCCTTCGACCTGGACGACGATCACTTGTATACTTTTTACTTTCCCCAGAAGAGCGGCAGGCGCAACGGCGAGGAACTGGAAGAGCTTGACGCGCCGATTAGCTCGCTGAACCTGCAGGTCGGAAGCCTCCTCCGCTATCACTTCGATTTCGGCGACGACTGGAAGTACAACATCAAGGTCAAGGTGGTCGGTGAACCCGACGCAAAGGGAAAATATCCAAAAGTGATCCAGAAAGTAGGCGAAAGTCCGCTGCAGTATGGGGACGACGACGAGGATGATTGGGACGACGAAGACGACGACTCGGATGAGGACATGCCGGAAGGCGCGGCGGCGGACGTGAGCTTGCTGATCGGCGAAATGCACCTTAAAGAGGGTGAATACGCCAAGGCCGTCGAGGCGTTCACGCGGGCGATTGAGGCCAACCCGGCGGCCGCCGACGAATACGAAGGCCGGTCGCGGGCGTATCGGGCCTTGGCCGATGAGGATGAACGCAAGGCGAAAGAGTTGCGCGCGGGGCCGAGTTGAACCGGCGTCCATGGTGGCCGACTCGCTCCGCGA
>DHJA01000284.1:11765-23397 GCA_002404095.1 Planctomycetaceae bacterium UBA4732 | reverse complement strand
CGCGGAGCGAGTGGCCCACCTTCTCGTCACTTGCGCACGGCGCCGGCTTTCTCCTTCAGCACGGCCATAAGCTCCGTCGTCACGGCTTCGGTGAGCTTGTCGTTCCCCTTTACGAGGCGGCTGGCCGTCACCTTGGCCCGCTGGAACAGATAGAAGGCGAAGTGAGTACCGTCGAGGTCGTACTTCTGCAAGTCGGCCTTGCCGGCCAGAACGATATCGACGTGCGTCAACATCAATCCCTTGGCCTGATCTTCCAGTTGCGTCGTCACCTCCATTCGCTTGTCGTCGGTCTTGCCGTCGGCGCCGACCACTTCCGGCACGTCATCGCTGAGGACCACAACGAAGGCGTGCAGCCGCGCGGCCGGGTTCTTGTCGATGGCATTGTCGATCTGTTTCAACAGAGCCTTTAGAGGATCGCTAAACTCGACTTCATGGGTGACGATCATCACCATGGGTTCCAGGCCGAACTCGGAGATGTGGCTGTGGTAATGGCCCTTGTACTTGCCGGTGACGTTGTAGGCGTGGAACGGACCTGGAAGGTTAGGCGATTTGGCCTCGGCTTTCACCGCCGGCTCATCGCCGCGTGATGCGGCCGAAGAAACCGCAAGAACGGAAAACACGGCAAACACGGCAAATGGGAGAAGGCGGCGCATCGAAGCAATCCTCACGGCGACAGGTTCCGTCACTTTAGCATGACCCCGCGCGAGAGCGGAGTCAACGGCCGGAGATGCGGACGTATTTACGGGCCGAACGACGGCGAACGCGCCAGACGCATAAGCGGCAGAGAGCGCCGGAACTAACCTTCCGGGTTGTCGATCTTTTGTTGCAGCCGCGCGGCCAGTTCCGCCGGCAAACGAACCAGCCAGGAAGCGTCAAGCAAGCCGACATCGAGCATGTCGAGAATATGGACCTGATCCTTCAGCCGGTAGGAAGTGAGTTTCATCCGCACGAGGGCTTCAAGAGTCAGCATCTGATAAGCCGGCCCACGCTCGGCCTCCGTCACATCCGGCGTCGGTAACAAATACTCCGGCCGCACCTTTTCGTTGGCGAAAAGTACATGCACGGCGTCGCGCGCCTTGGCCGTTGGGCCGTCTAGGAACATATCAATGCCGGCGGCGTGTCGGTAAATGAAGCCGGCCTTCTCAAGGGCCATCCGTGCCAGAGGCAGGTCGGCACGGCGCAGCAAAATATCAACGTCTTGCGTGTTACGAACGGCAGCCTCATCGACGCGGGCCACCCACGCAGCCACGGCGTTGCCGCCGATGACAGCATAGGGGACGGCAGCGTTTTCCAAGGCGGCGGTCGCGCGCAACAGGCGGTCGCGGACTTTTTCCACGGCTCGTACCATCCGGTCCAGAGAGAAGGGATGCAAAAATAGCGGTGTCATGCGGTGGATTCTACCTCATCGGCCAGTGAAGATAAACCCTTTGCGCCAGTTGCATGGAGATTACGGCCGGTTATTACGGGTTGTCGCTCTACCTTGAAGGTCCGACAAAGCCTCGATTGCCTTCCTTGGCGATGATAAAAACAAGCGGCTCTCACTCTGTACTCTACGGCAATTCGAGCGCATTTGGAGAATGGACTCGCCTTGTACTTTTGGGAGAAAGTTGGCAAAATCCCGCCCCCGATCCGGCTTCGCTACATTGCCGTCTTCTTAGGAAAGCCGGGTAAGATACGAAACAGGGAGGAGCATTTGACATGCCGCGCGTCAGAACCTTGGCTTTGTCGGCGCTCGTCGTCCTTATCGTCGTCGTGTGGCCGATCGTCGAATATCGCAATGTCTATGCGTTCAATAAACGGCTTCGGGAAGTAACGCCCGGCCGCGTCTACCGTTGCGGCGAAATGAACGCCGAGGGTTTCGCCGACACCGTGGCCCGCCTAAAGATTCGCACCGTCCTCAACCTTCAGGACGACTACCCCGATCCCGACGTCTGCAAGAGTTTTTGGGATTGGAGTACGGTCAAGGAAAGCGCGCTGTGTCAACGTCTAGGCGTACAATACGTCCTCATTAAACCGGACCTGATCCAAAGGCGCCTCACGCCGCTAGAGCGCCCGGCGGCCGTGGATGAGTTTCTCAAGTTGATGGACGACGAGAACGCCTACCCGGTGCTGATCCACTGCAAGGCCGGCTTGCATCGCACCGGAGTAATGACGGCGGTTTACCGCATGGAATATGAGGGCTGGTCGCCGGCCGAAGCTTACCGCGAGATGAAGGCCCACGGCTTCGGCGACTGGGTGTGTACTTCCGCGAACGATTATGTGAACGAGTACGTGCTGCAATACCGGCGCGGCCTGCGTCATGTGGAACCGGCGGCCGCCGGTTCGCCGCCTACCGCCGTCCGCCCTCGCGGACGCAATAGGGCGGACGGCACGGTGGACCTCGACGGGGCGGAGTGAAAGCGCGGGACGGCTGATAGCTTCTGAACGGACGGGCGAAGCATGATCAAGCTGATGGACCGGCAGCTAATTACCGGATATTTCAAGTCGTATTTCGTCTGCCTATTAAGTCTTTTAAGCCTCTGGGTTGTCGTAGACCTGTTCACCAACCTTGAGGAGTTCACGAACCACAAGACTTTCGTCGCCATGTTCGAGCACGTCGGCGCCTATTACGGTTTTCGCATTACGAAAATCTTCGACCAGCTCTGCGAGCCGATCGTTCTCATGGCGGCGATGTTCACCATCGCGTGGCTGCAGCGCTGCAACGAGCAGTTTCCCCTACTCTCGGCGGGCGTCTCGACGCAGCGGATCGTCTTGCCGGTAATGCTATGCGCCACCTTTATGCTGAGCCTGACGGTGATCAACCAGGAGTTGGTCATCCCGCGCGTGGCGGATCAGCTGAACCTGGACAAGGACGACCCGGGAGGCGAAAAGGCGCTGCGAATCCAGGGGCAATGTTACGAGCCGAACGGCATTCACATCATCGGCAAAAGCGCCAACCGTAAGAAGCAGACGGTCGCTGAATTCGAGTGTACAATCCCCAAGGAACTGGCCGGCGTCATGCTGGTCCTCACCGCCCAGGAGGCCGTTTACGTACCCGGAACGGGCCGGGGCCAGGGCGGCTGGCTAATGACCAACACCAAGCCGGCGATGCTTGACTCGGCGTTCGGCGACGCCTCCGTTTTGGAATGGATCGACTCGGGCCGCTATTTTTTGAACACACGGTCGGTCGATTTCCAATCGCTGACGCGCATCCCTAACTGGTACCAGCAGATATCGACGTGGCAGCTTTACAAGGAACTGGACAAGCCGGAGTCGGGACGGCAGGCGTCGATGGCGGTGCTGTTTCACATGCGGCTAACGCGGCCGTTATTAGGTCTGTTGCTGGTGGTGATGGGATTGTCGGTGATCTTGCGCGACCAGAACCGCAATGTGATCCTCAGCTCGGGCATGTGCCTGGTGTTGTGCGCCCTGTTCTTCGCCACGCTGTACGCCTGCAAGATACTCGGCGACAGTGAAGTGTTGCCGCCGGCCCTGGCCGCGTGGGCGCCGGTGCTGGGGTTCGGGCCGCTGTCGCTGGTGCTGTTCGACGCCGTGCATACGTGACCGGAAAGTCCTCTGGGTGTGCGTCCTTTACTTGGGTGACTTTTTACGCTGGGTGCCATGCTTTCGCGGCCCATTTCTGAACAGAGACAGCAACAAGGCCGCCGCGAAAGCATGTCTGCCGCGCGAGGCAGACATGCTTTCGCGGCGGCGGTTCCTGGGATTTTTCGCCTCGACTGGAGCCGCGAAAGCATGGCACCCGGCGACAGTGAAGTGTTGCCGCCGGCCCTGGCCGCGTGGGCACCGGTGCTGGGGTTCGGGCCGCTGTCGCTGGTGCTGTTCGACGCCGTGCATACGTGACCGGAAAGTCCTCTCTGCAAACCAATTTCCGCTTGCATCCCGTCCGCGCCGCGCCCATCATAGAAGTCGCCGCCCGCTTTCCCGCCGTGATCCTGAACGCCGTCGCGTCGTCTCAGGGAGAACCCGCCATGCCTTGGCGCCTAACCCCTTACCTTTCGTTGGCCGCGGCCGCCTTCTGCGCGGCTATGATCGCTCCCCCCACGAACGCCGCCGAGCCTACGGCGCCGCCGGTGTTCGAGAAGGATGTTCTTCCTCTTTTCCAGAGCAAATGTCTCTCGTGTCACGGCGCCGACAAGCGTAAGGCCGACCTCGACCTACGCGGCAAGGCGCCGCTGCTCAAGGGCGGCGACAACGGCCCCGCCTTGTCGCCGGGGTCGCCTGAGAAAAGCCTATTGTGGATCAAAATAGCCGCTGACAAGATGCCGCCAGGCAAGATCAAGCTGACCGGCCCCGAAAAAACGCTCGTCCGCGCCTGGATCGAGGGCGGCGCCCGCGACTCCGGCGTCGTCGTCACGGCCGATGTTGGCGCGGCGCCGATCACCGAGGAGGACCGGCGTTTCTGGGCGTTCCGCCGGCCGGTGCGTTCCGCCGTGCCCGCGGTGAAGCGGATGGATCGGGTGCGCAATCCCATCGACGCCTTTATTTTGGACGCACTGGAGAAGAAGGGTCTAAATCTGGCGCCCGAAGCCGACAAGGCGACGTTGTTGCGCCGCGCCGGCTTCGACCTGACGGGGCTGCCGCCGGCGCCTGCCGAGGTCGAAACTTTTCTCAAGGACAGTTCTCCCGACGCCTACGAAAAGGCGGTGGATCGCCTGTTGGCGTCGCCGCGCTATGGCGAACACTGGGGCCGTCACTGGCTCGACCTCGCCGGCTATGCCGATTCGGAGGGCATCCTCGACGCCGATTACGTCCGCTCCGCCGCCTGGCGCTACCGCGATTACGTCGTCCGGGCGTTCAATGCGGATAAGCCCTATGACCGATTCCTCAAGGAGCAGATTGCCGGCGACGAGTTGACCGGCTATTGGAACGCCTACCACACGAAGAGCGAGTTGCCGCCGGAGGTCGTCGAAGGACTGACGGCAACGGGTTTCCTGCGCTGCGCCCGCGACTCCAGCCGGCCCGATTTCGCCAAGATCAAAAATGCGCCGAGCTATTACTACGAGACTCTCGACGACACGCTGAAGATCACGATGTCGGCGACGCTGGGCCTGACGGTCCAGTGCGCCCGCTGTCACAGTCACAAGTACGACCCCATTTCGCAGACGGAATATTACCGTTTGGAAGCGATCTTTATGAGCGCTTATCGACCGGGGCAGTGGGTGCCCCAAGATTTACGGCACATCATGGAGGCCGGCGAGTCGAAGGAAAAGGAAGTCAACGAAGGCAACGCAAAAGTCAACGCCGCCGTGGCGATGCTCAAGAAGCAGGGTGAAGACGTAACGCATGAGTACGCGGAGAAGCTGTTCGGAGCGCGCCTGGCCGCGCTGCCCGAAGCGATCCGCGAGGATGTGCGCGTCGCCCTGGCCGCCGACGCCGCCAAGCGCGACGCCGTGCAGAATTACCTTGCCGGCAAGTTCCAGAAAGATTTACGTCCCGACGCCGCCGCGCTGGCCGCGATATTGCCAAAAATGTATCCTGATTACGTTAAAAAGAGCGCCGCGCTGGCGGAGTCGGCGAAAGTGGAAGAGGCGAAGCGCCGTACACTGCCCGAGATCCGCGCCCTCTACGACCTGCCGGGCGAGGTCCATACGCCCTTGCTCCGTCGCGGCGACTACCTCAATCCCGGCCAGGAAGTGCAACCGGGCGTCCTGTCGGTGCTGGACGTAGGCAAGCCGTTCGTCTGGAAGCCGCCGGCCAAGGATGCGCCGACGAGCGGCCGTCGTCTCGCGTTCGCGGAGTGGCTGACGCAGCCCGACCACCCGCTGACGGCGCGCGTGATGGTCAACCGTCTTTGGATGTACCACTTCGGCGAGGGCATCGTGTCCACGCCCGACAACTTCGGCCGAATCGGTTCGCCGCCGAGTCATCCCGAACTGCTCGACTGGCTGGCGACAGAGTTCGTCGCCCGCGGTTGGAGCGTCAAGGCGCTGCAACGGCTCATGGTCACGTCCAGCGCCTACCGGCAGGCGTCCACCTCCGCGTCGGCGGACGCCAAGAAGATCGACCCCGACGACCGACTGTTGTGGCGGCAGCGGCTGCACCGCTTGGAAGCCGAGCCGCTGCGCGACGCCATTTTAGACGTTTCCGGATCGCTGAACACCGCGATGTACGGTCCGCCCGTGCCGATGCAGCGTCAGGCCGACGGCGAAGTGACGGCGCCGGCCGACGCCTCGGGGGCGCGACGATCCGTGTATCTGCAGATACGGCGGTCGCAACCATTGACGCTATTACAAGTCTTCGATCAGCCCGTGATGGAGACGAATTGCACACGGCGCGGAGTTTCGACCACGCCGTCGCAGGCGTTGACGTTGCTCAATAGCGATTTCATGACGCGGCAGGCCGACGCCTTCGCCGACCGCGTTGTCAAGGAGAAGCCGGCCGACCCAACCGGTTACGCCGTGTTCGTGGCGTTCGGCAGGCCCGCCACGGCGAAGGAGCGGACGACATTGACCGCCTTCCTTGCCGCACAGACGAAGCGTTACCAGTCAACGCCGGACGCCTCTCGCCGTGCGTTGGCCGACCTGTGCCAGATGCTGTTGAGCGCTGACGAATTCGCGTATGTGGACTGATTCTACTTTCTCCTCTCTCCCCGGTAGTCCGGGGAGAGAGGAGACCGGGGAGAGAGGAGAAAGGGGAGATCGGTAACACCTGTTCGGGGACATGGGTAACATATCTGAAGCGGCGTATTCTACCTCTCAAGGAGGTGGATTATGCTCTGGAAAGAGGTGTCTGCCATGTCGCTGCGTCTGGAGTTCGTTCCATTGGCCGCAAGGTGCAAAACCGCGGGGTGATCCACTTCCGAGGCCGGGAGTGGCAGATGAACCAGGCGTTCCACGGCAGCCCGGTGGCGCTGCGGGCGACGGCGACCGACGGCCAGTGGGATGTCTACTTTGGCGTCCACCGCATTGCCTCCATCGATCTACGCGCCCAGAATGAGAGTAGGTAAACCGGTACCCATGTCCCCGGTCTATACACTCCCCGGAGTACCGGGGAGAGGTGAGGAAGACGAGAAAAATCCCCATGTTCAGCCTTGCATCGAAAGCCAAACCCTACCTCGGCGCCGTGGTTCTCACCACGCTGCTGCTGGTCGGCGGCGGCGTCTACAGCGCTTTGCGAATGCCCAGTGGCATCTATCCGGAAGTGACGTTTCCGCGCATCGGCGTCCTCGCCAAGGCGCCCGGCCTTGACCTGACCACGATGGACCTGAAAGTCACCCGGCCGCTCGAAGAAGCAGTTTCCTCGGTGATCGGCGTATCGGAGGTGCGTTCCAAGACGATCCGCGGCGGCAGCGAGCTTTCCATCACCTGCACGCCCGGCGCCGACATGCACCGGGCCGAGCAGCTCGTCTGGAACCATATCGGCGCCAAACACGCCGAGTTGCCGGCGAACCTGGAATTGACCGTCGAGCCGATGACGCCTTCGACCTTCCCTGTTATGTCTCTGGCGTTGACCGGCGGCGACAATGCGGCCCAGCTCCGCGATTACGCCTTCTACCACCTGGCCCCGCGGATCAAGGCGATTCCCGACGTCTACCTCGCCGAAGTCACCGGCGGCGATGTGCGCGAGATCGAGGTGATCGTCCGGCCCGAGGCGCTGCTGGCGCACGGCCTATCCGCCGCCGACCTCGCCGACCAGATCGCCCAAACCAGTCTGCTTCAACCGGCCGGCGGCATCCAAAGTGATCCGCTCGCTTATCAAATCATCATCGACAACCAGTCGCACACCGTCAAGCAGATCGAAGACCTCGTGGTTTCGACGCGCAAAGATCAGCCGCTGCGCGTGAAGGACGTGGCGGATGTAAAAGTGCTGCACGCCGACCGTGTGCAATCCGTTGGCTACGCCCAACAAGACGCCGTGGTCCTATCGATCTTTCGCCGCGTGGGCGGCAATACGATCAACATTTCTAATAACGTGCGCGCCTTGCTAGATAAGGACGGCCTGACGTTAGCCCCCGGCGACCCCAACAAGGGGAGGCCGAACAGCATTCAAGCGACCATCGTTTACAACCAGGCCAGTTTCGTCGAAACGTCCGTCGGCAATGTGCGCGACGCTATCATTTTGGGCGGACTGTTCAGCATTTTCATCCTCATGGTCTTCCTGCGCAGCTGGCGGGCGACGCTGATCTCGGCGTTGGCCATTCCGACGACTTTAGCGATCACTTTTCTCTTTTTATACTGGAGCGGCGAGACGCTCAACCTCATGTCGCTGGGCGGTTTGGCCGTCGCCGTCGGGCTTGTCATTGACGATACCGTCGTGGTCGTGGAGAACATCGCCCGCCATTTGACGCCGACGGGCGCGGCGAATCGCAACGGCACAACGGAGGATCCCGTCGATGCGGCCTCGAAGGAGATCACCGGGGCGGTCATCGGTTCGACGCTCACCACGGTGGTCGTGTTCGTGCCGCTGGCCTTTATCGTCGGCGTCTACGGCCAATTCTTCGCGGCCCTAAGCTGGTCGTTGTGCATCGCCGTGCTGGTGTCAATGGTCGTCAGCCTGACTATCGTTCCGGTGTTCGCGGCCAAGTTCCTGGCCGGCAGTCCGATGCCGGGGCCGGGGCCGATCTACCGCTTTCTCGCCCATCTGTACGACCTGCTGCTCCTTCTCGTACTCCGCTTTCCGTGGCTGACGATTGCCACCTCTCTGGCCGCCGCCGGCATCGGCGTCCTGCTTTACACTGGCATTCCCAATCCGTTTGCGACGCGCGCGGCCGGACAGCCGCCGCCGGCGCCGCTGGTTCCGGGCCTGGAAACAGGGCTAATGCCGGTCATGGATGAAGGCGCCTTCATCATGGATTACTGGGCGCCGTCCGGCATGCCGCTGGCCGACACCGTGCGCAGGGTGCGGGTCGTGGAAGGCATCCTGTCGAAGAACCCGGACATTCAAGCGTATGTACGACGTACCGGATCGGAAAACGGCCTATATGCCACGCAGAGCAATCGCGGCGACATTGAGGCGGTGCTGCGGCCGGCCGAGGAGGATCCCGTAAGCCTGCTGACGAAGCCGGTGCGACCGTCGATGGAGGATCTGGAGAAGGAGTTGGAGAAGCAAGGCAAAAAGTTGGACGCCAAGGAAATAGAGAATATCCGTCGCAAATATCGCCGCCGAGCCGCGCTTGACATCATGGCCGAGGTCACGGACGCCGTCAACGACCAGTTTGCGGAACATCAGCTGAAAACTGAGACCGTTCAGGTGATGCAGGACGAGTTGAGCGACCTATCCGGCGCCAACAAGCCGATTGAGGTAAAACTGTTCGGCCCCGATCAGACCCAATTGCGCCAGCTGGCGCGGGACGTGGCCGCGATGCTGGAAACCAACAGCAAGGGCCGCGGTCTGGAGGGAGTCAACAGCAACGCGAGCGGCGGCAACCCGGACTTGATGGTCCGGGTGGACGGCGAGCGGGCCGACCGCATCGGCTTCAAGCCCGAGGCGGTGACGCGGCAATTGCGGGCCATGATCGCGGGCCAGATCGCGGCCCAGGTTCCGGAATCGTCGATCCGCCTTACCGACGTGCGCGTCCGCTATCCCGACGACATTCGCTTCGGGCCGGGACGGTTCGACGCGGGCCTCCTGGACCGCTTCTGGCTGATGCTTCCCGACACGAAGGCGCCGCCGCCCGGTGTGCCGCAAGGGCTGGCGCGGGCCGTTCCGCTCGGCGCGTTGGCGAACGTGACACCGACGCTCACTCCGGACCAACAGTTTCGCGAGAACCTCCAGCCGGCCGCGTTCGTCACCGCGGACTTGAACACGCAGGAAGCCGACCTCGGCGCCGTGGCGGCCGACGTAAATCGCTGGATGGGCGCATTCCCCATGCCGGCCGGCTACCGCTGGGACCTGGGCGGACACATCCTGCAACAAAAGGCGGCCTTCGACAGCCTTCTGTTGGTCATGCTGACGGCCGTGTTCCTGGTCTACGTCATGCTGGCATTCCAATTCCGTTCCGCGATGCTGCCGCTCGTGATATTCCTGACACAACCACTCTCCATTGTCAGTGGTTTGTTCGCCTTATGGATCACGCATACGCCGTTGAACGTCTCCAGCGGCATGGGGGCGATCCTGCTGATCGGCCTCGATATGAAAAACGGTATTCTGCTGGTGGAATATATCCAAAAATTGCGGGCGGAGGGCATGGCGCTGCAACCGGCTTTGTTGTTGGCGGGTCAAACGCGGTTCCGGCCGATCCTGATGACAAGCCTCGCGGCCATTCTCGGCCTGGCGCCGTTGGCGTTGGGCATCGGTCCCGGCGCCCAGATGCAGCAGCCGTTGGCGGTCATGGTGATCGGCGGCCTGACCGCCAACATGCTCTTCACACGGGCCGTCATTCCCGCCGGCTATGAAGTGCTGGAGCGGCTCCTCGGCCGTCAGGTGGAAGGCGTGGTCGTCGCGCCGGCCGCCGTCCCTCCGAACGGAACGCCCGCGCCCCTACCCGTTCACCCTGTCAAACCAATCCCCGCGCCGCCCCAGGGAGTGAAAACATGATTGGCGACCAGAAATCGGGTTTCCGTCACCTACCCTTTAGCACGGCGTCCAGGTCGCGGTTCTGCGCCTCCTGCCACACTTCCACCGTGCCGATCGGCAGCCAGAACGTCGCTTCGACGACATGAACGGTCCCTGTTTGCGCTAATGCCGTAACGTAATCGGTGATCTCATACTCGCCGCGGGCTGATAGCTTTAATTCCACGTCAAAAACCTCGCGCGGGAAAACATAAGCCCCGGTGTTGGCGAGTCGGCGACCATCGAGGTCCGGTTTCTCCACTAAATGTTCCAGTGTGCCGTCCGGCTTGAGGAAAGCGATGCCGAACTGACGCGGCCGGTCCACCTCATGCACCAACACGCCGGCCCGACACAGCGCCAGCGAGGCGAGGTCCGCCGCGCCGTACAGGTCGTCGCCGTTGAGCGTCAGGAAAGTGTTCGACCGCACATATTCACGGCAGCTGCGCAAGGCGTCGCCGGTACCGCGCGGCTGTTCCTGACGCACCATGACCCATTCCTTGATGTGCTTTTGCCTACTGAGATAAGCCTCGATCTGTTCGGCCAGGTAATTGACGACCACGACTACACGATCAACGGTCGTTGGCAGGGCGCCGAGCGCCCAGCCGAGGATCGGTCGGCCGCGCACCGGCAACAGCGGCTTCGGCGTTTCCAGCGTGTACGGGCGCAGGCGCGTGCCCAGACCGGCGGCGAGAATCACAGCGTCCATATCGTCCAAGCTCCTTGGTTCGCGGAAGGTTCGTCTTTTCCGTGCCTTCCGCCTTTTACGCGGCCTCGCGGGTTTCAGTCAAGTGCGTCCTTTGCGCAGACGATGAATAGTAGGCCGGCGCCGCGTTTTCCGAATGCCCGGCCGACGATCACGGACCTACCCACGGTAAGGAAGCCGCGGGGCGGGTTCGCGTTTCTCATTAGGAAAGGCAAGGATGCTATGCGTCGCATGAGCCTGCTGGGGCTGGGATTGATGCTGTTTAGTACGGTCGTGGGCTGCCATCACGTCGCGGGCGTCTGCGACTGTGAGAAATCGCCGGCGCTCGTCAACGCCGAGTCGCAGGGCGCCGTGACGCCGGTGTCGGCGCCGATGATGAACCATGCCGAGACGATTAAGTAGTCCGCGCCCGCATTGCGAGAATTCGTTTAGCCGCGA
>DHJA01000284.1:0-11680 GCA_002404095.1 Planctomycetaceae bacterium UBA4732 | reverse complement strand
TCGCGGCTAAACGAATTCTCGCAAAGAAATCACTTCGCCTGTCGTTTCCGCGGCCGACGGCTGCTCGTCCGCACCTCGACCATGGGAACCGTGGCCGGCGCTATTTCCTTTAGGCGCCGCGAGGCGTTCTCCGCCGCCATCTCCAGGAATCGCTCCTGACAGCGCACGCGCGGCTGTCCCGGCTTACACGGCAGGCGCCGATATGTGCCGTCGGCCAGCATTTCGCGAGCCTTCACGTTGTCCGCCATTGTCGTGCCCAGGATGTCGCGGATCAGCCGTTGCTTCAACTCCGGCGCTTCCATCGGGAACACGACTTCCACGCGCCGGCTTAGATTGCGGTCCATCCAATCGGCCGAGCCGATGGCCACCTGCGGGTCGCCGCCATTGCCGAAATAATAGATCCGGCTATGCTCCAGAAAACGGTCGATGATCGAAGTCACCCGGATGTTGTCGCTGTAACCGGGCAACCCCGGCCGCAAGGCGCAAATGCCCCGGCAGATAATGTCGATCTTCACGCCCGCCTGACTGGCGCGGTAGAGCGCCTGAATCACGGCCGGCTCAAGCAGGCCGTTGATCTTGGCGATGATCCGCCCCTCTTTTCCCGCTTGTTGTAGCGCCGCCTCGGCGTCAATCTTCTCGATCATCCACGACTGCATCCGACTCGGCGCCACCACCAACTTGCGCCATTGCGGTAATTCACCATAGCCGGTCAAGTGATTAAACAACGCCGATGCGTCTTCGCAAAAGTCCGGATTGCAGGTGAAATAACCGAGGTCGGTGTAGATGCGGGCCGTCTGCGGATTGTAATTACCCGTCGCCAGGTGGACGTAACGGCGAATGCCGTCGTCCTCGCGGCGCACCACCAGCGCCACTTTGCAATGCGTCTTGAGGCCGATAAAGCCGAAGACGACGTGAACGCCTGACTTCTCCAGCTCGCGCGCCCAGACGATATTGCGCTCCTCGTCCAGCCGTGCCTTTAGCTCGATGACGGCCGTCACCTGCTTGCCGTTCTCGGCGGCGCGCTGCAGCGCCCGCACGACGGGCGAATCGCTGCTGGTGCGGTAGAGCGTCTGTTTGACGGCCAACACGCGGTCGTCGTCGGCGGCGGCGTTGATGAATTCGACGACGTGGCTAAACGATTCGTAGGGGTGATGCACCAGGATGTCGCGGGCGCGGATGGCCGTGAACGGGTCGGGCGCCTGGACGAACTCCGGCACGAGCTGCGGCACGAATTGTTTGTCGCGCAGCTGCGGGTAGCCGGGCAGGCCGTGGATTTGGAACAGCCCCGTAAGGTCCAGCAGGCCCGGAATGCGGATCACGTCGGACGCATAAAGATCAAGGGCGGTGGTTAAAAACTGCTCGATCTCCAGCGGAGCGTCGTCCTCGATCTGCAAGCGCACCGCGGCGCCACGCCGGCGTTTGCGCACTTCTTCCTCAATGGTCTTTAGCAGATCTTCAACGTCGTCGTCGTCGATTTCGATATCGCTGTCTCGTGTGACGCGAAAGACGGCGTCGCGGCTGATGTTCATACCGGGAAAGATGTCCGGCAAGTGCATTCGGATGATGGTTTCCAGGGCCGTGAAGACGTGGCGCGGCGTCGCGCCCGACTCGGACGGCAGCTGAACGAACCGCGCCAGTACGGCCGGCGCCTGCACGACCGCGAAGAGTTGTTCCTCGTCGCCCGGCCGGCGCAGCATCACGGCGAGGTTGAGCGATTTATTGAGCAAGTGCGGAAAAGGATGACCGGGGTCGATGGCCAACGGCGTCAGCACTGGGAAGATTTCGCGCTGAAACACCAGACGCAGGTGGCGTTTGTCGGCGTCGGTGAGGTCCTTGAGGCCGCGCACGATAATGCCTTCGTGTTCCAGGGAGGGCAGTACGGTTTCATGCAAACAGCGATAGGTTTCGGCGGTCATGCGGCGGACGGTCTGCTCAATGCGTTCGAGCTGCTCCCTTACAGGCATTTGGTCGGCGCCGGAGCCGTAGATAATGCCGGCCTGCACTTTCTGCTGAAGGCCGCCGACGCGGACCATGAAAAACTCGTCCAGGTTGGACTCGAAGATGGCCAGGAACTTGAGGCGTTCCAACAGCGGCACTTCCGGGTCTTGAGCTTCTTCCAGCACACGGCGGTTAAACTCAAGCCAACTCAGCTCGCGGTTGATGTAAAGCGCCGGGTCCGTGAGGCTGAGCGCCGGCGGCGGCGCCGTTACCGAATCCATGAGCAAACCTCCCCTGAAAGACGAATGGGCATTATAACAACCGCAGTCCGCCCCGGCTCTTCATAATTCCCCTGGGGCATCTGATGGTGGGGCGCCCGCTCCGCGGGCGCCATGAGGCTTGGCGGCGTGTTAAAGTCTCTCCCTGACACATGGCGCCCGCGGAGCGGGCGCCCCACCATGAGGCTTTGCCATGCGCGAAAGCATCCTTGCCGAACAGACTCATTCCTTCGTCCGCGCCCAGCGTTGGCAAGCGGCGGTCCTGCCGTTTGGCGCCACGGAACCGCACAACCTCCATATGCCCTACGGCACCGACGTTTTTCAGGTCGAAAGGCTTGGCGAGCTGGCGTGTCAGCGCGCCTGGGACGCCGGCGCGCGCGTCGCCCTGTTGCCGACGATGCCTTACGGAGTGAACACGAATCACTTGAAAATCCCCGGCGCCCTGGCGTGCAGCGTCAGGCCGACGACGCTGCTGGCCCTGCTGACGGACCTGGTCGATTCGCTGGAACGACAGGGGGTGCGCAAGCTGGTGCTGCTCAACGGTCACGGCGGCAACGAACTCAAGCCGTTGGCGCGCGAATTGCACCACCGCACTGGCGTTTTCTTATGCGTGTGCGACTGGTTTCGTATGGCGAAGGATTTATACCCTACCTTGTTCGAGAAGCCGGGCGAACACGCCGACGAGGTGGAAAGCAGCCTCGGCTTGGCCTATTTCCCGGAACTCATGCACATGGAGCTGGCGGAAGACGGGGCGGTACGGCCGTCGCGCTTCGAGGCGGTCAACAAGGGTTGGGTGGCGATGACGCGGCCTTGGCACCTCGCCACGGCGAGTACGGGCGTCGGCGATCCGTCGGCGGCGACGGCCGAAAAGGGCCGACGGCTCATGGACGCGCTGGCGGAGCGTCTGGCGGGGTTTCTTGTGGAACTGGCGGCGTCGCCGATGGATGAGATGTTTCCGTTTTGAGCCACGCACGGGCCCGGGTTTTGAAACGGCTTCTTAGCCCGATGTCGCTGGCTGGTGTGTTGTCCAGGGCCAATGCGCGGGACCTCCGACGCCCTTTCTATCGGCGTTGATCCGGTCCAGCAACTCTTGCACCCGCTCTTCCAAGGCGTCGGTCAAACCAGCGGCCGCATCACGCCGGCCCGGGACGCGCTCGACCGGCAGCGGTTCGCCGAAGCGGAGGCAGACGTTCCGGCGACCGCGCACCGCCGGCAGCGTCGCTTGCAGCACATCCTCTTCAAACTTGTCCAGGGTTTCCGCAACCCGCTCCACCGACGGGTTCTTGGAGACGTAGTCGCCCGGATAGCTGTAGAGCTGCACCACACTGAATAGGTCGTCGAGGTTTTGCATGTCGGGTAGGCGATCCGCGTCGGGAGTGGCCGCGGCCAGCCGCTTCATCGTATGCTGGCGCAGGGTCTTGACCCGCTCGGGAACCGTTCCGCCGGGGGTCAACTGGACCCGCGCCTGCACGCGCTGGAGGATCGTCTCAATGAGGGAGGCGAGCCGGTCGGGCAGCGGGCCGGCGCTGGTGGCGCCCCGGTGTTCTATCTCTTTCAGGGCGAGGAGACCTTCCGCCACCCGGTAGATCCGTTCGATCAGGGGCAATTCCGGCCGGGCGGTCCAGAAGAGGCGCCGTTCCAGCCGATCCATCAGCGAGAGCAGCGCCGGCGTCGGATCCTCGACGTACCAGAACTTCATCGCACACGGGACACAAACGATCGGCCGCGTCGGATTCTTGGCCGCCGCCAGGGCGATCGCCGCCGCCCCGCCGCGGAAGGGCGTGAGATGGTCGTTGGTGTGATAGATTTCGCCTTCGGGGTAAATCACTAACGGCGAGGGGCTCTGGCGCAAGATTTCGACCCCCTGGCGGAAGGCCTGTAGGTCCGTTCCCTCCCGATCGACGCTGAACAAGCCGTGCCAGCGCATGAACTGGCGCATCAGCCGGTTGTTTTGAGTAAACACCTGGTAGCAGGCCATGAAGTGGAAAGGCTGCCGGAGTTGGTCGGACGCCTCGAAGAGCACCAGCGCGTCGGAGTGGTCGCTGTGGTTGGGCGTCAGCAACACGCCGCCGCCGCCAGCCAGGGCGCCGCGCAGGTGTTCCAGCCCCTGAACCTCGATACGGTCCAATCCGCAACGGCGCGCGAGCCACAGCCGCCGGAAGGGCCGGGTTCGACGCACCAACCAGGGCCACAGTTTCGGCGACCACCGGGCGGGTGATCGTTGCAGCGGATCTCGGTTCACCGGAACTCTCCTTCAACGGCGCCAACCCTGATCTTCGCAACCCTTCCCGGCCGGGAGGCTATTTCGCCCCCTTGACCTGCCGCACCAGCACCGTGCCCAGCAAAAAATAGACGAAGGCCAGGCCGAAGATCACTGAGTAGCCCAGGTTGGGCAGGCCGACCGCCGCTCCCTGCTTCTGAAACAGGTCCAACAATACTCCCGCGATCAGGGGGGCAACCACTTGCGGGAGGGTGAAGGCGATGTGCCAGACTCCCATGTCCTTGGCGTAATCGTCCTTGCTGGGCAACACATCGCTGGCCAGCGCCCAATCGACCGCCTGGTAGGCGCCGTAACCGAGGCCAAAGACGATCCCCGTAAGCACCGCCACCTCGAAGCTGCTGCTGAAGATGAGCACGATCAACACCAGCCCTTGCAGGCCGCCGCTGAGATAGACCATGAGCTTGCGCCCGTAGCGGTCGGAAAGCATGCCCGCGGCCAACGTGCCGGGGATCGCCCCGAGCAGCAGCGCCATGATGAAGACGGAAGTCGCGGCGGACGCCGTGTCCACAAGGGGCGTCCCGAAGAACGTGTAAGAGTGTTTCTCCGCACCGCCGCCCACGACATCCTTGATGTAGAACTGAAGAAACTCCTGCACGGTGAAGGTGCCCAGGACTATCAGGAATCGCGTCAGGAAGACCCAGGTAAAGTCACGCGAACGGAACGGCTCGATCAGGCCCCGCAGGAAGGCGCCCCAGCGGAAGGGCGGCACGGCGGGCGCGGGCGGTTCGCGGACGGTCAGCACCGTGCCAAGCATGCCTGCAAGGAGAAGGGCCGAGAGGATCAGATACGCCCCGGTGATTCCACCGATCCAGGGCAGCACCAGGCCGGTCATGCCCCCGACGAAGCTGCCCAGGACCATCATCAAACCCATCCAGCCGCTGGCCGAGCCGCGCAGCTCGGGAGGCGCCACGTCAGGGATCAGCGCCGAGTAAGGGGCGGTGGCCAGGTTGTTAAACAATTCGATGACCAGGAACACGATCACATAAGGGACCAGCGCGGCGGGAGTGGCCGGGATGAAGGCCAGCGCCAACAGCCCGAGCACGTTGCCGATCGTGCCTACAACCAGGAAGGGCTTGCGCCGGCCCCAGCGTGTCGGGCAGCGGTCGCTCCAGGCGCCGAACAGCGGCGAGACGAACATCGCCACGAACGCGCCGCCCAGCAAGATAACCGCCAGGGTGCGGCCCTTGAACTCCGGGCCCCCGATCGCTTCGGCCTGGAGCGGCAGGAGGGTGATCAGGATGGCGCTCCAGTGTGCGCTGGAGGCAAACCAGAACAGGCTCAGCATCACCTGCCGGCGCGTGCTAAAGGGATTCGGCGTGGCCAGGCCGTACCTATTGCCGGCGTGGGGTCTGGGAGAGCTGTTCTCATTGAGCAAGAGCGGTTCGGTCATAACGGGCCGATTCCTCGATACGTTTGTTCGAGACTCCCCTAATGGGCCGGGAAAGGACGCGACCCGCGTTTCGCCCCACGCTCACCGATCAGTCCCGGATGGAAGCCCTCTAAAAGATCGGGTTTGACTTGAACCGCAGCATCATACCCTCCCGGACGGACGGCGGCAACGGTTTTCCCACTCGGGGACGCCGGCGCCGACCGCACAACGCTCTCTCGCTTCGCCCGTCATTCATCCCTCAGTCGCGCGTCCGCCGGCCGGCGCGCCCACTTCCTCCCGGAAAAAGCGAGCCGCTTCGTCCACAAGCGCCTTCCATCCCTGATCGAGCGGGAGTAGGTGCCCGGCGTTCTCCACATACAGCAATCGCTTCGGCCGGGCGGCGCAGTCGTGAAAAAAGCGCTCCGACGCCTGGTTGTCCACCACCAGGTCGTGCCGGGCCAGGATCATGAGGACCGGGATGCGGAAGGTCTTGGCACGCTCCGCGTTCCTCGCGAGCAGGGCGAACAAGTCGCGGATGACGCCGCGCGGAATGAATTTGTCTTCGCGCACCAGGACGGCGGCGCTCTTGTCCCACAGGTCCGTCGGATAGGGCGACATCACGTAATCGGTGAATACCAGCAGCCCGTCCAGCAGTCGGTACCACGTGCCTACCGGTAATAGTGGGCTGCGACGGCTCGATACCTCGACCAGCGGGGCCAGCAACGTCATGCCGTCCACAGCCGCCGTTGGCTCCGAAGCCGCTTCCACGGCAATGGCCGCGCCGAGGGAGTGCGCGAGGAGGTAGACCCGTCGATAGCGGCCGCGCAGCTCGGTGATCGTCGCGCGCACGGCGTCGCGCCACTGGACGGCGCTCGTCTGGCGGTACTGGCCCATCGGCAAGCCGTGTCCCGGCAGACGCAGGCCGCGGCAGGTGAACCCCTGCGCTGCCAGAGCCGGGGCCATGAGCTGGAAGGCCGCCGGCGAATCGCCGTAACCGTGGACCAGCACCACTGCGTCCTCGCCTTCGCCGAGCGTGAACTCTCGACATCCGACGCGCACCCCATCCGGGTCACGTTCGATGCCCGCTTCCCAACGGCTATAGAGAGCCTTTACGATTAGCGAATAGAAGAGATCGCCGAAGAGCCAGAGGAGGGGAACCGCGACGGCCGCGGCGATGAAATACGAAAGCATAACGGGCGGCTCTCCTACACGAAAACGCTCGGCCACGGCCGAACTTTCAGTGTATCGAAAACGCCGAATTCCCGATCTAGGCGAACGGCCGGCGTGAGCCGGCTGGTGCGGTATCTTGTCAGCGACAGTATCCTGTACCAGCCGGCTTACGCCGGCCGTTCGCCTTGCCCGCTCAGGAATTGACGCCAAATAAACCGACGCGCCGCCCCGCGACGCACGAGTATAAGAGTGAGAGCAACGAATTCGGAGGGGACGGGAGTGAAGACGGCCAGGGCGCGGATGATCTTCGACTGCCTACGCAAGGCGGTGCAGGCGGAAGGGGCGGGCCTGACGGACGGCCAATTGCTACGGCGTTATTTTGCCCATCGGGACGAAGCCGCCTTCGCCGTACTGGTGCGGCGGCATGGGCCGATGGTACTGGCCGTGTGCCGCCGCCTGCTCCGCCGCGTCGAGGACGCTGAGGACGCCTTCCAGGCCGCCTTTGTGGTCTTGGCCCGCAAGGGCGTTCGCATCGCGGAACGGCAGACGATCGGCGGTTGGCTGCACGGCGTGGCCTACCACGTCGCCCTGGACGTGAGGAGGCGCGGCGCCCGCCGCCAGACCAAAGAGCAGCAGGTCGAGGATATGCCGCACCCACTCGTCATGCCGACGAAAGACCAGTCCGAGTTGCTCGCGGTGCTGGACCGGGAGATGGCCCGCCTGCCGGAGAAGTATCGGCTCCCCGTTGTCTTGTGCGAGCTGGAGGGCCGAAGCCGCAAGGAGGCGGCGCGGCAACTCGACTTGGCCGAAGGCACCCTGTCCAGCCGGTTGGCGACCGCCCGCAAGATGCTGGCCAAGCGTATGGCCGGACACGGAGCGGCGGTCACGGGCGCGTCGCTGACGGCCCTGTTCGCGTCGGAAGCGGGGGCCGTGTGCGTACCCGGCCCCTTGGTTGCAGCTACAGTCCGGGCGGCGGGTGGAGTCGTCTCCGCCGGCGTCATCGCCCTTGCCGAAGGAGTGCTAAAAGCCATGTTGTTGACCAAGATCAAAGGTGCGGCCCTGGTGCTGCTGCTCGCCGCCTCCGTTGGCGTCGGCACGGTGAGTCTTACCTACCGGACGGTTGCCGCTGAACCGCAAGCCAAGGCGGATGCGCCGCGGCCGACTGCGCGAGCCGTAAGTCCGGAAAAGGACGACCTGGAGGCGTTGCGGCTGGAGGTCGAGGCGCTGCGCGTGAGCCTGCGAGCCACGCGGGAGCGAGTCAAAGTGCTGGAGGCCAAAGTGGACAGGACACTCCCCCAAAAGAAGACCGAAACAGAGCGCGAGATCGAGCATAAGCTCAACACGCCGGTGACGCTGAACTTCACCGACGCGCCGCTCAAGCAGATCATTGACGACCTACGCGGCTGGGAGAACGTCAACATCTACGTCGATCAGCTGGCCCTCGACCAGGAAGGCGTCAGCTTAGAAAGCCCGGTCTCCGTCAAACTGGAAAATGTGTCGCTCAAATCGGCGCTGAACCTGATCCTGAAGCAGGTCCACCTCACCTACATCATCAAGGATACCGTGCTTCAGATCACGTCCGAGTCGGCGGCGCGGTAAGTTGGACGTGCAAGGCCGCCAAGACCGTCACTTGTAGAAGTGGCGGTCTTGGCGGCCTTGTGTCTGTCTGTTCGGATTCCTACGCCGCCAGTCGGGCTTCTTCCGTGATCGGCGCCGCCTCCGCCACGGCGCGTCCGCCCAGCAAATGCAGCACCGCCGGTAGGAACACCAGCGCCGACAGCATCGAACAGGCGACGCCCAATGTAAGGATCAGGCCCAGCCCGGCCAAGCCACGCTCACTAGAGATCATTAACGTCCCAAAGCCGATCATTGAGGTCAGCGCTTTTACGAGGACGCCTCGGCCAATGGCGTAGCTGATCGTCGAACGCCCTTCCGCCCGCCGGATCAAATAGTCGTGCAGAACGTGAACGCCGTTGTCCACGCCGACGCCAAGAATCAGCGGAAAAGCGATCATGTTGGCTGGGTTGAGCGGAACGCCGAATAAGCCCAGGATTCCCAGCGTCAACACCACGCTCATCACCAGCGGCGCCAAGGCGATCAGCGCGTGCTTGAGATTGCGGAAATCGAGGAACAGCACGGCCGCGATCACCAGGAATGCGTACAGGCCGGCGCGCTGCAGACCTTCCTTCATGGCGATCAGCCCTTCCACCGTGCCGAACGGCTTGCCTGTCGCCTCCGGGTCCACGGTGCGCACCACCTCGGTGAAGTGTTTCAGCGGGCCGAAATCCCATAGGCCGTCCTTGGCGAACACGCGCAGCAGCCATTTACCGTGCGGACTGACGTAGCGATCGCGCAGGTCTTCGGGCAAATCCGACAGCGCAATCTCGCGCGGCGTCGAAACCTCGCGCAGCCGGTGCAGGTCTTCGGAGAGATCGCCCGTCAACTTCTCTTCAAAGACCTTTAATTGCTTCGACGTCCACAGGTTGGCGGCCGTGTTATCGCCGGGCGGCAAACGGTCGAGCAACCCTTGAAGGGTCTGCCGTAGACTGACCAACAGCGCCGGATTGCTTCCGCCGTCGGGTATGGATGGCTCAGGTAGCCTCGCTACCAACGCGGTCAGTTCGGCGCGAAGTTGCTTGCCGTTCGGCAAGTCGTGTGCGATGGTCTTGTGCCGTTCGGGAAGTGTACGCAAGCTATCCTGAATGTCCGCGAGCAAGGGCAGCTTTTTATCCTGGTCGGGCGGCGCGAGCGTGGCCACTTCGACGACGCGGCTCACTTCCGGCAGCTTTTCGTATTTCGCCTTGAGTTCGAGCGCCTTTTCAGGGCTGTCCGCGATGCTTACGGCGTGCCAACTCGCCCCGGCCGTGTCCTGAATAAGCGTCATCTCCCACTGCACCGACTCCAGATTTTGCGCCTGAAGATGTAGCAGGTTATGGTCATAGGTGACGCGGGTGGCGCAGACGGCAAGCACTCCCAGCATCCCAAGGCCGCCGGCGACCACCCACCACGGACGCCACGCCAGGAACGGCAGCCAACTGGCGTCGCTCGACGGACGCAACCCCGGTAGGGCGAGTATGGCGTCGTCGGCGGCGTCTTGGCAGGACAAACGCCGCCGGTCGAAGAGCATCAACAGGGCGGGCAGGACCGTGAAACAGGCTAGGGCGCACAGCAGTACGCCGCAGCCGGCGATCCATCCGAGTTCGGCGACGGCCTGGAAGTCGGCGAGCACCGCCGCGTAAAACGCCAACGCCAACGTCATGGCCGCGGTCAAATTGCCGACCGCGACGTGACTTGTCGTATGCAGCAGGGCCGATTGCACGTCGGCTCCGCTCCGCCGCGCTTGCTCGTAGCGCATCACCCATAGGACGCCGTAATCGCCCATGCCGATAAGCATGACCGCAAAGGTGGCTGATAGGATATTGAGGTGGCCGACCGTCAGGGTCAGCCAGCCGAGCGCCCAAGCCGTGCCGACCAGCAGCGTCACGAGCGTCAGCGTCGGATAGGCAAGTCCGCGGTAGACGATGAGGAACAGCAAGGCCACGCCGGCGACGGCCAGCCAAGACGCCCACTGCGTATCGCGTTGGGCGGCGGCCATCTCATCGGTTTCCAGCACCGGCATTCCCGTCAGGCCGAATTGCAGTCCGGGGAATGAGGTCCGCGCGTCGGCCACGATGCCGTGCATGGCGTCCACACTTTTGAGGGCGGCGGTGAACGAGCCTTGTTCCTTGATCGGCCGGACGAGGAGAAAGGCGAGGCCGCCTGAGCCGCTGAAGAAGTACTGCGGTTCCGCCAATAAATCCTGCTGGCCCGCCGGTTCGGAGGCCATGAGGCTGCTCCACGGATTGCTGTACTTTTCAGGGTCGTCGAGATAGGAACCGGCCGCGCGTGTGACCGCCCGCAATTGCGTGAAGAACTGTACGTCTTCGGGGCTGAGCGGTTGGCCCTCGGGCAGTGAATCGCCGGCGCGGATGAGCAAGCTCAGAAGCGAGAGCCGGCGCCAGGGCGAGGTAAATTTCGTGGGATCAGCGTCGATAAGCAACTCGTGCATGTCGCCGCCGAGGTTTTGCCGGATCGTTCGGATCTGATCCAACGGCAGCATCATAAGAGCGCGGTCGTGCAGCGGCCGCAGGTCGGCCTTGTAAAACAGCCGGTCGAACAAGGTTGGCTGGTGGCCGATGCGTTCGGCGACCTGCTCCAACGCCTCGACCATACGGCCGCGCTCGGAGCCTTTGACGACGACCACAATGTCGTCGTCGTCGCCGAATTCCTTGATGTAGTCGTGCCAGCGTTGTTGACATTCTTTGTGTGGGCTGATGAGGTCGCTGCGTTGAGTGTGATATTGCAGATGGAAAATGGCGGCATAGAGAGACAGGGCGCACAAGGCGGCTGACAGGGCGAGGACCGCGATCGGGTAACGACAGACGGTGCGAACGAGGGCGATCAAGAGACGACGAACGAATCCCGCCTCATGCGGGGGCGCTGGTGCCGTCTTCATGCGTTCCGCCTGCCTCAAGAGTTCCGGCGCCCGCGTCCCATCCATGGGAAGCGAGCGGGGCGGAGTGTAGGGTAGGGGTGTATAATTTGCAAGGGGAAGCGCGGCGCGGCCGGCCTTCCAAGGCGGCCTCTGGCTCCCTCCCCCCTTGC
>DHJA01000248.1:21741-21920 GCA_002404095.1 Planctomycetaceae bacterium UBA4732 | reverse complement strand
CGGAGGACAGGTCCACCCGCTCACCGTTACGCTCCAGCAACGCGGCCGTGAACTCGTCCCGCTTGCGGCCCACGCCGTGGTGGGCGCCCGGGGCGCTCTCCTGCTTGCGCAGCAGCGCCTCCACCGTCCAGTACTCTTCCGGAACGAAGCGGCCAATCTCGCGCTCGCGGTCGACGACG
>DHJA01000248.1:12571-21609 GCA_002404095.1 Planctomycetaceae bacterium UBA4732 | reverse complement strand
TCTCGCGCTCGCGGTCCACCACCAACCGCAGCGCCACCGACTGCACACGGCCGGCGCTGGAACCGCGCAGCACCTTCTTTCCTAGCAGACCGCTTAGCGGATAGCCCACGACGCGATCCAGGATGCGCCGCGCCTCCTGAGCGTGGACGCGATCCATGTCGATCTTGCCGGGGTGAGCAAGGGCGTTCTGCACCGCCGTGCGCGTGATCTCATTAAAGGTAATGCGGAAGGTGCGTTCATCGTCCAGGCCCAACTCGTCCTCGATGTGCCAAGCGATGGCCTCGCCCTCGCGGTCGNNGCTCGCGGTCGACGACGAGCCGCACAAAGACGGATTGCACGCGGCCCGCCGAGAGTCCCTTCTTGACCTTGTTCCACAGCAACGGGCTGAGCTTGTAGCCCACTAGCCGGTCGATCACCCGGCGCGCTTGCTGCGCCCGCACGAGGTCCATATCGATGTCGCGGGGATGCTTGAGCGCTTCCTGGATCGCGTTACGCGTGATCTCGTGGAAGACGATTCGCCGCGCGGCAATGGACTTGTTCTTCCCTCCGATCGCCTGCGTCAGATGCCAGGCAATTGCCTCGCCCTCGCGGTCGGGGTCAGTCGCCAGGAAGACGCGGTTGGCCTTGGCCGCCTCGCGCTTCAGCTCGGCCAGGATGTCCTTGGGCGTGCGCCGGCCCGCGCCGCCTTTCCCCTTAAATTTGCCTTTGTTCTCTTCCTTGTCCTGAACGACGTAGGTGGGCACCCAACCGGCGTCGATGTCGATGCCGGCGACCACCTCGCCCTTGCGCCGCCGCCGCGGCAGATCGCGGACGTGGCCGTAACTTGCCAAAACCTTGTAATTCGATCCGAGATATTTGTTAATCGTCTTGGCCTTGGTCGGCGATTCGACGATGACGAGGTCATGCTTGCCGGCGCCGTCGTGGGCCTCGGCCGGAGCGGTTACGCGTTTCTTCGACGGCGCGGCGGCCTTCTTCTTGCGGCCGGTCGTCACGGGGGCGCCTTCTTCGGCGGGCTGCTTCTTGCGTGGGGGCACGTGGTATCCTCTCCGTATAAAGCGACGCACCTTGGCGAGCCGGGTCGCGTGAGCGCCCGGAGATTGTCTCAGCGACTGAAACCATCTCCGGGCGCTTACGCGACCCGGCTCGCCCGGAGCGCGTCTGTTGCTGTTGTGTTGTGTACCGGACTCCGTACAATCCTATTTTGAGCGAAAACCGCCATTCACCCATACTATACCTTTTCGCGGGCTGTCAACCCCCCGCGAAGGTGGACGACGGATTATGGATCGCCCGAAACCGAGGACTGGTAATGGCCTTCAACCCGTTTAACACCTTCCGGAAACACCAGAAGGTTATTTTCGCCGTGCTGACGATCATCTGCATGTTCGTCTTTATTCTTCAGTTCGGAAAGGGCGACATCACGCACTTGTTTTCGGGCGCCGGCCAGGGCAAGGGCGAAAAAGTGGTCACCCTCTACGGCCGCGACCTCTATACGAACGACCTGACCGGCATCAGCAATTCGCGCCAACTCGCCAACGAATTCATTTTCACCGCTCTAATTGCAGCCCAGACGGACGCGAACAAAGACATCGAGGACTACAAGCCCGAAAACGCCGACGAGGCCGACAAACGCCTTCAGGTACTTTCGGTCGGAAGGCGAGAGCGTTACCGCGATGCCCGTGGGCCGGAAGACCTCATCCGGATTACGCGGCAGAGTCTCACCGAAATTGACGCGCTTCGGCATCTGTCGGCGCCGGTGGACAACTCACGCCGCAACAGGGCGTTTGACGACCTGAGTCTCATTTACAGGTTCGAGTTCTTCCAAATGATGCTATCGTCCAGCCCCTTCTATTTTGGGGGCGGAGTCAAGCCCCAGGAGTTGCTCGACTTCGAGATCTGGAAGCATCAGGCCGACAAGCTCGGCATCGTCCTAACCAAAGCCGACACGAGGCGAGCGCTGGCGCACGAGGCCGCTAATCACGGGTTGCCGGCCGATCCTGGCGGCTCCTGGAAGGATGAGCCGATCTTCAAAGAGTGGTTCGCCGGGCGCGCTCGACAGAATAAGGGGCCCGTTCCGGAGGATATTGTCGTCAAGGCCGTTCAGGACGAATTCCGCGTCATGATCGCCAAGGAACTGGTGGCCGGACGCGCGGCCGGCGTACCGGGCGTGGCCGAAGTGGAACACAGCGCGCCGAATCTGGTGACGCCTTATGATTTCTGGAAGTTCTATCGCAACAACCGAACTACTATCAAGGCTGTTTTTCTGCCGCTTCCCGTCGAGTCCTTTCTGGATAAGACGCCGTCGCAACCGCCGAGCGAAGAGGTGCTGAAAGACCTCTTCACCAAGTACAAGGCCGCGGAACCCGCGCCCGAACTCTCCACGCCGGCCTTCAAGGAGCCGCATCGCATCAAGCTCGAATACGTCGTGGCGGCGCCGGATTCGGAGTATTACAAGGCTCGCGGCTTGTCCGCGTCCATCGACCCCGCGCTCTATTACGCCACCGCCGCTCTCGGCGGCAACCTGGCCGGCGGCGGCGTCGCTCCGCAGGCGGCGATGGCCGCGACGTTGAATGAGGACGCGCTGGCCAAGGATTATAATTCCTATTTAGGAAGCGGCAGTTCCTGGCTGGCCACCGAGGGCAGGGTTTATCCGTTCGATCTACACGACCAGACGTACCTGCGGCCGGAAGTCGTCGCCGCTTCGGTAGGACAGGCGTTCGGCGCCGGCCTGGGCCAGGGTTCGGCCGTGTCCGCGCCGGCCGGTTACTGTGGGACCATTGACGCGCGCGAGGCCGCGGACCGCACGCGCATCCTGGCGTCCACATTTCTCGAAGGGACAGGTTGGGCGGTCAACAGTTCGCCATTCGCCGGCTTCGCGCTCCAGGCGCCATTTATTCCGGCCATGCCTCCGGCCGCGGTTGCCATGCGGCAAGTGTTCGAGAAACGTCAACGGGAGGTGCTGAGAGACAAGCCGCAATTTTTCCCCGGTCAACCGTCAACTGCCGGCCTTGTGAGCTTGGATCTGCAGCAATTCACGGACGAACTGGGCAAGCTCAAGAACAAGCCCGACGCCGAAGTACAGGAGTTCATCCGTAAGACGGTCAAGGAACGCGGGTGGGAGCTTCACGACAAGGCTGGCCTTGATGACATCTACTCGGTGGAGGACGACCGAGCCTTGGCAGATGTTAAATTCGCTATTGGGCTGTTCCAGCAGCGTCAAAGCCGTGACTCTCGCCAAGTGTTTCCGCCGTTCGCCAACGAAGTCTTTGGTTTCCAGGCTGGCAAATATATTCCGTCGCCGGTGTTGCCGGACGGCCGTGACAAATACCTGGTCTTCTGGCGCTCCGAGGATGAGCGCGCCCACGAACTGGATTACGACGACGCCCGGCCGCGCGTGCTGGCGGCGTGGAGGTTCCAGGAGGCGCGGAAACTGGTTCTGCGCGAAGCGGATCGGATCAGCGGCGACCTGAGCCAGAAAGAAGCGGACGGACAGCTTTCACCGCAGGAGGCGATCAAGTATTTCCGCGACCAGAAACTGGGCCAAGTCTTCGAGCTAGTTGACATTGCCCGGCTGAAGCCTGCCCCGTCCGCCAACCCCGGCAGTGCGACCTACTACCGTTACGTAATCCCGGCGTCTCAAATCCCCTACGCGCCCGCCGACCTGCTCGACCAGCTCATGACCCTGGACAAGCCGGGTCAGACGCTGGTCTTCCAGGATCTGCCGGCCAAGAAGTGGTACGTGGCGGTGCTTGAGGAACGGCCGATTCTTTCGTTTGACGACAAGAACAAGGACAAGGGCTTCATCGACGCCTACGCAGATGCCACCATCCGGGATAAGGACCAGTTCTGGCGGCAGTATTTCGAGGGGAAACGCCAAGCGGATTTCGAGGAAAAACTGATGCGTCAGTTGCGCGAGGAGGCCGGCAGCGTCGATGAAAAGGGCCAACTCATCCTCAGCGGCAAGCCGAGACAGGAACAACAGCAGCAGCAAGGCGCCCCCGATAATGGCGGCGACAGTGACAATTTCTAATGCCGCGGCGCACCGTTTAGCCGCGACCCGAAGGGGAGCGCGTGACCGTAACGCGGGTCACGCGCTCCCCTTCGGGTCGCGGCTAAACAATACGCTGGCGCTAAACCGCGCCGTTTCCGTCCAGAAACCGCACTTCCACGTCCGGCCCCTGAATATGGTGGAGTAAACGCCTGGGCAGATGGCAGCGGATGCGCACACGATCGCCATCGTATTCTTGCAAGTAAATCTCCGCGTGGGCCGACAGATACGACAATATCTTGCCATTGCCCGCGTTGGTCTCAATGGCGGCGTCGGCGAAGTCGGCGCCGAGCATTTCGATCACGCCGTCTTGCAGATCGTCCAATCCTTGTCGCGTCGTGGCGCTCACAGCCACCGCGCGCGGATGATGGCTCTGCAATACCTGTAGGTAAGACGGATCGGCCACGCGGTCCACTTTGTTCAGCACCAGCAGCGTCGGCTTGTCGCCGCAACCCAATTCGTCCAGCACCTTGTTGACGGCCTTAACCTGCTCTTCGGCGAACGGATTGCTCGCATCGACAACGTGCAACAGCAGCCGGGCTTGGCGGGCCTCCGTCAATGTCGCCTTGAAGGAGGCGATAAGATGGTGAGGCAGCTCGCGGATGAAGCCGACCGTGTCGCTGAGCAAAACGCGGCCCCAGTCTTTGACATGCCATTGGCGCGTGCGCGTGTCGAGCGTCGAAAACAGCTTGTTCTCGACGTAAACGCCGGCGCCGGTCAGGGCGTTCATCAGCGTACTCTTTCCCGCGTTGGTGTAGCCGACGAGCGAGACGGTGTGTTCCTCGCGGCGGCTGGCGACCTCGCGTTCCTTGCGCGATTGCACTTCATGCAGCCGATGTTTGAGATCGCGGATGCGATGATCGACGAGCCGGCGATCTTCTTCGAGCTGCGTCTCGCCAGGGCCGCGCGTGCCGATGCCGCCGCTGATGCGCCCGAGGTGGCTCCACATCTGCCGCAAGCGCGGCAAAGCGTATTCGAGCTGCGCCAACTCGACCTGAAGGCGTGCTTCCGCCGTGCGGGCGCGCGTGGCGAAAATATCGAGGATCAACTCGCTTCGGTCGAGGACTTTGAGCTGCGTCGCTTTTTCCAGGTTGCGGATTTGCGGCGGCGACAGGTCGTTGTCGAAGAGGATCACGTCGGCGTCAACGGCCTGGACCTGCTCTTGGAGTTCGGCCAGCTTACCCTTGCCGATGTAGCTGGCGGGGTTGATTTTGAGGCGCCGTTGGCAAAGGCCGCCGACGACGATGGCGCCGGCGGAGGTCGCCAGGCCGCGTAGTTCTTCGAGAGGGTCGTCGCCGAACCACGGACGTTCGGGCAGAGCCACGCTGACGAGAAAGGCGCGTTCGAGATGGACCGTCAGTTTATCGCGGGTATTGTCGAGAGTCACGATGGGGGTGGTTCCTCCTTTGGGGGATAATTGATTCTAGGCGCGCCGTGTCAAAATCACCAGCCCGCAGCGCCAAGCAAGGGCGAGCGTGCCAACCGCAGCATTCCTGCCGCTCGTCCTTGCTTGGCGCTACGGGCTCGCGGTCGTTGCGCCGGCCTTCCGGGACGGACACTTAGCGGCAAAACCTCGTCACCGCATCCACAAACTCCGCTTCTTTCTCGAACATCGCCATATGGCCGCAATCGGGAATCAGCTTCAGTTCCGCCTGCGGCAGATACTTACGATACGCCTCGCCGTAAGCCGGCGGCACCAGCCGGTCGTGCGCGCCCCACAGCAACAGCGTCGGACACTGAACGCGGTGCAGCCGTTCCGCCAGCTTGGGGTCGTAGGGCCGCTCCCACATCAAGCGGGCCAATACGGCCATCGATTGGTACGCGGACAGCATTTGCTCCTCGTTGGCGTCGTCGGCGATCACCAGCTTGGCCATGTAGCCGTTTGGGTCGTGGAACAGCCGTTTTCGCACCTTATCTCTATCCGTCATCTCGCGGAAGAGGTCGGGCAATGGCTCGTCATCCACCCACAAGCCCGGCGCCGCGGAGAGCCAAAGTTTTTTGACGCGCTCCGGCCAGCGCACCGCGAACTCGGCCGCGATCCAGCCGCCGAGACTCACGCCGCCCAAAATGATCTCGCCGAGGCCGAGGGCGTCGAACAGCTCGACGTAGTGGAAGGCCATGTCCTCAATCGTGTCGATCTGGTCAAAGCCGCCGCTTTTGCCGAAGCCGGGGTGCGTCGGCACATATACGGTGAACTGCTTCGACCACGTCTGGTAGAACGGAAACCAGCGGAACGCCTCGCCGAGCGTACTGTGAAGGTAGACGAAAGCGGGGCCGTCGCCTCCGTGCATGATGACGGTGGATCGGCCGCGCACGTCGATGGTTTCCGCATCGCCGCCCTTACGCGACAGGAGTACCCGCGCGCCGTACTTCAGTTTTTTCAACGTCTCGAACATGCGGCAATACCTCGCGAGCTAGTAATTCCATACTTTTACGAGCCAATTCGTGGGTCAGGGTACCCGTCTGGCAGCCGGTGAGGACGACGCCGACGCCGAGTTTTTTGCGGTAGTAGTCGATCTTTTGCCTCACCGTCTCCGGGCTGCCGACGATGGCGTAGACGCCTTCCTCGATGTCATCCCAGCTTTCCTTTTCCGCGAGGAACGTACCGCGGTTTTTCATGATGGCCAGAGCGGAGCGCGCGGACGTATAGCCGGGCGGCGCCAGCATGATGTTCTTGAGTAAATTCTTGATGAAATAGCGGAAATGCGGCTCAAACTCTTTACGCGCCTGGGCGTCGGTCTCGGCGACGTAGATCGGTACGCCCCAGCCCATTTGTTCCGGGGCGGCCGTGTAGCCGGCCTTCTCACACGCTTCGCGGAACAGGTCAAAGACGCGCTGAAAGACGTTAATATGAAAATACGGAATGCCCATGTAGGAATAGCGCCGTTGGGCGACGAATTCGATGGTTTCCAGGCTGCCGGCGCCGGGAATCCATATGGGCGGATGCGGCTGTTGCAGCGGTCGCGGCCACGGATTGACGTAACGGAAGAAGTAATGCTTCGAGTTCCACAGAAACGGCCCCGGCGTCGTCCACGCTTTGACGATGAGATCGAGGGCTTCGCGGAAGCGCTCACGGGCATGGGTCGGGTTGATCTGGTAAGTGTAGTATTCGGGGCCGCCGCCGATGACCATGCCGGCGACGAGCCGGCCGCGGCTCATCACGTCGAGCATGGCGAACTCCTCGGCCACGCGCAACGGTGGATTGTAAAGGGGCAGCGCATTGCCGATGACGACGAGTTTACAGCGTTTGGTGCGCTGCGTGAGAGCGGCGGCGATGAGATTGGGCGACGGCATGAGGCCGTAGGCGTTCTGATGGTGTTCGTTGACGCAAACGCCGTCGAAACCTAGTTCGTCGGCGTAGGCGAGGGTGTCGATGTAGTCATTGTAGAGATCGGCCCCCTTTATTGGATCATAAAGCGAATTGGGCAGCCAGACCCAGGCGGAATCGTAGACGGAATCGAAGTCGGGCGGCAGGTACGGCCACGACATCAGATGGAAGAAATAGTACTGCACGGGCCGGTCCTCCGGTCTGGCGCAAGGGGTCGCCGCATGCTATGCAATGTAGCGAGTTGGCCGGATGGGTCCAAGTCACGGAATTGGCGTATTTCGTCGGCGACGCTCAAGCCCTTGCGTTCCCTTTGGGTTATGAGCGACAATAGGCGGAGTCGCTCTCTCTGCTGCTCTTTCTTGAGGAACCACCGATCATGCGCCGCCTTCTTTCCCTCTGCCTCGTCCTGTCCCTGGCCGCGTCGGCTCGCGCCGCGGACGCGCCGCCCAAGCCCAACACGCTGACGCCTAAAGAGATCGCCGACGGATGGATTCTGCTGTGGGACGGTGAAACGACGTTTGGCTGGCGTTCGCCGAATGACTCGAAATGGACCATCGCCGAGGGCATGTTGGCGCCGCAGACAGACAAGCCGGGGTTGCTCGTGACGACTAGCCCGTTCAAAGACTACGAGTTGGTGTTCGACTTCCAGAGGAAACCGCAAAGCAAAGCGGTCGTGTCGGTCGGCTGCGGCGCCGAGGGAGAGCCGGGCGCGGACGCCGACGCCCGCACCGTCAAACTGCAAGATTTCGGGAGCGGCGGCTGGACGCGCGCCGAAGTGGAGGTCAAGGGCGGCTACGCGCAGGGGAAAGTCTATCGTCCCCTCGGCGCCACTCTCCAGGCGCCGAGAGGGGTTCCGACGCGCCTTATCCCAGACGATAAGCGGCACGACAAGAGCGGTAATATCGTCCTTTCCGGCAGCGGCGTCGTCTTCCGAAACATTAAGCTCATACCGCTCCACGCGAAATTGTTGTTCAACGGCAAAGACCTATCCGGCTGGAAAGAGTTTCCCGGCAAGAAATCGAAGTTCAACGTCACAAAGGATGGCAATATCCACCTCGAAGGCGGCCCCGGCGACCTTCAGACCGAAGGCCAATGGGCCGATTTCGTCTTGCAGTTAGACTGCATCAGCAACGGCGATCACTGCAACAGCGGCGTCTTCTTTCGCTGCATTCCCGCCGAATTCGAGAACGGCTACGAGGCCCAGATCCGTAACGAGTTCACTGCTGCGCCAAAACAGGAATACAACATCGAGGAATACGATCCCAAAACTCACGAACTAAAGGGCGAGAAAAAGGAGAAATATACGGCCGTCGATTACGGCACCGGTGCCATCTACCGGCGGGCGCCGGCCCGCAAGGAGTTGTCGAAGGACCGCCAATGGTTCGGCATGACCATCGTGGCGAGCGGCCGACATATCGCCACCTGGGTCAATGGTGTGCAAGCCGTGGACTGGACCGATGAACGGCCGACAGCCGACAACCCGCGCAAGGGCTGCCGGCTGGAGAAAGGGGCGATTAGCCTACAAGGTCACGAGGCGGCCGTGGAGGATTTGGACTTCCGCAACATCCGCATCCAGGATTTGACGACTACGGAGGAGAAGAAACCGTAACGCGCTCGTGAAACAAACCGTTTAGCCGCGAGTCGCAGACGAGCGCTCGTCTGCGA
>DHJA01000248.1:8437-12492 GCA_002404095.1 Planctomycetaceae bacterium UBA4732 | reverse complement strand
CGTCTGCGACTCGCGGCTAAACGGCGCTTCGTTATGCCACCGGAATCTTCGGCGTCGTATCGCCGTCCGGCACATCGGTTTTATTTGGATCGAACCAGGCGTCCTTGAACTCAATGCGCTGCCGCTTTTGCATCGCCTGGTTGGCTGTCAACGCGATGATCGCATCCACCATCGCCACCTCGCCGGGACAGCGCGGCAGCCGTTGTTTCTTGTATTCCAAACCCTTCTGCCACTGACGCACACAGAAGGCGAAGTCCTCGATCTCCTCCTTATAACCGCGGCTGATCTCGACGCCGGCGGCGCCTCCCGTGGGACCGGCGCCCGCCCCGCCCGCGCTCACGGCAGGCCCCCACGTTGAGGAAGAATCCAGCGCCGGCTTGCCCGTCCCCGCCGGATCGACCGTCACCGTGATCGCCCTAGGGTCAGCCGGACCTTTGATCGCCGGGTTCTTCTCGGGATATAGCATCACCGAGGCTTCCCTCTCGACAACCATCGTGCCGCGCGTGCCTGTCACGCACTCGCCGTAGCTCTCGAAGCCGTTGGTGTTGATCGACGAATACGTGACTAGTACGATGTCGTTCGCATCGCTGCCGTGGCTGCCGTCGGGCCTGGCCGGGCCGCGCGGGTGGTTCTTGCCAGGGAACTCGTAGATGAGCGATACGTGGTCGTCGCAGTCGCGGTCGTTGAAGTTGGTCTTGAAGCCGTAGTCGTTGGTTTCGCCGTCGGAAGGCGGCCGGCCGTAGAAGTACTTGCCGCCAACGCCCGTGACGGCGATCGGGTGGATGTGTCCGAGGAAAATACTACAGGCGTCGAGCTGATGGCTGCCCAGCTCCGCCATCAGGCCGCCGCCCGTTTCGTTGGTGCAACGCCAGCGCACTAACTCCTCCACGCTGTCGTAGCCGTAATCCTTGATCTTGCCCTGGAGGGCGTCATAGTCTTCGTGAAAGACCGGGTTGAACCAGCCGTCTTTGTAGAAGGGCTGCACCACTTCCTTGACTAGGTTGTCCTTTTCCTTTTCATCCGGTAGGTAGGGCCAGGCGTTGTTGCGGTGCCAGAGGGCGCGGATATACTTTACGTCGCCGAGTACGTCGTTTTTGAGGATTTCCGTCGCGTGGGCATAGAGCATACTGTAGTGGCGCTGGTGTCCAATCGATAGGATGCTGCCGGTTGCTTCCGCGACCTGACACATCTTTTTGCACAGGCTAATGTTCCAGCCCATCAGCTTCTCGCAGAGGACGTGAATGGGCCGGCCGCGCTTTTGGCCGGCGAGCATGGCGTCGATGGCCATTTTGGCGTGCCAGAAGAGCGGCGTAGCGATCACTACGGCCTCAATTTCGCTCTCTTTACTCAACATCTCGTTATAGTCCGTGTACCTGCGGATGCGGTTGGCGTCGTTGGCGCCGTACATCGGTATAAGCCCTTTGCGCAGGGCCGGCACTTTTGGATCGCCGTTGAAGATGCGCGTCATGTTCGACGGCCGAATATCGCAGACGGCGATGAACTGCAGATATTCAGGATTGTGCGCGCCGACGAGGACGCCGCCCTCGTCGCCGCCGCCGATCAGGGCGGCTTTGACGGGCTTGCCGTGCAAGCTCTCGTAGCCGAAGTAGACGGCCGCCGACACCGGCACGACCGCCGCGCCCGCCACAAGGCTTTTCATGAAGCCGCGCCGCGTTAGCCCCTCGGTAGTGCGGACGTAATTGTCGCGGCCGATGTCGCGTTGCTCTTTGGTCAGTTCAATCGTCATCGGAGAGCGTCCTTATGTATGAGAGAATCTCGACGATGGTTCGTCGGTCAGGCCGCGCGCCGCACGGGCGCAGGTTGTGGTACCCGCCGTCCGAACAGGGCGGCGAGGGTCCAAGAAATTAGGGCGTCCACTCCGAACCACCGGCCGCTCGCGGTCGTGGCCAGGACCAACAGGGCGAACATTTCCACTAGGTTTTTGTTGACGTAATGGTAATTGCCTTCATTATTCGGCGGCGTCGGCAGCCACGGCCACGGCGGCGATGCGAAGTAGGTCATTAGCAGGAAGCCGGCGGCGAGTATGCAATTGAACCGTGTCAGCAGACCCAGCAGCAGACAGCCGCCGATGACCGTCAGTCCCCACGCCGTAATCCCATCGACCCACCAGAGCAGCGGCAGCGAGGGTAGGGGAACACCTTTGTTAGCCTGCGAATCCGTCAGCAGGTCGCCCCAAGACGCCTTCAGGGCGGCCGTCTTTTTGTCGAGGTCGGCCATGAGCGACTTGCGCATGGAGGCGGCCTCGCCTTTGGTCGCCAACCGCTTGAGACCGACTACATCGCTGTTAAAGGCGGCGTCGGTCTTATCAAGCATGTTGCGGTATTCTTGCACTTTGTCGCGGTATTCCGCGATGCGCTGGGCCGGCGTCTCCTGGACCTTCAAGACGCCAGACGGATAGGTTTTCTCCACTTCGGTCATTACCGCTTGCACGTCGGTCGGCTGCTTGTCCTTGCTCTTGCCCTCCACGGCCTGGATGGTGAGCCAGCGGACGACGTCGGCCTCGGCCTTATCCAGGTTGGCCTTGGCTTCCTTTTCTTGATTGGCGTCTAGGCCGTAAAACTTGACGAATTGGTTGAAAGAATCGTCCCATTCCTTCCGTAACGCGGGCGGCATTCGGGCCGCCGGATCGTCGGATTTGGCGGCGTCACCGGGTAGCGGAGTGACACGCGCTAAGGCGTCGTCGTCGGGGTCGCCAAGGTATTTACGCATCTCCCAGGCGAGCGGGCCGGGCGCCTCACGGAAGTAACCGGCGCTGGAAAAGACCTTATTTGTCGATGTATTCGTGCCAACCACGAAGGTATCGAGCTTGTGCGCCCCCTCGAAGAAGAAGTGCCACCCGATCACCAGGCGAAGGGCGACCAGGAAGACCATCGTAAGGAAACCGTAATGTTTGGCGCGCTGCATGTCGTGTCTCACAAAGACGCGGACGGATCGGCGAGAAGAGAACATTCCTGCGGGGCGAGATTCAGGACTACAGGGTCGGCGTCGTCGCCTTCGGGCAGCAGCAAGGCGCCAACCTCTGGATGCGTCGCGCAGTAGCGGCGCGCCAGTTCGACGCCGCCGACGTAAAAGGCCGTCGAAAGCGCGTCGGCCTCCGCGCCGGTCGGCGCCAGCACGGACGCGCTGGCGATGCCCTGCGCCGGCCAACCGCTGCGCGGGTCGAGAACGTGGCCCAGCTTCTTTCCGTTGTATTCCAGGTGTTGAAAGGTGGCCGCTGATGTCGCCAAAGATCGATCGTGCAACCACACCTCCGCCAATCGTCGGCCGCTGTGCCAAGGGTGGGAAATCCCCACACGCCAGCCGCGCGGATCGCTGTTGGGCCGACCCCTAGCGTATACGCTGCTATGGCCGCCGTGCAACAACACGGCGGGAAACTTTCCCGTCCCGGCAAGGTAATCGCCGACTTGATCGAGGGCATAGCCCTTGCCGATGGCGCCCAGGTTGATTTCCAATCCCTGCCGGCGAAAGACGACGCTCTGTCGAGCCGGGTCCAATTCGACCCATTGCATCCCCACACAGTCCAGAGCGGCCGCGCGCTCGGCGTCGGAGGGCACGCGTCGCGGCCCGCGAAAGAAGCCCCACGCTTTAATGAGCGCGCCGGCCGTCACGTCGAACGCGCCGTCTGTCTCCGTCGTGATCCGCGCCGCTTGGCATAGGAGACCGAACAAGCCGCGCTCCAAGGGTACGGGCGCGTCAAAGGCGGTGCGGTTGAGCCGGCAGACCTCGCTGTGATCGCGGTAGACGGTGAGTTGGTCTTCGAGGTCGTCGAGGAGATTGAAGGCAGCTTCGCCGTGGGCGAGAGCGGCTTTACTGTTGAAGGGGAGGACGATTTCAAAGTTCGCAGCCATCGCGCGCCGCGATAGACGCAGTAGGGCCGCGTCGGGCGGAGGCCGTGCGACGGCGGGTTCGAGCGAACTAAGTGCATCGAAAGCGCCAAGGATATGGCCGGCGGTGTGCGCCACGCGGCGAGGATGGAGGAAATCGCGGCGGTTCATATGGATAGCGCCGCACGCGTTTAGCCGCGACCCGAAGGG
>DHJA01000248.1:1513-8335 GCA_002404095.1 Planctomycetaceae bacterium UBA4732 | reverse complement strand
CCTTCGGGTCGCGGCTAAACGCAAGCGCGACGACTTACTCGTTACTGTTGTGGATCAAAGGTTCGAGCGCCTTCGTATTGCGTTCGACGGCCAACACAATGGTGCGTTCCTCAACGCCATCGGGCGATGCTGCGACCGCGGGGATAATCTGCCGGCCGTCCGGCAGGCTGAAGCGCATTGTGAACGTGCCGTCCTTCCTCAGCTGGACCGGCTGGCCCTGTAAGGTGACGCGGGCGGTCGGTTCGGTGGCGCCGTAGATGATAAGTTCCGCGTCGAGCTGGAACCAGAACTGCCGCGACTTGGGACTCGACATCAGATGGCCGGAGCCGAAGCTGGTCACGGCCGGAGAGTGCAACGGGCGCCGTAAGCGTTCCTCGAACAGCTCTTTCAGCTCCAGGCTGCTGCCGGCGCTCATCGGATCGAAGCCGCCGGACATGGCGAAGATGCGGTCGGCCTTCTTGGCGTCGATGTCCGCCCAATTTTGATCGAGTACGTCGCTGACGCCGGCCCGCGGCGTGGTGACGACGTTGGAACGCGCCAGAACGTAGAAACGGCCGTTGCGCGATAGGTAGCCGATGTCGATACGATAAGAACGCGGTGGGCTGTTGACGTCGATGTACCAGTTATTACAGCCGCCGTGGATGTCGATGTCGCGGATGGCCATTTCGGTGGCGCCGCTCGCGCCGCGACTGCTTACGTCGAGGACGCGCAGGATAGGCTTGGACGAATGCCAATCCTGGCCAAGAGCAGCTTCGGCCCGTTGGATGGCTTGCCGCGTCAGCTCCCAATAACTGTGCAGCCAGAACGGATCGCGCACCATGACGACGATGCGATCCTTGCCGTAGCCGGCGGGCAAATCCTTGGGAGCCTTGGCGGAAAGATCCTGGGTCGGCACACCGACATCGAATTTGCTGCGTTCGATGTGTTCCTCGGTGCTGGGGCCGGAGGTGTTGCGGGCGGCGGCGGCCTGCACCGGATGGGTTACTCGCGCCGGCGGCAACTTAGGATTGGACTTCGACGCGGCGAGGCGCTTTTCCAGCGCCTTGACCAAATCCACTTTGCGCATTCCGTGCCAGCCCACCACATGGTGCTGCCTGGCCAACTCGATCAACTTGTTTTTGTCGCAGGCTTGCAATTGATCGCGAGTCATACGTGACGACTCCAGAGCCTGTACGGCACAGGCGCCTTGAAAAGGTTCGCGGGAGTGCGTCCTTGCGGAGATTCCAGGCTCTCGGAAGTCCTTTCCAGAGAGGATGGTCTATCGACGCGACCCGGCGACCGAATGGCGCCGGTGCATTGGCGGAAGAGACGGACGATTCACACTTAATCTCTAACGAGGCTTGATCTTATAGAGCGCGGAAGCGTTTGTCAACCATATTTTAACACTGGGACGCGAAAATCAGCTATGATTTGGTCCTTTTAGTCGGAAACGCGACTTCGTGAAAAATTACACGAACTGACGCTTGACTTTCCTTTCCGTGGTCTGACAATATCCCCACGCAGCGGCGACAATGCCGGGAGGAGCCATGAATCTGGGCGATTCGCGCGATATGCGTCGCTACATGACGCTCTCCCAGGTAGGACTGGAAATGGTGGCGCCTATCGGCGCCGGGTTGGCGCTGGATCATTACCTCGGCTGGTTGCCGTGGGGTACGGTTGTCGGCGCGGTGCTGGGCTTTTCGGTCGGCCTCGTCCATTTGATATGGGTGGTGAGCAAGGACAACGGGGATTCGTCTCTACCTAAATAATGGCGCTCGCGGAGCGGGCGCCCCACCATGAAGCAACGGGAGCCGCAGTGAGCCGACCGTTGTTGCTGTTGATTGGCGGAGCATTGGCCTTCTGGTTGTTGGTCGGACTACCCGCCCGCATGTTAGGCGGCGGCGATCAGGCTCTCGTTTTCAGCGGCGCCGCAGTGTTGCTTTGCCTACCGCCGATGGCGGCGACGCTGCTTTGGGCCGCCTGGGCGCGCGACAAAACGCCGGCCGACCAGATGATTATGATTGCCGGCTCGACTGGCATACGAATGGCGTTTGTTCTGGGGGGGGGACTGGTCCTTTTCTTCGCGGTTCCCTATTTCCAGGGGCAGGCGTCTTTCTGGGTCTGGGTGCTGGTCGTGTATCTTTTCACGCTGGCCCTGGACGTGGCTTTGATGTTGGCGATGCGGCCGGCGCCCAAGATGTAATGCGGCGCGAGAAGCGGTTGGACATATGGCAGCGCACGAACACGTTCCGAACGCCTTTCACCACGTCTTGGATACCAAGCGGTGGGAGTTCTTCGACCGCCTGTTCGGCGGCCCGGTGGAATGGAACCTCCCGGCCATCCCGCTGCCGTGGGGCGGCAGCTTCCAAATCACCAAGTTCATGATGTTGGAGTTGGTGGCGGCCGGGCTGGTTCTGCTCATTTACATCCCCTTGGCGCATCGCGCCCGATCGGGTGAACTGCCCAGGGGCTGGCGCTGGAATATGTTCGAGTCGTTGCTGACCTTTGTGCGCAATGAGATTGCTCGTCCTAACCTCGGCGGCGAGCATCACCCGGAAGAAGCCGACAAATACGTTCCATTCCTTTGGACGCTCTTCCTGTTCATTCTGTTCTGCAACCTACTGGGCATGTTCCCCTTTGGCGGATCGCCTACCTCCAGTATTTACATGACCGGCGGATTGGCGATCATCGCCTTTTTCATGATCCACGGCTGCGCCATTGCCAAAATGGGGCCGATCCATTATGCGAAATCGCTCTGGCCGCATATTGACGTTCCCTATGTTGGTTGGGCCTTCAGCTTGATGATCTTCACTATCGAGCTGGCCGGATCGTTCATCAAGAGCGGCGTCCTCGCTGTGCGTCTTTTCGCCAATATGTTCGCCGGGCATTTGGTGTTGGCGTTCCTGATTTTCTTTATCTTCTTGGCGGGTCAGGTCGGCAATCCGTACCTGTGGGGCGGCGTCACCCTCGCCAGCGTCCTGGGCGTGGCCGCTCTGAGCTTGTTGGAACTGTTCGTCGCCTTCCTGCAAACCTATGTGTTCGTCTTCCTGACCGCCCTGTTCATGGGGATGGCGTTGCATCCCGAACATTAACCGAGTCGCGGCGAGCGCCGCGTCCGTGCCTGCCTCTGGGAAAACCTGAAACTGAGAGTTGGAGTACCCATGAAAGCGTTGAAAATGCTGTGGTTCGTGCTGACGGCCGTTGTGGTCGTGCTGGCATCCACGACTCCCTTGTTTGCCGCCAACCCGGGTGATGCGGGCACCTCCTTTCTCCTGTCCGGTTCAAGCATCGGGGCCGGCGTCGGGGCAGGCATCGTCATGCTCGGCGCCGGCTACGGCTTCAGCCGCATCGGCTCGGCTGCACTGGAGAGCATGGCACGCCAGCCGGAAGTCGCCAACCGCGTTGGCACTAACATGATTGTTATCGCCGCCTTGCTCGAAGGAGCGACCTTCTTTGCCTTGCTGGTTTGCTTGCTCATTACGTTGCTCCATTCGGGAGTCTAACCGCGTAGTGGCGCCGCATTGTCGAGCGGAAAGGGAGTCGCGCGAGAGAGGTTGTCATGAGTAGAGTTGTATGGGTCGGCGGTTTGCTTCTAGCGCTGGTCGTTGCGCTCCCTTCGGCCGGCATGCGGGCGCAGGGGGCTGCCACCGACGGCAAGGCCGAAGACGCGGCCATAGAGAAAGCACGCGAGGCGATCCGCAAGGAGCTTGGGAAACCGAAGCCTGACTTTGAAGAGATCGAGCATCCGCTGGCGGAGTTGCTACAGAAGGCCCGCCAGCAAGAGGCGGGTGATGTGCCGACCGATGCGATGTCCGAGGGAGAACTGAGGACGAAAATGGACAGGGCGGTCAGCGAAGGGAAGTACGACCTGGCAATGTATTATCTGGACCGGATCAAGCTCCAGAGTTCCAAACCCAACATATTTGGCTGGGCGCTCGACCTGACCATCTGGACTATCGTTGTCTTCCTGGTGCTGTTGTTCATCCTCGGCCGATTCGCCTGGACGCCGATGTTGCAGGGATTGGAGAAGCGTGAACACGACATTCACGCGGCCATTGAGGATGCCCGTAAGGCGCGCGAAGAGGCGCAACGACTGCGCGAGGATGTGCAGTCCGAACGTAACAAGATCGAAGACATGCGCCGCGACATTCTCCAGAAGGCGCAGGCCGACGCGCAACGGATGGCCGACGAGATCACGGCTAAGGCCAAGGCCGAGATGCAGGCCGAGCGCGAACGCCTTCGCCGCGACATGGAGACGGCTCACGACCAGGCTTTGCAGGATCTCTATGCCCAAACGGTTGACCTTGCGGCACTTGTTTCCAGTAAGGCGATGCGCCGAGAGATGACGCCAGACGACCATCGGCGTTTCGTGGATGAAGCGTTGGCAGACATTCGTCATGCGGGAAACGGCAAACAGACCACGGCGGTGGTGTAACCTATGAACCTCGATGAGGCGACGCACCACGCGACGGTCTTCGACGACGACACGCAGCACGTGGCGCGCGTCTATGCCGAGGCGTTCTTGAACGCCGCGGAGAAAAGCGGGCAAGCCGAGGAACCGCTCCTGGACCTCGACTCGCTTATGGATCAGGTTTTCCCACAGGACCGCTACCTGGAAGCGTTCCTCACGAGCAAGGCGGTCAGTCGCGAGCGCAAGGCCCACGCCCTCCGCGCCGCCTTCGAGGGACGGGCGAGCGTTCTGTTTCTGAACTTTCTGCTGGTACTCAACGATCACGACCGTCTGGACGCCCTCCGTTCGATTACGGCCAGCGGCCGCAGTCTGCACGAAGAACGAAGCGGCAAAATACGAGTACAAGTGCGGTCGGCAATGCCCCTGGCAGACGACCAGCGCGAACGGCTTCGGCAGGAAATGCGTGAGACGTTCGGCCGCGACCCGGTGCTGGAGACGCGCGTCGATGCCGACTTGTTAGGCGGAATGACGGTCCAAGTCGGCGATGTTATGTATGACGCCAGCGTCCGAACGCGCCTGGAAAAAATACGGAACCAACTCCTCGAGAGAAGCAGCCATGCGATTCAATCCCAACGAGATCGTTTCCGTTCTCCAGCAGGAGATCACCGAGTTCCGCGGTAAGCTGGAAGCGCAAGAAGTCGGCCGCGTGCTGGAAGTCGGTGACGGTATCGCGCGCGTCTACGGCTTGGCCACTGTCATGGCCGGTGAAATGGTCGAGTTTACGCGCACCAAAGTGCGCGGTTTAGCTTTCAATCTGGAAGAAAACTCCGTCAGCATCATCATTCTTGGTGAATATCTCGAAATCGCCGAAGGCGACGAAGTACGCACGACCGGCGAACTGTTGCAAGTACCGGTCGGCGAAGCGATGATCGGCCGCGTGGTTAACCCCCTGGGAATCCCGATCGACGGCAAGGGGCCAGTGCAGGCGACCCACTTCCGCGCCGTCGAGTCGATGGCGCCGGGCGTGGCCGGCCGGCAGCCGGTAGAGGTGCCGATGCAGACCGGCATCAAGGCCATCGACGCCATGACGCCGATCGGCCGCGGCCAGCGCGAACTCATCATCGGCGACCGCAAAACGGGCAAAACCGCCATCGCCATCGACGCCATCGTCAACCAGAAGGAAGGCAACGTCATCTGCGTATATGTTGCCATCGGCCAGAAGGAATCGACCGTTGCCAAAGTGGTGGAAGGTCTGCGCGAATCTGGCGCGATGGACTACACCATCGTCGTGGTCGCGGGGGCGGCGCAAGCGGCGCCGCTGCTGTACATCGCGCCCTACGCCGGCTGCGCCATGGCCGAGTACTTCATGTACGAGCAGGGCCGCGACACGCTCGTTGTCTACGACGATCTGAGCAAGCAGGCAGCATCTTATCGCCAGCTGTCGCTGTTGGTACGACGACCGCCGGGCCGCGAAGCGTATCCCGGCGACATTTTCTATGCCCACTCTCGTTTACTGGAACGGTCGGCGAAGCTGGCGGAGCGCTGGGTGATCGTGCCGCAAGACGCTGACGATTCTCAGGTGAGCGAAGATAGGGGCGTCAACAACGAGCAGGGCGAGAAGCGTCAGCCGGGTGAGAAGGGCAAGGTTTACCTTGGGCCGGCGGACAAGGAACAGGCCGTCAAGCACGACCTTGCGAAGTTCCCCGGCGCCAAGGTGGTTAAGGTTCCCAACTCCGGCGGTTCGCTGACGGCGTTGCCGATCATCGAGACGCTGGAAGGCGAGGTGTCGGCGTACATCCCGACGAATGTGATTTCGATCACGGACGGACAGATTTACTTGCAACCGGCCCTGGGCCGCGCGGGCATCTGGCCGGCGATGGACGTGGGCATATCGGTGTCGCGCGTGGGCGGCAAGGCGCAGATCCCGGCGATGAAGTCCATTGCCGGCGGCTTAAAGCTCGACTTGGCGAACTTCCGCGAACTGGAAGCGTTCGCACAGCTGGGTACGGAATTGGACAAGGCGACGCAGGGACAGTTGGATCGCGGCTATCGCATGGTGGAGTTGTTGAAGCAGCCGCAGTTCAAGCCGATGAACGTGATCGATCAGGTCATGGTGATTTTCGCCGGCACCAAGGGTTACATCGACAAAGTGCCCATCAAGGAAGTCCAGACTTGGGAGGAGCAATTCCTGCGCTACATGCGCACGGAGAAGGCTGAAGTGCGCAACTCCCTGACAAAGACGAAGAAGTTCACGCCGGACATTGAAAAGCAGTTGGGCGAAGCGATCACCGCTTTTCAATCGCGATATGCACCACCGGGCGGCCGACGGGAAGTGGCCGTCACGACTGCCGCGCCAGCGAAGCCGAAGGAAGCAGTCAAGGCGGCGCATCACTAAGAATCTGTTCCTGAAGCCCAATGCGAATCACGAAAAC
>DHJA01000248.1:0-1351 GCA_002404095.1 Planctomycetaceae bacterium UBA4732 | reverse complement strand
GTTTTCGTGATTCGCATTGGGCTTTACTCTGCCGAGAAGCCATGGCCAACAGCCGCCAACTTGTCTCCCGCCGCAAAGCCGTCCGCAACATCCGCAAGATCACGCGCACGATGGAGCTGATCGCCACGGCCCGCTTCAAGAAGGCGCTCGACCGCGCCGTCGAAGCCGAGGCGTATACGCGCAAGATCGCGGAGTTGGCCGCCGACCTCAGCGCCGCCGCGACCGCCATTACGCATCCATTGTTGCAAAAGCGCGAACAGGTCAAGAAATGCGTATTGCTCGCCATCGGCTCCAACCGCGGTTTGTGCGGCGGCTACAACGCCGCGGTGCTGCGCGAGGCCGGCCAACGCATCCGGCAACTGAAAGCCGAGGGGGTTTCATTGCAGCTGGAACTGTCCGGCAAGCGTCCCATCGCCTACTTCCGTTACCAGGGCGTCAAGGCGGACAAGACTTTCACCCACTTCGAGGATAAGCCGCGTTTCGACGAGGTGGAAGAGCTGGCAAATCGCTATTTGGCAGACTTCATCGCCGGCAAAGTGGATCGGGTCGAAGTGGCGTACATGAAGTTCATCAACGCGGCGCGGCAAACGCCGGTGGTGGAGACGCTGCTGCCTCTTTCCACCGCCGCCCCGGAGACGCGAAAACGCGGTGCGGTCGTCGAGGAGAAAAAGCAGCCGGTGGAGTATGAATTCTTACCGAATCCCAAGGATATTTTGGAGCAGTTATTGCCGGAATCCTTCAAGGTGCGACTGTTCAAGTGCTTCCTGGACGCGGCGGTGAGCGAGCAGATTGCCCGCCGGGTGACGATGAAGGCGGCCACCGAGAATGCCGACGACATGATTAAGACGCTGACGCGGCAGTATAACCGCGCGCGGCAGGCGCAGATTACCAAGGAAATCGCGGAAGTCATCGGCGGCGCGGCGGCGCTGGAATAGCATCTGGCGAGCCGGGAGCGTGAGCGACCGGAGGGCAGACGGTAGAATGAACAATGGCAACGGCGCACGGGATGTCGCGGCTCATTTACCGGCGAGGCCGCGAGAACGAGAAAACCTTCACGCCGCGGCCCGGCATCGATACAGTAGGACGGCCTGGACAGGTTCCGGGGCTTTCTACCTTTGAAACCCTAAGCCTCCGGCGCGGCGAAGTAGCCCAGGGAATCGACGTGACCCTGCTTCAATCGCCTTTGCAAGCGATCCCGGACGACATCGCCAAGGGCGGAAGTCCGGGCCATGTATCGATCACGCCCGTAGATGCGGCCGGGAAGGTGGACCAGCAACTGCTCGACGAATGGGCCGCCACTTGCGGTCAGTTGCTGGCTCACCCGTTGACTAGCACTACAGCGCAGCAAAGC
>DHJA01000028.1:17171-24087 GCA_002404095.1 Planctomycetaceae bacterium UBA4732 | reverse complement strand
GCGGCTCCAGGAAGCGGCGCCGCGCTCGCGCCTTCGCCAGCGCGTCGGCTATCCAGGCCTTCTTTCGTTCCAGAATCGCCGGGATTTTGCCCTCGTCGAAGCCGCGAGGCACGATGACGTAAAGCCCTTCCCGCGGCGTGACCTTCAGCCGCAGGTTCTTCGCCTTCGGACTCTGCCGGACGCTGTAGCTAGGAAGCGCCATGAACGCCACCCCCGACGAATCGCGTCTTTTCAAGGAGCCGAATCGCCCGCTCGGCAAAGCCCGTGGCCGGCATGTGAAGCTGCGCGTCCTGGAACTGCCGGACGAGCAGCGTGGTGATGGCGAGGAAAAGCTCCTGCCTTACGTCGCTCTTGAGCTGCCAGTTCGGAAAACAGAGCTCCCGAGCCTTAGCCACGACCGCGGAGGCTATGGCCGCGGCCTGTTCTTCGCTGACGGACGGATTCAGCTCCCGAACGGCGTGCGCGATCGATTCCGCGACTGGCTTCTTGCCCTCATTGACCAGATCCACGACCTCTCTCGTCAGTTGTTCCAGGGCGGCGATCAACGCAACTCCCTGCAAGGCGCCGTTGCGTTTGGCGTTGATGATACGCTTCAACTTTTCGCTCAGCGGCTCCGCTTCCGGATCCTGGTCAATGCGGACCTTCAACTCGGCCGCCAGCATCGCCTCAATGTCGAGCGCCTTGGAATCGGGGTCGAGGTCGGCGAGCTGCGTCAGATAGTTCTCGTCGAGTACATATGTCGGGAATTCCGCCTTGATCTGGTCCACGTTCACGTGTTCGCGGATCAGCTCGCGCGTCTTGGCCCCGTCTGCCGCCGCCGTCTCGAATTTGGACAGCGGATAGAATTTCTTGCGGTACACCATGTACAGCTTGCTCAGCCAAACGTAATCCGCCCGGTACGGCATCAGGTAGTCGTCCGGCTCTAGCAACTCATAGAGCGTACGGAGTTGGTGATAGCCGTTCTCGAACTTGTCGCGCGCCGGCTCGTTCTTGTGGAAGAAGGCCAGCATCCGTACCAGCGCCGCGTGCGAGCCGCCGCGCTCGTGGCCCTTCAGCAAATCGAGCAGCGTCTCCAGGTGTAGCCTAAACTCCTCGCGCACGCGGCGCAAGGGGAAGGCCACTTCGCCCAGCTCGGCCTTGTCGTAGCGCAGGGCCTCGTTGAGGTGACTGAAGACGCCCCAGAAGTCGCGGATGATCCCGTGCTTCTTGATCTCGTTGTAGGGCCGATTCACCCGCGCGATGGCTTGCAGCAGCGTGTGATTCCTCAGCCCCTTGTCGAGGTACATGGTCTGCACGATGGGCGCGTCGAAGCCAGTCAGGAGCATGTCGCAGACAATGACGATCTCGGCCCGCCGCCAGCGCTGTTCTTCCCGGCCCTGCTCTTCCGGCTTCTCCGACGGCAGCACCTTGAACTCGCGGATCGCCTTCGCGCGCGTCGCCGAGGGCATGTCCAGGTCTTTCACGATCCGCGGGATCTTCTCGTCTCTCTGGTTCACATCCGAGAAGATGGCGACGGCCACCCCTTCACCCATAAGGGCGTCGAGCGCCGCCTTGTAGAGCGCCACCGTCTCCTTGTTCCAGCAGACCAGCATCGCCTTGAAGCGATTCGGCCGCACGTGCGCCGTGAAGTGCTCAGCCACTTCCTTGGCTATATCGGCGATGCGGTCGGGGTGTTTCACCAGCACGTCGATGCCGGCATTTTCCTTTTTCAGTTGTTCGCGTTCTCCTTCCGGCAAGTGGGGGAAAGTCTTCTCGAAATCGGCGTCGAGTTCCGCTCCCCACAGTTGCCAGTCGCGCGGACTTGGCTCCCAGTGCAGCGGCAGGGTCGCCCCGTCGCGAATCGAGTCGGCGATCGAGTAGCGCGGCTCCAGGTAGCGCTCGTAGCGCGTCACCCCGGTGTCATCGGTTCCCAGCTCACGGCCGAACGCGCGGGGCGTGTTGTGGTCGTCCAGCTCGATCGGGGTGCCGGTGAAGCCGAACAGCGAAGCGTCCTTGAGTACGTAGCGCATGGCCGTGCCGAGGTCGCCTTCCTGCGTCCGGTGCGCCTCGTCCACCAACACGATCACGTTGCGCCGGTCCACCTGGAAGTCGCCCGGCTGAAACTTCTGCATGATGGTGACGATGATGCCGCGGTAGCCGTCGCGCAGCTTCCGGAGCAGGTCCTCGCGGCTGGTGGTGACGCAGCAGTTCTCGGTGTTGGTGCTGAAGAACTGACGGCTGATCTGGTCCTCCAGTTGCTCGCGGTCCACGATGATGAGGATGGTCGGTTGCCCGAGGTCGTCATGAAACCACATCTTCCGAGCGGCGAAGAGCATGGTGAGGCTCTTGCCCGATCCCTGGGTGTGCCACACCAGACCGCGCCGCCAGCCACGCGGCTTGTCCAGCTCCAGCGCCCGCTTGACGAGTTCGTTGGCCGCGCCGAACTGCTGCCAGCGGACCACCTTCTTGACGCGCTGCCCCTGCTCCGTGTCGAAGACCACGAAATTGTGAAGGATGTCGAGCAGGTTGGCCCGGTCGCACAGGCCGTAAATGCCGCACTTCAACTCGTTAAACTCTTCGATGTGGTGATGCGGGTTGGCGCGGCGCCAGGTCTGCCAGTGGTGGAACTTCGCCCCCGGCACGCCGTAGCGCAGCGTAATCTCGTTGACGCCGACGCAGAAGACGTTGGAGTGATAGAGCTGCGGCGCCTCGCGGAGATAACGGCCGCACTGCTTGGCGCCTTCGGTCCAATCGACGTGCCAGTCGCGGGCCGTCGTCTTGGCCTCAATGTTCACCAGCGGAATGCCGTTGACGAAGAGCAGAACATCGGTGCGGATGCGATGGGCGCCGCCGTCCACCCGGAACTGATTCGTGCATAGGAAATCGTTGCCGGCGAGATTGTCGTAGTCGATGAGCTTGATGGTCTGGGCGTTTTCCTCGGCGCCGAACTTGTAGGTCTTCTCGTTGCGCATCCAGGCGAACCATTCGGCGTTATCGCGTTCGCCGCGGAGCAGCGTCAGGATGGCGTCGGCGCGGGCGTCATCGGTGATGACGCTAGGGTTGAGTTCCCGGAGCTTGCGCCGCAGCAGGGGCAGTAGCAAGACCTCCGCCTCATCGGCGCGGTAGTTTTTTTCGACCGCGGCTTGGTCCTCGAAACGCCAACCCAGCTCGGGCGTTTGCAGCCAATCCAGGATCGGGTGTTCGACGGTGTTCTCTTCGTTCCATCGCGTCGGTCGTGCCGGGGATGTGGTGCTCATGGTTTTAGGCGAATCCTTCCCGTCAGGAGGTTTTGCAGGAGCGACTGCTTTACGCGCCGGGCGGCGGTTATTTGACGCCGCAGGGCGTCACGGAGAGCGTCGGCGGACCTCATCCGCCGCACCCATAAGTCCTGATTTTCAGGCGGAATCGTAGGTATGACAAATCGACGCAGCTCGCGCGAGTTGATTGTGCAAAGGTTGTTGGTCTGCTTGGCCACGCTGAAGAAATACCTCTTTGACGACGGTGCTTGAAGCAAATAGTGCAGGAACCAACTCTGCATTTGCCTGTCATGCGGCCGAATACGGAAAATGTGATTCTGGTAGACCATCGGGTCAAGCTGGCCTTCCCAGATGCACCCTCGGCCCAGTTTATCGCGGTCCCCGCCTTCGGTCATCAAGACATCGCCGGCTTGCAGGCGAAGACCTTCAAGTTCAGATTGTTTGATATCGGTCTGCGAGACTTCGGTGAGGGCCAGGGAACCATCCAAGACGTTCACAACCGTCAAATACGCCACCGCCATCGTCGCCTTCCCACTGAGGTCGCGCCCCATGGTGAAACCGGAAGATATGTCCGCCACCTGGAACAGAGGTTTGCCAGGGCCGTGTTTCATGGCACAAGAGAACGCCTGAAGCAGCGCCTTCTTCACCCGCTCCGCCTTGCGAATCTGCTCTTCAAGAGCGCGGATGTGGTCGTCGGCCGCCTTCAGCGTGTTGGCGATGCGGGCTTGTTCGTCCTCACGTTCAGGGAATCGAACAGGAAGTCTCCGACAAGCGCTCCATGATAGATTGGCAAGGCCAGTGGTCATTTGCGATGTCTCGCTGATGAACTCGTGGACTCGATGGCCTCGCAGCCAGCAGGCAAGGAACTCATCAGAGATTTGGCCGCCTTCATGTCGCGGTCGGAGTGCGAAGAGGAACGAGGCAAAAACCATCTCACGGTCGGTTTCGACCAGCGCTGAGTCGCCAATGCGCTTCGGATTGCCGTTTGAGCCAACCATCAGCGTCCAGCCCTTTGTCACGGCTGACGCGGATCGCTGTTCGGGTGTTACGCCGTCCAAATGAAGCAAATCGCGTAGATCGAGAGAGTTTTGCACGTTGGGGATGCGAATAACGGGTATAGTACAGCCGGCGGGATGCGCGCGTTCTTGCTCTTTACTCCAGGAACAGCCGCGTTTTGTCACTACCAGCGAACCCAGCGGCTCCTCGCGCCAGTCGCTTGCTAAAAGCTCCAGGTAAATCGGGCGCATTGTTTACCCTTTCGTGCTGAGTAGCCCATCCAGTCGTCGCCGCGATGCTTCGGTAACGCCCCGGGCGGCCGCCAATTCGCGCAGCGCTTCCTCCAACACAATCTCCTCTTCCGGCTCGAACGTATCCACATACCGCGGCAGGTTCAAGTTAAACTCATTTTCCTCGATCTCCGCCTTCTCGGCGACCACAAAGTAACGGCGCGCCTCGGCCGGATCGGAACAGATGCGTCGCAGGTCGGTGATCGCCTCGTTGACCTCCGCCGTCTCACGGTCGGCGCGGCGGTTGACTTCGACAATGCGTTCCTCGCGCTCGCGCGTCAGCTTTTCCAGCCCCTTGATATAGCCTTTGACCAGTCTCAGGCGGTCCTTGGCGGCGTCCTTTGCCGCCTTGGCCTGCTCCTTCAAGGCGGCCTTTTTCGCCTTGAGTCTGTCTTGCAACGCCTTCTTGTCGCCATTCCTTCCGGTCAGGGCGTTAATGCGCGCTTCCAGGTCGGCGCTTTCCTTCGTAACGGCGGCCAGCACGCCCCACACGGTATGGGCGGCGTCCGGGGCGTCCTGCCATTGCGTAAATCCGTCGGCGGAGAGGCTCTCGACTTCCTTTTTGAGACTTGCCAGGGGCGCGACAACCGGGTCATAGGCTTCGGCGATCTCCTGAAGCGCATGAGCGCGGTCGCGTTCGATTGCGTCGAGGACGGCCTTGCCCTCCTGAGGCAAAATGGCGAGCGCCCGGCCCAAGTCGCCGAAGGCGCGCCACGGCAGGAGGATGCGCAGGCAGTCGGCCCGGCGCAGCAGGCATTGCGGGTTGGCGTGCTGATAGTGCCGCGAGGCCCAGATCATCAACACGCGATTCTTGCGGGCCGCCGGCTTGCGCTTGTTCAGCACCGCCAGGCACGCCGGCACATTATTGCCGTAGAAAAGGCCGGAGGGGAGCACGATGACGGCTTCTATGAGGTCGTCGCGGAGGAAGCCGGAGCGGATGAGGTACTCGTCGTCGGGCTTTTTGTTGCGGCCGTCTTCCGCCTCCGACAGGCCAGGCTGCCCGCGGAACAGGATGCCCTGCGACATGACGATGATCGCCTTGCCGTCGGGCTTCAGCGACTTGGCGACGTGTTGCATCCAGGCGTAGTCGCCGTTGTTGCGCGGCGGCGTCCCGTAGGCGAAGCGGTCGTAGGGGTCGCCGTCGCTGAAGTCGTCGTAGCCCCAGCTTTCCAGCGAGAAGGGCGGATTCATGACGACGCGGTCGAAGGGCTTGAGCCTTTGGTCGCTGGTCAGGTGTTTGGGCGTGCGCAGGCTGTCGCCGTGAGCGGGAACCCACGAGTTCACGCCATGTAGGATGAGGTTGATGCGCGAGATGTTGTAAGTGGCGAGGTTGCTCTCTTGTGCGAACAAGAAGAGGCGATTGGGATCGCGGCCGTGTCGGCGCAGGTATTCGCGGCACTGGAGCAGGAGTGAGCCGGAGCCGCTGGCCCAGTCGCAGACTTCGTGCTGCTCCGCCGGCTCGATGATCTCCGACATGAGGTACGATACTTCGCGCGGGGTATAGAACTCGCCGGAACTCTTGCCCGCCTTGCTGGCGAAGGTGCGGATTAAATACTCGTAGGCGTCGCCGAAGAGATCGTCGGGCACGTGGGCCTTGTCGAATTTGCGACTGGAGAAGTGGTTTTTCAGGTCCACCAGCTTCGAGCGCGGCAATTCGTCCTGTTTGTTGAAGTCGATCTTGCTGGTGAGAATGCCGTCGAACTTGGGGGCGTTGGCCCGCTCGATGGCGAGCATGGCGTCGTTGAGGGACTGGCCCAGTTGAGTAGAGGGCGCGTCGGTGACGTTCGCCCAAAGGGAATCCGCGGGAACGACGAAGGGAAGCGACTTTTTCTGCATCGTCGGATCGTTGGCGAGTTCGATGCCGAGATCCCTGGCGAGCTTGCGGACGGATTCCTCGAAGACGTCGCTGATGCGTTTGAAGAAGAGCAGCGCGAAGACGTAGCCGCGAAACTCCGAGTGATCGACGTTGCCGCGCAGGATGTCGGCGGCCTTTTCGAGAAAGGCGTCCAATTCGGCCTGCGTCATCCGGCGTAGGGGCATGGTCACGGTCGGGATTTCATCGGCCATGAATGGTGATTCCGTCCTGTTGAGTCGCCGGAAGAAAGCAATCCGAAGTCCGGTGCAAATAGGTAAAGTATAGATCGCGATCCGGCAGGCCATGCGACGGGGTCTTGCGGTAGCGGCCGGGCGCCGGGGATGCGGTCGCCCCACTCGCGCGTGACGAAGGAAGCCAAGGCGTTGTTGCAACGGCTGAACGCCCGTCCTTCGCCCTGACGCGGAACACGGGCGGACGCGCGGGCCGCGGCGGCGTAAAATGACAGCATGACCATACTCGTCGCTGCCAAGGGACCAAATGCCGGCCAGCGTTTTACGCAACATCTGATCCAGAATGCG
>DHJA01000028.1:0-17052 GCA_002404095.1 Planctomycetaceae bacterium UBA4732 | reverse complement strand
CGGTGCTTCTCCGACAGGCTCCGGACGAGTGCTCGTTACGGGAAACACGACGTATTTCTCTCGGATCGCTGGACTCGTAGTTGAGGACTGGCGCAAGCCTTAGCCTACACTGGCAGGAGCGTTTCGCCGACGCACGGCAGATGCTGGCGGCGGCAAAGAATAATCACACAGCGCCCGCTGTGCCAGAGCGAGAAGCGAAGTTGTTCCCTGAGATTTGCCCTACTGGAAAGGTCAACCGATGTTGTCCGTCGCAACTTCTTCACGTTTAACGCCATTGATCGTCTGTCTGTTTCTTGCACTGGGAAGCGCAGGCCTTGCCGCTGATCCCGAACCAACTCACGCCGATATTTCCTACGGGCCGCATCCCCATCAGTTGCTGGACGTCTACTTTCCCGAGGGGGCCGGACCGTTTCCCGTGTTGATCTGGTATGGCCGGCTGTGGGAGCCTGCGATCGCCGTACCGCCTGTTAAACGCATGTTCCAATCCGGCGTCGCGGCGGTTGCCGTGCGGACCCGGGTGATGAAGGACGGCGTTGCGGACAATATCAACCCGCCGGTTTCAGTCTGTCTGCTTGATGCCCGACGCGCCTTACAATACGTGCGGCTGCACGCCGCGGAATGGAAGATCGATCCCGACCGCATCGCCGTGGGCGGCAGCTCGCAGGGGGCGCTGCCGGCCCTTTTTGTCGCATGCGCCGGCGAGAAGGCAGATCCGGAATCCGCCGATCCGGTGGAGCGCGTGTCAACGAAAGTTTCCTGCGTCGGCGCCCATCGCAGTCAGCCGAGCATCGATCCGTACCGGATGCAGGAATGGGTTCCCGGTGTGGAATGGGGCGCTCAGGCGTTTGGCTGTTCTTTCGCGGAGTCGCTGAAACGGCGCGACGAGTTCCTGCCTCTGATCGAGAAGTGGTCGCCGGAAACCTTACTCCACAAGGGCGGCCCGCCGATTTATTTTGAAAACAATTGGGGGCTGACCCAACCGGACGGCGTCGGCAAGATGGACTATCTCGTCCACTCGCCGCGCTGGGCGCTAGGGTTCCAAAAGATCGCTCAGGAGCGCGGCGTTATGTGCTATGTTAAGTATCCGGAACATCCGACGGAGAAGTTCGCCGACCTATGGGACTTCCTGGCCCGACAGGGGAAGTAGTCGGCGGACATGCGCAAATTGACGGAGTTGAATGCACCCTGTTTGTTCACGGCAAAGAAGCCGGCCCCAGCCGTCGGGACTTGAACTCCAACACCGGCGGGAACAGCTGGCTGCCGAACCAACCGCCCGCGAGGCACAAGCAGAAACAACCCACAATCGTCAGTACGGCCTGTTCCGGCGTCATTCGGCTCAACCCGAACAGGACGCACATCAGCACTATCGAAGCCGCCAAGCCCACGAACATGCCCTGTTTGAGGCCGTTAGGCGTGTTGTAGCCCGCCAGCCCGCCGCCGACGAGGATAACTAACGCCTGGATCTCCCAGGTCACGACCCGGTCTTGCCAGAAGCCGTCGGATGCCAGCTTGCCCGAACTGAAGTCGATGATGAAGTTGAAAATCATCGCCGCGGTCATGTAACCTGCCGCCGCGAAAACGGCGCCAAGTGCTACGCGGAACCATGCCACGCGACCGGCGAACAACGGCGCCCGCTGTCGCGCGACTCCCAGCTTGCGGACGAGGTGCGTGGCCTTGGGCGCCAGCGTCGGCCGCACGGGTTTCCAAATGCTGTAGCCGATCCAACCGCCCAGGGCGCCAAAGGCGATGTGAATCAGTGGGACGCCGACCAGGGCGAGAGGGGTCAGCATTGGCACGAAATCCGGATGCAGAATTGGGTCGAGCAGCACCGACAACACACCGTTCCAGACGCCGACGAGAGCGCCGAGAGTGGCCCCGCGCTGTTGGCCGCTGCCGGCCAGAACGCCGCCGGCCGTCAAGGCGATGATTTGCACGCTCTGCAAAAACACCAACCCGGACAGATTGTTCCAAGTCCAATGGAGCGCGCCCTGGCCGTTGAGGGCTTCCAGCACGCCTGTGAGCAGATGTTGAAGGCCGAAATAGAGTCCCTGCGCCAGAATCAGGCCGATGAGGATGCGCCCCCAAGGCGTCTGTTGCCAGTGAGGGACGGCCTGCGGTTTGGCTTTCGGCCCGCGAAAATCGTACAATAAGCGGACGCCGCAAGAAGGACATTGCAGGCGTTGTTCATACGAAAAAGCGCATTGCGGACAAACCATCGCCATGGCTGTTTCACCTACCAACGGGGTGGGGAATGTTCGGCGGTCGGCGCAACAATGAGGCGCACGCCGATCCCTCCGCAAAACTATAGGTCATCTTTTCGCGCCGTGCCGCAAGGCCAACGCCGAAGCGGCCGCGGAGGAATTGAAACATGGCGACCGCCTACGTGCTGGCCGTCGATCAGGGCACGACCAGCACTCGCGCCGTGGTCTACGACGAAACCGGCCGCTCTCTCGGCACCGCCTCGCGCGAACTGAATCAGCACTATCCTCGACCCGGCTGGGTCGAACACGATCCGGAAGAAATCTGGGCGTCGGTGCGCGAAGTGGTGCCGCAAAGCCTGGCTCTCGCTGGCGTTGAGGGCCGCCAGCTCACCGCCATTGGCATTACCAACCAACGCGAAACGGTGGTCTTATGGGAGCGCGCAGGCGGCCGATCCGTGGCGCCGGCCGTCGTGTGGCAAGACCGGCGCACCGCCGACTTCTGCCGTCAGCGCCACGCCGATGAACCGTGGATCAGCGAGCGCACCGGCTTGGTCCTCGACCCCTATTTCTCTGCGACCAAGATACGCTGGCTGTTGGATCAAGACGCGCAGCTGCGCGCCCGCGCAGCTGCGGGCGACTTGGCATGTGGCACCATCGACAGTTTCCTGATCGCCCGGCTGACAGGCGGCCAGGTTCACGCCACGGATGCGACGAATGCCTCGCGGACCCTGTTGCTGAATCTGCACACCGGCTCCTGGGACGACGAGTTGTGCCGGTATTTCGATGTGCCGACGGCTCTGCTGCCGGAGGTGCGGCCCAGCGCGGCCGACTTCGGCGCCACGCGCGGCTTGGACTTTCTGCCGGACGGCGTCCCTATCCTTGGCGTAGCGGGCGATCAGCAGGCGGCCCTGTTCGGGCAAGGGTGCTTCACGGAAGGCGAGGCGAAGTGTACCTACGGAACCGGGGCGTTCTTCCTGCAACACACCGGCCCTCGGTTGAAGCCGTCGCGCCATCGCCTACTAACGACGTTGGCGGCAAGCGGCGTGGGGCGGCTGCAATACGCGCTGGAGGGAAGCGTGTTCGTGGCGGGGGCGGCCGTGCAGTGGCTGCGCGACGGTTTGAAGTTGATCGACGCCGCGCCGGCCGTGGAGGAATTGGCGCGGCGTTCCGACCCAGAGCAGCCGGTGCTATTCGTGCCGGGGTTGGTGGGCTTGGGGGCGCCGCATTGGATTCCCGAAGCTCGCGGCGTGTTATTCGGCCTCACGCGCGGCACGACGGCGGCCGACCTGGGCCGGGCGGTGCTGGAGGGGGTGGCGTATCAGGTGGCCGACCTAACGGCGGCGGCGGCCGAAGACATGGGCGCACCTTTGATCAGCCTGCGCGTGGACGGCGGCATGACGAAAAACGCCTGGTTTTTGCAGTGTCAAGCGGACGTGCTTGGCGTACCGGTGGTGCAAACGCCGCACAGCGAGGCGACGGCGCGCGGCGCCGCGTTCCTGGCGGGCTGGCGCGCCGGCGTGTGGCCCGACTTGGAAGCGCTGCGCCGCCTGAGCGGAGAAACCAGCGCCTTCACGCCCGCCTTGGATACGGATGAAAGAGAGCGTAAATTGGCTCTTTGGCACCGAGCGGTTCGGGCGGTGATCGCCTTTTACACTCCCGATATGACCATTTAGCGCCGCCCGGGCGAAGCGTCGCCGCCTTCCTTGTTTCGCCAGGCCGGTTCATACCTCTCCAGATAGCCGAGGATGTCTCCCTCGTTTTCCAGGTTTGTGTACCCAAAAGCTTTCACCTCATCGATGGCCCGTTCATTGGTCCAATGCGCAAACTCCATGCGATAAATGGCGCAATACGCGCCAGTTCGGTGGATGCCGGCGAGACAGTGGACCAGGACCGGATAGTTGCCTGGGTCGCTCATCACTTCGCGGAATTTCCGAACGCCCGGATCCACCGGCGGCGGACCTTCGGCCGCCTCCCAGTGGCGCGGCGGGATGCGGACATAGTTGATTTCCTCGGCGGTGCAGTAGGCTTCCTCGGCGCGGTCGGGCGCCGGTTCGCCGGGGACGAGTGCATCGCGGAGCGTGACGACGGTGCGAATGCGGTAATCGTGGAGGAGGTTTTTCAGACCGAACAGCGTGGTCTGGCCGCTGCGATAAAGGACGCCTTCCTTAACGATGTGGAAATTGCGGGTCTGGGCCTGCATGTGCAGCGCCCAGGCGACAGGCGCCCCAATGCAAAGCATCACGACGGCGACACAGAGAAGAGTGGGCAGGATACGCCGCATGGCAAAGACCCTCCGTGGCCGGTGCGGGAAAACGAGCCGTCCGCGCGGACGGCCGAGAGGCGGATTCTACCGGGGTGCGGCGTGCGGGGGAAGAGACGTCCGGCGATCCTGGCGCCCCTACTCTTGACAGATGACTACAATTGTAGCATTATGAATACATCAATAGTCACAGGAGGCAGGGCACATGGCCGAGGTCCACATTTCCGATGCGGAGTGGCAAGTGATGCAGGTCGTCTGGAAGCGGAAGGCGACGACCGCAGCTGGAGTGATCGCCGACCTGGCTGCCACAAGCGATTGGCGACACCGCACCATTCGCACCTTGTTGGCCCGTCTGGTGGAGAAGGGGGTGTTGGCCGCACAGGCGGATGGCAACCGCTACCTCTACCGTCCGCTGGTCAGCCGCGACAAGTGCGTCCGCGAGGAAAGCCAGTCGTTTTTACAAAGGGTGTTCGGCGGCGATGCGGGCGACTTGCTGGTGCATTTCGTACGCGGCGCGGACATCGCGCCGGAGCAGATCGAGGAATTGAAGCGGTTGCTGGACGAGAAACGGCCCTGCCGTTAGGTTCCCCTTGTTCGCGGAGGAAGCCCTGATGAACGCCGCGCCGCTGTCCTTTCTTGAAACCGTGCCGGTGTGGCTGGCCCATGCCAGTTGGCAAGCGGCCGTACTGGGGCTGCTCGTGTTCCTTGTGTCGCGGGCTCTGCGAGGCCGCCTGGAAGCGCGTTGGCGCTATTGCCTATGGCTGGTGGTACTGGCGCGGTTGGCCTTGCCGGTCGCCCCGCCCGCGCCGTGGAGTCTTTTCCGGCTGGCGCCTTGGTCGTTCGCACAGCGGGCGACGAATAGGCCGATGGAATATCCGGTCGCAGCGCCCCTCCCGACGAGCCATCCTGACGTTGGAGACAGTTCGGTGCCCATTAGGGTGGCGACGACCGAAGACGCGCCGAGTCTGGCGACCGCCGCCGAGGGAAGCCGCGAAGAATCCCAGGCGCTTGTCCCGCCAACCCGCCAATGGCTGGCGATGGCGTGGTTAGCGGGCGTACTCGCCCTTCTGACGCGGCACGGATGGTTGCACGTGCAACTCGGCTGGCAGCGGCGAACGTGGCGTGAAGTCTCCGATCCCGCTGCGCTCGCTGTGTTCCGCAGCTGCCGCGAGGAGTTGGGCATGGTCCGCTCGGTGCGACTGTGGATGACCACGGCAAGGTACGGCCCCGCCACAACGGGCGTCTTCCGCGCCGGCATCATTGTTCCCGAGGGGCTGCTCGCTTCGCTGCCGCCCGACGAACTGCGGCTGGTGCTGTTGCACGAATTGACCCATGTGCGGCGCTGGGACGTCTTGGTTGATCGCGTCGCCGCCTTGCTGGTCGTCTTGCACTGGTTCAATCCGGTCGCTTGGCTGGCCCTCGTCTGTATGCGCCGCGAACGGGAACTGGCCTGTGATGGGGCAGTCCTTCGCCATCTCGGTGGACGTGAATCCGCTCGATACGGCCACACGCTGCTAAAGGTCGCCCAACAACTATCGGCTGCGACCCCGCTGCCGGGTGCGGTGGGAGTCTTAGGTAAAGATCGTTCCCTGGTCAGGAGAATCCACATGATCGCAACGTACAGAAAGCCAACCGCCGCTGGGAAGGTGCTGGGCGTGCTGTTGCTCTTCGCGCTCGCCGCGCTCGGCTTGACGGACGCCGCCGCGCAGGCACCCGTCAAGACTGTCACGAATCAGGCTCCCGCTTCCGTGAAGGAGCCGGAAGGCAGAGCCTTGACTATTGCCGCCGTCTGTCAGGACGAAGAGGGCAAACCGCTTTCAGGCGTCCAAGTGGTACTCTACCGCCGGGACCCACAGAAGTTGACAATGGAGCGGCTTCGGTCGGAAGCGACCGGCGATGACGGCCGCATCCAATTCGCCGACCTTGCTTCTCCACCAACGGAGGTGGACGGGTCCGGCTGGAGCTATATCCTCGCGGTCGCCAAACCAGGAAAAGGCTCCATCATCCAATACCCCACGGCCGCATCTCTCAAGAACCCGCTGGTATTTAAACTGCTTTCAGCTGCCACACTCCAGGGGCGCGTGACCGACGCGAGCGGTAAGCCCGTCGTCGGGGCCCGGGTATGGGCTGGTTGTCCGTACAACGAACCCGTAGACGGCGTTTGTAGCACACGAACTGACGCGGACGGGCGCTACGCTATCACGGACATGGCGCCGGATGAGTTCAAGCCGAAGCTGAGCGCCGACGGCAAAACGGCTATTTGGATATCGGGGTGCTATTTCGAGGTGGTTCATCCGAATTACGCCCATATCAGGCCGATGTACCACCACATGCCCGATACCGTGGACGTGGTCCTGCCGCTAGAGGGGATCATCGACGGGAAGGTCGTCGATCAAATCACCGGCAAACCAGCGGCGGACGTGCTGGTCTACACCCATGGGACGGATTCGGTGGAGGGCGGCGGCTACCAAGAGACGCGCACCGACTTGAACGGAAAGTACCGCCTCTCTTCGCTCCTTGCCGGCAAGTACAACCTCTGGGCCAAGGCGCCGGATCGGGCCTGTACCGCTCTCGATTCATTCGCCGTTGAGTCTGGCAAGACGCAAACAGCGCCCGACCTGTCCTTAATCGAAGGCGGTTGGATCGAAGGCCGCTTGGTCGATGCGGCGACAGATAAGCCTATAAGCGGCGCCGTGAGGGGCGTGCTTCTCGGTGTCGGTCTTAACGGCCCGTCGCGGCCGAAGAGCGGTGCGGGCCGCCAATGGAGCAAGGTCGATGAGCAAGGGCGTTTCCGCCTGCACGTCGCGCCGGGAACTAATTTCCCGTACATCATGCCTTCCGACGCCTGGGAACGGACTCAGCACCGCGACTATTTTCAGAAGGGCATCGAAGTGAAGTCAGGCGAAATCGTAAGCATCGTCTTTCGCATCCTGCCAACGGAGCCTATCCCGGACCCCGACCCCGCCCCCGTCCGGTTGATGATGCCGGTCCCTGCCGAACGCCAGGCGGCCGCGCTAGTCCGTCAACTCGGCGGCTGGTACGAGGTGAACTCGGACAACCATGTGGTCGAAGTGAACATGGTCTACCACAAGGCGCCGGGTGGACAGCGTTACGACAACGACCGCACGGACACGGATGAAGCGCTGCGGGCGGTGAGCGCTTTCCCACGCCTCAAGCGACTGTTCCTGCGAGGAGGCCAAGCCACCGATGACGGAATGCTCCGTTTGACCAAGTTGAGCGATCTGGAAACTCTCTTTATTTGGGACGCCCTCAAGATCACCGACGCGGGGGTCGAACACCTGTCGGGTCTTACCGCGCTAGAAAGACTCTACCTTCAAGGAGTCAATCTGAGCGACAAAGGAGTGGCTGCTCTGAAGCACTTGAAAGAGATGCGCAGCCTTGACCTGAACGGCCCAGCAATCACCGACGAGAGTGTTGAATACCTGCTCGGCATGACGAAGTTGCAGCATCTAAACGTATCGAATACGGGTCTGACGGAAAAGGGCGTGGACCGTCTGCTGACCTTGCCGGAATTGAAGAGTATTTACTTCCCCATCGCGGCGATACCGCCAGAACACCGGGATGAAATACGGAAACGGCGACCCGGCGTGCAGGTCAACTTCACCAGCCCCTGAGGACAGGCGCGATGAGATTGATGACTTATAACATCCATAAAGGCGTCGGTTCGGATCGCCGTTATCGCCTGGAACGGGTAATCGCGGTAATTAAGGCGGAGGCGCCCGATCTAATCTGTCTTCAGGAAGTGGACCGCAACGTCCGTCGATCGCGCCGCGACGACCAGCCGGCCCTGCTCGCGGAAAAGTTGGGGGCCGTCGCCAGTCTCTACCAACTCAACGTCCCGCGCGGCGAAGGCGGCTATGGCAATTTACTGTTGTCGCGTTGGCCGTTGCGCGAGACGCGACAAATCTCGTTGAGTTACAAACGCCGAATGCCGCGCGGCGCCCAGCTCGCGGTGGTGGACGCGCCGGAGGGGCCGCTGCACCTCGTCCACATTCACTTCGGCCTGTCGAGCCGCGAGCGTCGCTGGCAAGTTGCTCAGTTGCTGGAAAGCCCGGAGTTTCAGGCGGCGGCGCAGTTGCCGACGCTGATCGCCGGCGATTCCAACGACTGGCGCAACACGCTGAGCAAGCGTTACCTGATTCCACACGGCTTTCGCCAGGCGACGGCCCCGACGCGGCGCTACCGTACCTTTCCCGCTTTCTTACCGCTGGCGTCGATCGACAAGATTTTTTACCGAGGGGCGTTGGTCGGAGTGGAAACGCGCGTCGTGCGCGGCCGGCTGGCGCGGCGGGCGTCGGATCATCTGCCGGTGGTGTGCGACTTTCACTTGCAAGGGATCGGGCCGTGAGCTGGCAAAAAGTCTGCCTCCTGGCGCCCACGCTCTGCGTGGGCGCCCACGGGTGCGACGCTCTGCGTCGCGTCCGGCACGGTTCGGCGACCCGCAGGTTCGGGACGCAGAGCGTCCGGACTTCGTTCCCACGCGGAGCGTGGGAACCAGGAGGACCAGGAGGTAGCATTCCTGAAGCCTACTTTTTGTCCGTCGTTCCCTCGTCGCGCTGGTAGATGGGCAGGTAACGATACTCTACAGTCAACGCCAGCACACACATCGCGGTCGAGTAATTGGGGCCGAACGAGCCGTCGCCGCCGGACGCCCATGAGCCGTTGTCCTTTTGGTTCTTGAACAGCATGTCGTGCAGCAGCGGCCTGAAGAACGCCCAATAGTTGTCGCCGAGTTGGAACGTGGCCTGCGAGCAGTAGTAGAGGCCGTAGAAGCCGAACGCCATGCCCCACTTGGGCGGGTGCTTGAGCAGGTAGGCGCCGGCCTTCAATACTTCGGGGCCGTGGTGCAAATCTTTGCCGCAAATCTCCAGGGCGAGAATGCTCGTACCAGTGCAAGGCACGGTGACGTTGCTGTTCGGCTGGTAATCGAAGCCGCCGCTGCGTTGGTCCTGACAGCGCTTGATAAAATCGACGGCCCGGTCGATGTTGTCGGCCGGCACGTCACAGCCGACGTTCTTGGCCGCGCGCAGGGCCATGATCTGCCAGCCGGTCACGCTGATGTCGGCGCCGTCGCCCGGCGCGACGTGATAGCGCCAACCGCCGCGCTCGGGGCCGGCGCCGGTGCGCTGCGCTTTAAGGATAATGGCGACCGCTTTTACCAACTTCTTACGTATTTCGTCGCCTAGCTTGGCGTCGGTCATGCCCGCGGCCTCGGCCAGCATGAGCGTGGAAATGCCGTGATGATACATTTCCTGACCGCCGTCGCTGGCGATAAGTCCGTTTTCGTGCTGGGCCTTGAGTACGGCGTGAATGCCTTTCTCGACGGTTTCGCCGTAGCGCCCCTCGCCCGGAACGTGGCCGGCGGACAGGAAGGCCATGACGCTCAGGCTGGTGGCGGCGGGGTTGGCGCCGCCGCCCTGGGTCGTCCAGCCGCCGTCGCTGAGTTGCGTGCTCTGTAGGAAGGCGAGGGCGCGGTCCACTGACTTATCAAGGGCGGGGTCCACGGCCGGCGGTTCGGCAGCGCGCGTGAAACCCGCGGCGGCGACTACGAGGCAAAGAGTGAATACGGCGTTGCGCATGGTCTACTTTCTGCTACGAGTGTCGGCCGCCTGCTCGAAGTACAGCTTAATCATACGAGCGTAGTCGTCGCCGTACTTCACCTTCATTTGCTGGACAATCTTGGTGCGCAATTCCCCGGGCAGTTGGCCCCAGGTCTTGCCGGCGAATTGCTTCATTTCAGGGGCGAAAACGCTTACATCGGGTCGGCCGGCGGCAGCGGCGCCCTCTTCGCCCGATTCGCTTATCGGCTCCGGTTTACCTTGCTGCTTCCCCGCTTGCTGGGCGGCCAACGCCAGGGCTTGGGCGGCCTGGCTCATTGATGCCTGAGCGCTTTGCGGCTGCGCCTGCTGCATGGCGCTCTTCGCTTGTTCCATCGCGCCCTGCGCCTGCTGAACGGATTGGCCGGCCCCCTCCTGTTTTGCCGTCGCCTGGGCGGGTCCGGCCGCCTGGGCGATTTCCTTGGCGGCCTGTTCCAGGGCCTGGGCCGCTTGCTGTTGCGACTGTTGGGCCGCCGGTTGGTTGGCCTGTTGGGTCTGCTGTTGCGCCTGCTGCATGGCGCCCTCGGCCTGCTTGCCGGAGTTGGCGGCCTGTTGCGCCTGCGACATTTCCCGTCCCTTATGTGCCTTATCGAACTTCCGCGCCAGCTTGTTCAGGTCTTGCGTCAGCTCGCCGGTCTGCTTTTGCAAATCTTTCTGCTGGGCCTCTTGCTGCGCCCGTTGGGCGGCGGCATTTCTGACTAACGGCTCCAATTTACGGGTGATTTCTTCCTGTTTCTCCGCCAGTTGCTCGGCCTTGGCCGCTTCAGCCGGGGCGTTGGCGTCGCCGGGCGTTTGCGCGAGCTGCTTGGCCAACTTCCGCATCTGCTCGGACGCCTGTTTACCGGCTTCTTTCGCCGCTTGGAGGGCGCCGGCCCGCATCTCGCCGGCCGCCTTCTGCGCTGACTCCTTCGCCTCACCCGCCGCATGAGCGGCCGGCGATTCTTTGCCGCGCTCTTTGGCGGCTTCCTTAGCCATCTCGCCGGCCTGCTTGGCTACCTCTTGTTGCTGCTTCACCAACTCGCCGACGGGATTGTCCTTTGGCGCGGCCGCCTCGGCACGAGCCTCGTCGGTCGCGCGGCGCACTTCATCGCGCAGCTCGCGTTGCTGCTTGGCCAAATCGCGGGCTTGCGCCGTCTGCTCCTTGTTGGGCAGGCCGTGCGGCGCCTCCGCCTCGCCGGCCGGCGCCTTCGCCGCGTCCGGCGCCTTGGCCGGCAGCTTTTGCGCCAGCTGTTGCAGGGCGTCGGCCGCTTCGTTCTGTTGGCGCTTCGCCTGTTCGGGGTCGTTATGGTCGAGCGCTTGCTGCGCTCGATTCATCGCTTGGCGGGCATGCTCAAATAGTTTTTGCGACTGATGGACTGGTAGACGCGACGTCTCCTCGCTCAATTCCTGTTGCTTATGGGCGACTTTTTCCATCGCTTCTTTCATGGCCTGCTTGCCGGCTTCGGCCGGCTTCTGATTCTGCTTATCCTCGGCCTGTTGAGTCTGCTGCGCGAGTTGGCGCTGTTCCTGGGCTAGATGCTCTGCTGCTTTCCTTGCCGAGTCAACTGGCCGTTCGGCTTCCTCACTCGCTTTCCGGGCCACATCGTCCTTCTTCGCATCGGCCGGTTTCTCCTCCTTCAACGCCTGTTCCAGTCGCTCCAGCTGGCGTTTCGCATCCTGCTGCGAGGCCGTCGCCTTTTCCTTGTGGCCGTCCAACAGGTCTTTGAGAGCCAAATCCAGCGCCTTCTGCGCGTGGTCTTGATGCGCTTCCTGGTTGGGCGCATCCGTCTTGGTCAGGCTCTCGGCCGCGTCGGCTTGTTTACGAGCCGCCTCCGATAGTTTGCGGGCGACCTCTTCCTGCGCCTTGGGGTCTTTCGGATCGGCATTGTTGGCTTCTTGGACGGCTTGCTCCGTCTGCTTGGCGATTTCGTCCTGTTTTTGACGCAATTGGGCGACTTCGCGTAGCGCCTGCTCTTTCCGCTGGTTCAGCGTGGGCAGACGGTCAGCCAGCCGTTCCAGCGATTGCTTGGCCTGCTCCATATGGTTGGCGGCTTGGTCGGCGTGGTCTTTTTGCATCGCTTCGGCGGCCTTCGCGCTCTGCTCGGCCGCCTGCTTCTTCTCCTTTCGCGCCTCTTCGTTGGCCGGCGGTACGGACAGCCGATCCGCCGCCTCATGGATCGCCTTTTGCTCGCGTTCCAGCGGTTTTAGACGCTCTGCAAGAGAACCAGGCTCCTTTTTCTTGAGTTCGTCCTGGACTCGCTGTTTCAGCGATTCTTCCAAGCGGGCCAACTGACGAGCCGCTTCGCGCGGGTCTTTCGCCAGATCGACGGCCTTAGTCAACTCGTCGGCCACACGGTCGAGTTCCTTCGCCGCCTGATCCTGATTTTTCACGGCTTCGTCGGCGTCGCCTTGCTTAAGCGCGTCGGCGGCCTTCTGCGTATCCTCCGGCTTCAGCGGATTGGTCTTCGCCGCCTGCGACGGCTGCTTGGTCTCTTTCGCCAATTCATTCGCCTTGTCGGCCAACTGTTGCTGCTTGCGGGCCAGCTCCGCTAATCGTTCGACCTTCCGGGCCTTCTCGGAATCAGCGGACGCTTTCGATAGGTCACGCTCTTCCTTAGCGAGTTCGCGGGCGCGCTCGGCCAGATCATGAGCCTCCTCGGCGCGGGCGTCCTCCAGCGCTTTGCGCAGCGCCGGATTCTCTTCGGTGAGACGCTTCAACTCATTGGCTGTTTCTTCCTGTTTTTGCTTGATCTTCTCCGCCTCATTCTTGACCGACGGGTCGCGCACCGGGTCTTTGGCGGCCAATTCGGCGGCCTGATCCGCCAACGCTTTCTCCTTGTCGGCGAGCTTCGACAGGTTCGCCTCGGCCAGCGCCGCCTGGGCCAACTCTTCGTTTTTCCGCTTCATCTCTTCCAGACGCGCCAGGGCCGAATCCAGGTTCTTCTCCGAGTTCTGGAACTGGGCGTCGCGCTCGGCGGCGGTCTTGTGGTCGGCGGCCGCGTTGTCTATCGCCTTTTCGCTGTCCTTCATCTCCTTGTCGGCCACGTCGCGGGCGAGGTCGGCCAACGGCTGGAACAACGGCGCCGCCTCCGCCGCCTTGGCCAAGTCTTGTAGCGCATTTTCCGTATCCTTGTTGTCTTTCTTTAGGCGCTGCGTATCCTTCGCTTGTTCGGGATTGAGGGCGGGGTGGTCGCGCGATTCGCTGCGCGTCTTGTAGACGCCGCGTTCTTCCGCCTTGAGGTCTTCCTTGATCTTGTCGAGCCGCTTATTAATCTCGTCGCGCAGGGCGAGGATTTCCTTGTCGGTGGCGACGCGCAGCGTCAGCGCATGGTCGGCCGGGTAATAAACGACGTGCGAACCGCCGAATTCTGGCGGGAAGTTGTCGCTCACGCGCAGGCGGTATTCCACCACGTCGCCCGGCTTGACCTTGCCCGCCAACGCGAACACGCTCTGGTCCTTCTCTTTGGTCGAAGCCTCGCGCGTATTGAGGCCGGTCACGGCGACCGGCTCGCGGACGGGTTCGCCCTGATTGACGCGGTATTCCACTTCGGCGGAGGCCACGGCCACATCGTCCACGGCGGTGAACTCCAGCGGCACACGGTCATAAGGCAGGACCGCTTTTAGCTCGTCCTTGACGACGACCTTTTTGAACTGTGGGGCTTCGTCCAACTTCACGATCAAGTCGCGCGCGGGGAAATCCGTCGGTACGCCGCGTTCCGCCCGCACATGCAGGCTGTATTTGCCCGATAGCATAGCGTGGACAGTGACAGAGCCGGTCATGCGATCTGGGCTGAGAGTCATTTCTAGCAACGGCGTCTCGACGTCGATCTTCTCCGGCTTCACCTCGGTGGGCGTCCATTCAAGGAAGGCGGACGCGGCGGGTCGGGTAAACTTGCAGTCAAAGCGAACCGTGCCGTTCTGAAGCACGGCCACATCCATCAAGCCGTTAACAATCTCGGCGTCCACGGTGTTTTCAGCGTAGACCGGCGGCTTGGTCGTGATCTCAGGGCTGTCGGCGGCGAGGTCCACCGGCTGAACCGTCTCAATCGAGTAGGACGCGCTGGAATCGGGGCCGGTTTCAACGCGGTAGCAGAAGTCGGCGACGGGCGTGAAGGTCGCGCTGTAGCCGCCTTCTTTGACGGCCGGCATGGCGATGCGCGTCTGCTTACCGTCGGCGCCGATCTGGACGAGTGTGCAAACGTCGGGCGCCGTGACCGCATGGCGCAACGGCGTTAAATGGGCCGTGAGCGAGAGCGGCCGGCCGCGCGCGGCGAAGTCCTCGGCCGGCGCCGCGTCAATGGCGAAAGCGGGCGGCGTGATCCAGGGCCGGAAAAAGCGACCGGCAAGGTCGGCATATTGGCCGGGCCAAACGGCCGACGGACTTAGCGTTAGAGCGAGAAGGGCGACAGCGCCGACGGTCAGCCAACGCGCCGAGCGACTCGACACGGCCGGAAGAAAGTTGAGAACGCGGGCGCGGGCCTCGGTGTCGCGCATCAAGTTGTCGATAAGTTCGGGCGAGCCGTGATAGTCGTCGCCGGCGCCGGCCAGCTCCACCGCGGACGTGAGGCGTTCGCCAAGGTCGGGATACTTTTCCTCAATGACGGCCGCGAGGGCGTCGTCGTCGAGCCGACGGCCGAGCGGCAACAACAACCCAAAGACGAACGCGATCAGGCCGAGGCTTGCCCAGGCGCCGAAAATACCGATGCGCACGGGCGACGGTAGGTCGAGGAAGAAGTCGGCGAGCAGTGCAGCGCCGAAGCCGAGTGTAAGAAGGAGAGTCAGAAGGCTCAGCCCGCGTTGGAAGCGCAGCCGGCGGACGCGATGGGCGACGGCCGCGATCCGAGTGCGGAGGCCCGGCGGCAAAGCAATGGCGGTGGCCATGATGCGAATTCCCCCTGGCGTTGGCCGGCCGCATTGGCAGCGTCCGGCGGAAGGTAGGCAGTTATGGGATTGTACGCGGTCGGCGCACGAGGGGGCAAGCACTATTGCGGCGCGAGGCGCGGAATTGTGCCGCGGCGCTCGTCGCGTCGCCGGTTTCCTACTTGGGGATCTCCACATTGATCGTTTGCTTTGGCCCCGGCTTGACCACGACGGTGAGGGGCGTGTCGGCGGCCTGCGTGTACAAAATGGGGATGGGCGGCCCTGGCGGCCGGGGCGGCGGTTTGCTCGGATCACGCTCCGGCAGCGGCCAGTTGACGACCACGCGGTTCTTGCCCACCAGCGCCCCCGGCTTGCCCGTCTCGGCGGTCAATGTGTAGAGGCCGGCGGCGTCGGTCGTGCCGGTGGCGTAAGGCGGTTGCTCCCGCCCCTCGGCCTCTGGGTAGAACCAGACGCGCACCCCAGACAACGGCCGGCCCGCCAATGTCACCGTCCCTTCAACCGGCGCGTAATCGCGCGGTTGGCCGCAGCCGATGGCCGTTAGCAGGGCGGCGGCTAGCAGTCCGGTCGTCGCCCCGGCCGAGTTAGTACTGGCTCGCATCAATCACCTGTCCATCGTTTCGCGCCGACAGCCGTTGAAATGCGACTATACTTATGCTCTTTTGCAGAGCCTTGACCGAGCCGTCCGCGAAGGCGAAGTTCGAGATAAGGCCGCTGGTGTGTTGACTGCCGAACTGGTTGAGGTCGTGCGCCATGATTCCCTCAATTGGCTCCGAAGAGTTCATGGTGTTGTCCTCCTGGGAGAAGTAGTTGGCCCACGCCCACCCGCCGACCGCCTGCGAAGTGTTGGTGGCAGGCAGGTTCAGCCGCGACCGCTCTCCGAACATCAGGGTATTGGTGGTCCCGTCCGTAATCTCCAGAATTCGGACGGAACTGTTCATGGTGAAAATGCCGTTCTTGAGGCTTTGGCTCCCAATAGTCGTCGTTGCCGAAGTGCCGGAGCAACCGCCGTAGCTGCTCAGGCCGAAGTAATAGGCGTTGTACTGCCCGACGGCGCCGGGCGGAAACGCGCTTTCGGACGGGCAGATCAGGATTTTGACCACCTGGGCGCCCACCGAAGTTGGCCCCTTGCAGTTGACATAGTGCGGGTTCCAGACGTTATCGACCACGTTTTTGCGAAGGTTGTCCTGCTCGAAGTAAGGGAACAGCGCCAGGTTCAGGCCGTACCAGCGGCCGGGGCTTGGGGCGACTGGCCATCCGTAATCGTCCGCATCCGAGATGTTGACTGCCGGGGGGAAGCGACCGTTGGCGTCGTGATAGGTGATCGCGGCCAAGGCGAGTTGCTTAAGGTTGTTGCAGCACTGGATGCGCGCGGCGGCCTCCCGGACCTTCTGGACCGCTGGCAGAAGGAGGCCGATGAGTATGGCGATGATGGCAATGACCACGAGAAGCTCGATCAGGGTGAAACCGAGCCGACGCCGGGAGCGGGGAGTGACGTCCATGAGGGTTGCCTCATTTCGCGGGACGGGTAAAAGAACGCTTTGGGCGATCTCTTAATGAGTAGCGAGCATTGTAGGAACTATTAGTGGAGTTTTCACGTGACAAAGAGAAAATGACTAACCGCTACTCTCAAGCGAACGGATGTATGCCTCGGGTAAGCCGTGTCGCCTGGCCCCCCGAATAATTATTTCCAGGTATTCGGGGCTGGGGCGTCCGCCGTCCGCCGTACACTCCGGCCTCGCGACATAGGCCATTGCTTCCCGCGTCGCGCCGCCCTCAAGCGTCACCAGAACACGCCGTCGGTCGTACCCTTCTTCGCAAGCGTCCAGGCTTGCAAGCGCCGCCGCACTGCAGAAGTACAGTACGCCGATCACCCCATCTCCTGGTTGAATGATGTTGGCGTACACCAAACCGTCATCGCCTTGCATGTTGAAGACCACCCGGTAGCCGGGCAAGCGGGCGATGCAGGGACTATCCGTATCCTCACCAATTGGGCCGGTGCGCCGCAGCATCTGCTCGGCGCATAGGTTGCTGCCGTAAGCGAAATACCACTCCTTCCCTTGGTTCGTATCCATGCGAGTGTCCCAGAAGAGGGCGAGGAGACCTCGCCTCTACG
>DHJA01000177.1:5890-11867 GCA_002404095.1 Planctomycetaceae bacterium UBA4732 | reverse complement strand
GGCTTGCGCTTCGCCATCCGCGAAGGCGGCCGCACCGTCGGTTCGGGCGTCGTGACCAAGATTCTCAAGTAGTCAGTAGTCAGTAGTCAGTAGTCAGTAGTCAGTAGGCCGATTTATTCGGCCGCTGACGACTGACACCAACTACCGGAGCGAATCGGCCATGCGTGAGTACGTCTGGATGGAATGCACGGTATGCGGCGCGCGCAATTACCGCACGCAAAAGGAAACGCGCGGCGCCGAGCGGCTGGAACTGAAGAAGTTCTGCCGCAAGGAGCGCAAGCACACGCCGCACAAGGAATCGCGCAAGAAATAGCGATAAGTCCGTAGTTCGTAGTCCGTAGTCCGTAGTGAAGACAAGTCGGCTTGCCGCTACGGACTAATGACTACGGACTACGGACTGCCGATGTGAAGGGGCGTAGCTTAATTGGTAGAGCAGCCGTCTCCAAAGCGGCCGGTTGGGGGTTCGACTCCCTCCGCCCCTGTTCGCCGACAGATTCCGCGACGCCGAGGTCGGCCCCTTGCCAGGAGGGCGGGCGCCGCGTGAGGGAAGGGAGGGGCGACGCCCTTCCCGCCTTTTCTTTTGAGTAGGAAACGCCAATGGCCGTGGCTGTCAAGAATCCGCCGGTCTCCGCCGCGTCGAATCCCTACGATCGGATGCCGGTCGTGAGCCTCGTGGGGGCGACTTACGTCGTCGTCTGCCTGGTGATTGTGTTCGGCGCCTTGCCCTACCTGTGGCAGATCGCGACCGGCCTCACCACCATTGGCGGCGACGTGCTTCTCGGCCTACTCATGCTGGCCGCCTTCACCGCCCTTGCCGTCGTCGGCGCCCGCCTGATCGGGCCGAAACAGCCGGCCGGCGCCCGCGCCGGTATTTTTGCGGTTTTGGTGGGCTTCGTTCTGGTTCTGCTGCTAACGCGCTGGGCGAGTCTGTGGCTGGAATATGAAGTTTACACCCACCACCTTTTTGGCGATTCCGCCGTCACCACCGGCCTCGTTCTGACCGGCTTGATCGCCTTGGCCCTGATCGCTCTGGGAGTCTATCTGTTTCTCCGCCCGGAAACGGAGAAATACTTAATTCAACTGGAAGGGCAGGGCTGGTTCTCGGCGACCGCCTACAAGGGTTTGCAGGGCCAGCGCGTCCGTCGCGGCACCATTCTCGGCATTCTGCTCCTTGCCGGATCGGGCGTATACACGATGATGAACAACGGCTTCCTTCGCCGGATGCCGGAACAGTGGTCGCTCAACATCCCCTTCACTGGAATGGTCGCGCTGGAAAGTCTCGGCGACGCGGGGCCGATTCTCACGGAATTGCCGCCGCAAGTCAAAGAACAGTTGCAATTGCTGATCGTCAGGCCGGGCGATACGGGCCTACCGGAAGGAAAAGGTGTTTCTCAGAAGATTTACCGCGTCGCCCTGGACAGCCGCATCGATAAGGCGCCCGACTTGGACGCGGAAACGAAAAGACAACTCAAGGCGGAGTTGGGCAAGAAGGAGATAACGGAGATCCTCAATCTTCCGGGATCGTCCGACGCGCTGGTCGCGGCCGTCGGTCCCGCCGCGCTCGTCACGCTGCCGCCGGCGGGCCTGCCGGAGGCGGAACTCCGTATAAACCGCTTCGCGCTCCGCGATGTGAACGATCAGTTGAACAGGGATTATGTCCGCGTGGCTGACCCGCCGCAGCACCAGCAATTATCGACGCTAACGACGGGTTCGCTCGTCAAGACGGCGGAGTTCGACGCGGCCGCGGGTAAGATCAAGAAAGAGGACGATAAGCCAGTGAAGGCTCCGCCGTTTGCCGCGGCGGGTGGGCCGGTGTATTGGCCCCTGACGCTGGTGCCGGCTTTGCGGTACACGCTGCCGTTGCTGCTGTTGGCGGCGTCGATCTGGATGGCATGGCGTGTGGTCAATTTCCCGCCGTTCGCCGACTTCCTTATCGCCACGGAAGCGGAGTTGAATAAAGTTTCATGGACGACGCGGCCGCGCCTGATCCAGGACACCATAGTAGTGCTGGTGACGGTGGCGCTGCTGGCGATCTTCCTGTTTTTGATGGATCAAACGTGGCGAGTCGTCCTCAGCTGGAAGCCGATTGGCGTGCTTCAGCTTAGCGAGGACCAGTCCGAAAAGAACAAGAGCGCCGAGCTGAAACCTTGGTGAGTCGTGCGCTCGGCCGCACAGGGCGGCCGCCGATCAGGAGTCTTTGGCCATGTCCGATAACGTGCTGACTTCCGAACCCGAGACGGCATCCCCCGCGCTGTCGGAAACGGTGGCCGCCAATGACGCGGCGCCGCACGATGTCGCTCCGCCCGAACACGCGGAGCGCGACGAAGCGCGGCCGGCTCATGAAAAACATAAGGCGCTGCCGATCGAAGTGAGCATAGAGGAAGAACCCGAGCCGGAAGCGGCCGCGCGTCAGGAGGAAGCTCCCGCCGCGGAAGAGGAAGAAGAAGACGACGACGACGCGGACGCGGAGGCTGCCGCTGAACCTGTCGCCGAAGAGGAGCCGAGCAACAAACATTGGTACGTGGTCAAGGTGCAGAGCGGCCGCGAGGACACGATCAAGGAAGCCATCGAGCGGCGCGTGAAAATCGAACGGCTGGAGGAGTATTTCGGCGAAATCAAGATTCCCGTCGAGCGCGTGACCGAGATGCGCAACAGCAAGCGCGTGGTGAAAGAGCGTAAGCTCTATCCCGGATACCTGATGGCGAATGTCGAGTATAACGACCATATTCTCTACCTATTCCGCGAGACTTCCGGCGTGGGCGACTTCGTGGGCGGCACACTGAACCGACCGCCGCCGCCGATGTCACCGCGTGAAGTGGACCGGATGCTCGGGCCTAAAGGCGGCGGCGCCGACAAGGAAAAGGCTCTGCCCGAGAAGCCGCCGGTGGACAAGGGCGATCGGGTGCGAGTGCGCGACGGCACCTTCGCGGGCATGGAGGGTGAAGTCAAGGATATCATCGAAGCCCTGAACCATCTGAAGGTCGAATTGACGATCTTCGGGCGCCCCGTCCCGGTGGAGTTGGAATACTGGCAAGTGGAAGTGGTTTAGCCGCGACCCGAAGGGGAGCGCGGGGGGAGACGCGCTCCCCTCCGGGTCGCGGCTAAACGGCCGCTCGAAACACAAAATGGGAAAAAAGTCAAGGTTCGGCTCTGGCCGAACCTCTTCCTTTTTCCTATTGTTTCTTATCTCCGCATCTTCGGGGTTTTTGTGGTTCGTCGCGGGCGGTGATCTAAGAAGGAACCGACATGGCCAGACAGGTGACCGCCCAGATTCGTTTGCAAGTGCCGGGAGGCTCCGCCACGCCCGCGCCGCCGGTCGGGCCGGCCCTCGGCCAGCATGGTGTGAACATCGGACAGTTCGTGTCGCAATTCAACGACCGGACCAAGGAGATGAAGGGCATCACCATCCCGGTGGTGATTACCGTCTACTCTGATCGCACCTTCGATTTCATCGTCAAGAGTCCGCCGGCGGCCGTGTTGCTCAAGCAAGCGGCCGGCATTCCCGTTGAGAAGAAAAAGGGCGGCGACGTCATCAGCGCCGAGGAAAAGACCAAAGCCAGCGGCAAGTACAAAGGCTTTAAGGTCACGGCCGCGCAGGTACAGGACATCGCCAAGAGGAAGATTCAAGATCTCAACGCCCGCGACCTAGAACACGCGACTCGCATCATTGCCGGCACGGCGCGCAGCCTCGGCCTCGCAGTCGAGGGGTAGGATCAACGCACACTAACCCGAAGCGCAAGCGGGGGATTCGACCACATCCCTCGCTTGCGCTTCGGGTTAGTAAGACATAGCTGACGAGCATAGCATCATGGCTAAGAAACAAGCGAACCCGGCCGAGCCGACGGAAGCTCCTGTAGCGGCGCCGGCCGAAGCTCCCGCCGTTGCCGAAGCGAAGAAGCCGCGGGCGCCGCGTGGACAAGACCCGCGCAAGAACGAAGCCAAGGCCAAGCCCGACGGCGTGGCCGAGGCGCCGTCCGCTCCCGCGGCGGCCGCCGCGCCGAAAGGTCAACAAGGCTTATCCGGCGAAGCGTCCAAGAGGCGCAAGGGTCAACAGCCCGGCCAGCCGCCGAAGCGCGGCAAAAAGCTGAGGGAACAGCTCCGCAATATCTACAAAAAGGCGAGTAAAGAAGGCCCGGCCCCGCTCAAGAAAGCCGTGATTCTGCTCAAGCAACTCAAGCGCGCCAAGTTTGATGAGACGGTCGAGATTCATATGTCGTTGGGCATCGACGCCACGCAGAGCGATCAAATGATCCGCGGCAGCGTGGCGTTGCCGCACGGCGTCGGCAAGGCCGTGCGCGTGCTGGTCTTCTGTCAGGGCGATAACGTCGGCAAAGCCAAAGAGGCCGGCGCCGACTTCGCCGGCAGCGACGAACTCATCAAGAAAATCCAGGGCGACGGCTGGCTTGAGTTCGACGTGGCTCTGGCGACGCAGGACATGATGGGCCAGGTCAGCCGTCTTGGTAAGGTACTCGGGCCGCGCGGCCTGATGCCGACGCCGAAGGCCGGTACCGTCATCACGTCCGGCCAGGACGTGGCGGGCGCCGTGCGCGAGTTCAAGGCAGGCAAGGTCGAATACCGCTCCGACAAGGGCGGAAACGTCCACGCGGGCGTCGGCAAGATGAGCTTCGACGACGACAAGCTGGTCGCCAACGTCACGACTTTCGTCGAGCAGATTCGCTCGGTGAAGCCGTCGGCCGTCAAGGGCCACTACGTTCGGTCGATCACCCTGGCGGGAACTATGACGCCGGGCATTCCGGTCACGATGTAAAACGCGAGAATCATCGAGCCATGAGCAAAGTCATCAAGCAGATGGAAATGACGGCCCTGCGGAAGAGCTTCGACGGCGTCCGCGACGTGGTCGTTCTCAGCACCAAGGGGCTGACCTGTCACGCGGATTCCACCTTCCGCGCGAACATGCGGAAGAAGAATATCCGCCTTCAGGTAGTCAAAAACTCGCTGACCCGCAAGGTGTTCGGCGAACTCGGATTGAACTTCAGCGCGGATTCGCCGTACTGGAAGGGGCCGACCCTGTTGGCGTGGGGCGCCGGCAGCGTGGCGGAACTGAGCCAGGCGGTGGACGGCGAGTTGAAGCTGCCCAAGAACCTGCCTTTGTACAAGGACAAGGTTCGCGTCAAGGGGGCCATCGCCGACGGACTGGAAATACCGTTCGACGCGGCCCTGAAGATGCCGACTCGCTCCCAGGCGATAGGGGCCATCCTTTCGGCACTGCTCAGCCCGGCGTCGGCAATCCTCGGCGGCCTTGTCAGCGCGGGCGGACAGGTCGCGGGGCAGATTCAGAAAATCAGCGAGAAGGAACCGGCCGCTGAGGAGGCCGCGCCTCCGGCGGAGGCCTCCCCTCCGGCGGAGGTCGCGCCTACCGCAGAGGCGCCCGCACCTGCTGCGGGTTGAGCGCGTGGGGCAGTTTACAAACCGGCTCCAAGAAGGAATCACCAGACTATTACGCAAGTCGCTGCTCCGCTTCAAGCAGCACGCTATCTCTAGAAAGGCACCCTCCCATGGCAGACTTTGCCGCGACGATCACGGCGTTGGGCGATCAACTCGCCAGCCTCAAAGTTCTTGAGGCGGTCCAACTCAAGGACTACCTCAAGGAAAAGTATAACATCGAGCCGGCCGGCGGCGGCATGATGATGGCCGCCCCGACCGTCGGCCCCGCGGTAGCGGAAAAGCCCGCCGAAGTGACCGACTTCCAGGTCATCCTCGAAGGTTTGACCGACCCGTCCAAGAAGATCAACGTCATCAAGGAAGTGCGGGCGATCACCAACCTCGGCCTGAAAGAGGCTAAGGATCTGGTGGAAGGCGCTCCCAAGGCGGTCAAGGAGACGGCGCCCAAGGACGAGGCCAACGCCATCAAGAAGAAACTTGAGGACGCCGGCGGCAAGGTGTCGCTGAAGCCGGCAGGTTGATCGGTTCTTGGCGAACGGCCGGCGAGATGCTATGGTGGCCGACTCGCTCCGCG
>DHJA01000177.1:5006-5805 GCA_002404095.1 Planctomycetaceae bacterium UBA4732 | reverse complement strand
GCCACCTTCCAGACCTACGCCGGCCGTTCGCCGAAAGCGCTCTTGCATTCTTCGTGCCTTTGTGGTGAAATCAATGAAATGGTTCTCCACGCAGGAAGATGAGGCGCGACGCCGAACGGGCGGACTTGGATTCGGAAGTCCTGCCGCACCCGTAACGGCCGGCAGTTCCGTTGTTCTCACGGTGGAATGCAGCGTGCCACAAGTCCCTTTACCGCTTCGCCCCCGACTGGTTCTGTGCCAGGCTCCCGGCCTGGCCTTCTTCGCGCGCCGTAACGCGGCGCGAGGCCGCGGCGCCGGACCAACCGTCCCACCGCGACCGATTTCTGATCTCTTAACTGTTCCGCATCCGACCAGCCCGCGGCTAGACGCCGCATAGGTGTTTGCCGAACCCCGGCTTGCTTGCCGCCGTTCGCGTTTCCCTGTGCGCCGCCGCCTCTTGCCGCGTCGCTTTCTTCACCTTGGGAGGAGCAATCCGCATGCCCGTCCCCGCCGTCCGCACCATCGTGCCTGAAAACGTACGCAACTTCGGCCGCTTCGGCGACACCGTTGACGTGCCGCCGTTGACCGAGATTCAGACCAAATCGTATGACCGCTTTCTCCAACTGCGCGTCTCCCCCGAGGAGCGCACGCCCTCCGGCCTAGAAGGCGTGTTGCGCGAAATCTTCCCCATCGAGAGCTACGATAAGACGCTCTCCTTGCAGTATCTCAAATACGAACTGGGCAAGCCGCGCTACGGCCCCGACGAATGCCGTCAGCTGCGACTGACCTACGGCCGGCCCTTCCGCGTCTGGCTGCGCCT
>DHJA01000177.1:2186-4825 GCA_002404095.1 Planctomycetaceae bacterium UBA4732 | reverse complement strand
CGAGCGCGTCGTCGTCAGCCAGCTACACCGCTCGCCGGGCGTCGATTTCGTCATCGACACCACCGACATCGACCGCAAGCTGCATAGCTGCCGCATCATCCCTGAGCGCGGCAGTTGGATCGAGGTCAACGTCACCAAGAAAGAGACTCTCGGAGTCCGCATTGACCAGTCCGGCAAGTTCTCGTCCATGACGCTCTTGCGCGCCATGGACCCGATTTACTCGTCGGACGCCGAAATCCTGCGCGCCTTCTACCCGACCGAAAACGTCAAGCTCGACCCCGCCCATCGGGAACGGCTGACCGGCGTACAGATAGTCGGCGACATAATCGATCCGGAAACGGGCGAAGTCTATCTGGAGAGCGGCGAAGCGCTCACGCCTGAGAAGCTAGACGTGCTGTTGGCAAGCACCGTCAAGGAAGTGACGATCCTGTCGAAGGTCAGAGATCCGCTCATCTTGAACTCGCTCAAGGAAGACCCGACCAGCACCCATGAGGAAGCGCTGCTCAAAATCTACCAGCGCTTGCGCCCGGGCAACCCGCCGCAGTTGGAGAAGGCGCGCGAGTTGTTCAAGGAGAAGTTCCAGGACGCCAACCGCTACCGTCTCGGCAAAGTCGGCCGCTTCCGCATCAACCGCAAGTTCAATCAGGACATTCCTGAATCGGAAATGACCTTGCGGGCGCTCGATTACCTCAACGCCATCCGCTACATCTTGCGGCTGCGCGACCCGGAGGGCAAAGCGAGCATCGACGACATCGACCACCTCGGCAATCGCCGGGTGCGCACCATCGACGAACTGGCGGCCGACGAGCTGCGCAAGGGCTTTCTCAAGCTGCGCCGAACGGTGCAGGAGCGCATGAGCATCCGCGATCAGCAGGACATGACGCCGCGCACGCTCATCAATCCCAAGTCGATCTCGGCGGCCATCGAATACTTCTTCGGCCGCGGCGAACTGTCGCAGGTCGTGGACCAGACCAACCCGCTGTCGCAACTCACGCATGAGCGGCGCCTGTCGGCCCTTGGGCCTGGCGGCCTCAATCGCAAGCGAGCCGGCTTCGACGTGCGCGACGTACACATCTCGCACTACGGCCGTATTTGTCCTATTGAGACCCCAGAAGGCACCAATATCGGCTTGATTTCGCACTTGAGCATCTATGCCAGCGTGGACGACTATGGCTTCCTCATCACGCCCTATCGTTCGGTGACGAAGAAGAAGCTGACGCACGACGTGCGCTGGCTGCGGGCCGACGAGGAGTCGGCGGCCCACTTGGCGCCGGCCGACAGCCCGACCGACGGCCAGAAGATCACCGAAGACCGCGTCATCGCCCGCGTCGGCGGTGACTTCGCATCGGTGCCGTCCGACGCCGTGCAGTTCATCGACATCAGCCCCAAGCAGATGATCGGCGTCTCGGCGGGCTTGATTCCGTTCCTCGAACACGACGACGCCAACCGGGCGTTGATGGGTTCCAACATGCAACGCCAGGCGGTGCCGCTGTTGGTCCCCGAGCCGCCGGTCGTGGCCACGGGCCTCGAAAAGGACGTGGCCCAGAACAGCGGCATGGTCGTGCGGGCCGAGCGGGCCGGGACCGTCGGCTACATGGACGGCTTCCGCATCCGCGTGGACGAGCGCGAGTATCTCCTGCGCAAGTTTACCGGGCTGAATGAACACACTTGCCTGAACCAAAAGCCGATCGTGCGCGTCGGTCAGAAGGTGAAAAAGGGGCAAGTGCTGGCCGACGGGGCGGCGACCGTCAAGGGCGAGCTGGCCCTGGGCCGCAACGTGTTGGTCGCGTTCATGTCGTGGGACGGCTACAACTTCGAGGACGCGATCATCATCAGCGAAAAGCTGGTGGAAAACGACACCTATACCTCGATCCACATCGAGGAGTTCGAGATTGAGATCCGCGAGACGAAGCTCGGCAAGGAGGAGTTCACTCGCGACATTCCCAACGTCTCGCCCAAGGCGCTGGGCAACCTCGACGAGTACGGCATCGTCCGCGTCGGCACCTTCGTCAACCCGGGCGATATTCTGGTAGGTAAGGTATCGCCAAAGTCCAAGAGCGAGCTGACGCCTGAAGAAAAGCTGCTGCACGCCATCTTCGGCCGGGCCGGTGAGGACGTGAAGAACGACAGCCTGGACGTGCCCTCCGGCATTGAGGGCATTGTCATCGACACGCAGCGCTTCAGCCGGCGGGCGTCGATGACCGAAGAGGAGCGCAAGACTTTCGATAAGGAGTCGAAGGACGTTGAGAAGAAGGCCGACAGGACGATTGCCGATCAGTTCCGGGCGCTAGTCGCGGAGCTGTCCGAAGTGCTCGACAAGCCGGCGCTCAAGGACACGGTCAGCAATAAGCTGTTGGCCCAGGAAAAGGACGACAAGTCCGTCCTGGAACAGGCGGCGACGTTCAAGCTCGACCATTTGGACGTGCGTTCGCCGGAGAAAAAGAAGGCGTCCGAAGAGGTGTACGGCCGGCACAAGGAACGCCTCGACTTCCTGTTCGACGAGAAGGAACGGAAGATCAACTCGATGAAGCGCGGCGACGAATTGCCGAGCGGCGTCCAGCAGATGGTGAAGGTGTACGTCGCCACGAAGCGGCAGATCTCCGTCGGCGACAAGATGGCCGGCCGGCACGGCAACAAGG
>DHJA01000177.1:0-2111 GCA_002404095.1 Planctomycetaceae bacterium UBA4732 | reverse complement strand
CGGCACGGCAACAAGGGCGTGATCTCCAAGATTCTGCCGGTCGAGGACATGCCGTTCCTGGCGGACGGGACGCCGGTGGACATCCTGCTGAATCCGCTGGGCGTACCGAGCCGTATGAACGTGGGGCAGATTTTAGAGACGCATCTCGGCTACGCGGCGGCGAAGCTCGGCTTCAAGGCCGTGACGCCAGTGTTCGACGGCGCCACGGAGGAAGAGATTCGCAAATGTCTCAAGGAGGCCGGCGTCTCCGAGACGGGCAAGAGCTTCCTGTGTGACGGCCGAACCGGCGACCTCTTCGAGCAGCCGGTGACGGTCGGCTACATTTACATGCTCAAGCTGCATCACTTGGTGGACGACAAGGTCCACGCGCGGGCGACGGGGCCGTACTCGCTTATCACTCAGCAACCGCTGGGCGGCAAGGCGCAGTTCGGCGGCCAGCGCTTCGGCGAAATGGAAGTGTGGGCGCTGGAGGCTTATGGCGCCGCGTATATCCTGCAGGAGTTGCTAACGGTCAAGTCGGACGACGTGGAAGGCCGGACCAAGATTTACGAATCGATGGTCAAGGGCGAGAACACGCTGGAGGCCGGCACGCCGGCGAGCTTCGACGTGTTAACCAACGAAATCCGCGGGCTGGCGCTTAACATGCAGTTGGAAAAGAAGAGGACCATCTAAGAAGCTATCGGCTCTCAGCTATCAGCTATCAGCCAAATATGGCTGAAAGCTGATAGCTGAAAGCTGACGGCTCTTTTAAGGAGGGCGGTCACATGAGTTCCGGTGACGTGAATTATGACCGTATCAACGATTACGGGGCGGTGCGCATCAGCCTCGCCAGCCCGCACGACATCCGCAGTTGGTCCTTTGGCGAAGTCAAAAAGCCCGAGACGATCAACTACCGCACCTACCGGCCGGAGAAAGACGGCCTGTTCTGCGAACGGATCTTCGGCCCCGAGAAAGACTGGGAATGCGCCTGCGGCAAGTACCGCGGCATGAAATATAAGGGCATGATCTGCGACCGTTGCGGCGTCAAGGTCACGCACAGCCGCGTCCGCCGCAAGCGCATGGGCCACATCGAATTGGCCGCGCCTGTTGTCCACATTTGGTTCTTCAAGGCGATGCCCAGCCGTCTCGGTACGCTGCTGGACATGAAGACGACCAGCCTGGAAAAGATCATCTATTTTCAGGACTACGTCGTCACCGACCCCGGCGAAGAAGGGGCCACGCAGCTCAAGAAGAACCAGCTGCTCAACGAAGACGACTACCGCAAGGCGCGCGAGAACTACGGCGATACCTTTGAAGCCGAGATGGGCGCGGAGGCCGTCCGCAAGCTTTTGGAGGCCGTCAACCTCGTCGATCTGTCGCTGGAACTACGCACCAAGCTCGAAGCGGAGAGCAAGAAGGACAAGCCGTCCAAGCAGAAGCTGCGCGATTTGGTGAAGCGCCTCAAGGTGGTGGAATCGCTCCGCGATTCCGGCCTGGGCGGGCCGCAGAATAAGTGCGAATGGATGGTGCTGGAGTGCGTCCCGGTCATCCCGCCGGACCTTCGGCCGCTCGTACTCCTTGATAGCGGCAACTTCGCCACCAGCGATTTGAACGATCTCTATCGTCGCATTATCAACCGCAACAATCGGCTCAAGAAGCTGGTGGACCTCAATGCGCCCGAGGTCATCATCCGCAACGAGAAGCGGATGTTGCAGCAGTCGGTGGACGCGCTGTTCGACAACAACCGTTGCAAACGGCCGGTCCTCGGCTCCAGCAACCGCCCGCTGAAGTCGCTGACCGACATGATCAAGGGCAAGCAGGGCCGCTTCCGCGAAAACCTGCTCGGCAAGCGCGTCGATTACTCGGCGCGGTCGGTCATCGTCGTCGGCCCCGAGTTGCGGCTGCACCAGTGCGGCTTGCCCAAGAAAATCGCCCTGGAACTGTTCCAGCCGTTCATCATCCGCCGGCTCAAGGAACTGGGCCACGCCGACACGATCAAGTCGGCCAAGAAGATGCTCGAGCGCAAGGACGATCAGGTTTGGGACATCCTCGAAGAAGTCATCAAAAACCATCCGGTATTGCTCAATCGGGCGCCGACGCTGCACCGCATGGGCATCCAGGCGTTCGAGCCG
>DHJA01000097.1 GCA_002404095.1 Planctomycetaceae bacterium UBA4732 | reverse complement strand
GGAGTACTTTTTGAAAGTACTGGTAAGGGAGCGGGGAAGCCGCCCCCGCGCCCTTACGGTCGCGGCTCGTATTAGCCTCTTACTTCGCCAATTCGCTCATGGTCCGATCGAAGAACTCGACGCACTTCGGCAGGTTGGCGTCCAGGTGCTTCAAGTCGCCATACTCATATTCGATCGACAGAAAGCCTTTGTAATTCTGGCGCTTTAGTTCTTCGAGCTGGGCCTTCAAGTCGCCCTTGCCCGTGCCCCATTCCACGTCATGGGCGTCGGAGCCGACCTCGTTGAGATCCTTGAAGTGCAGATGTTCGACACGACCTTCCATCTTCTTGAGCTGCTCGACGGGAATGAACTTCGCCCGCATCCAGTGGCCAACGTCGCAGCAGGCGCCGATCAGCTTGGTGTGGCCCTTGCAAGCCTCCAGAACCTTGTCCGGCGGCCAACTCTGCGGGTGGTTGTGCAGCGCCATGCGGATGCCGTATTCAGTGCAGAGCTTATCGTGGATGTCGTTGGGCGTCGTCTCGGTGACGAGGACCGTGATGCCCATCTTCTTGGCCCACTCGAAGTCCTTCCGCGCGCCCGCTTCATCGGTGGGGACGCCGTCCACGCCGTAAGCGATCACCTTGAGTCCGCCAGCGTCCGCCAGTTTCTTCTGGATCTCGGCGATGGTCTCATCGCTCATGTCGTGGTTGATTTTCACGTCGGAGCCGGGTTTGAGCTTCTGGCCGGGGTACATTTCAAGGTATTTGACGCCAAGCGCCGCGGCGCGATCGACCGTCTCGAAGAAGCTCAGTCGATTGAACGTCCAGCACTGGAGCGATAGTTTCATGCCCAGCTTTTCGGAGGCCGAGTCGTCGCGCTTGCCGGCGGGGGCGTCGGCGGCCAGGCAAGGCAGTGTTGCGGCGAGCAACGCCGTCGCCGCCCATGCGGAGGAGGTAAATCTCATGTTGGTCCTTTCGGTTCGGTCACAGGGCTGGAGCCACAAGGCTGATCTTACCCTACCGGCCGTCCGGGGCAAGGCTGGCGAGCCGGCCGCCGGCGCTATACCATACTGTCCATGAGTGATTTCACCGTTCGCAAAGATCCCTGTGCCCTGGACTTTCTCGCCGTTGGCGCGCTCGTTCACCGGCTCGATCCCGGCGGCGTTCCTTTTCGGAAAGCGCGTTCCTTCGACATTCACGTCTCCGGCGGCGAGTACAACGTCGCCGCGGGGCTGTCGGACTGCTTCGGTCTTCGCGCCGGCGTCGCCACGGCGATGGTAAACTACGGCATCGGCGAGCTGGTGCAGGCCCGGGTGCGCGAAACCGGCGTCACGCCGTTTTACAAATGGTTCGAGCACGACGGCGCGCGCGGGCCGAACATCGCCACCGTCTACAGCGACCGCGGCCAGGGCGTGCGTCCGCCGGTGGTCTTCTACAACCGGGCGAACGAGGCGGGCGCGCTGCTTAAACCCGGCGACTTCGACTGGACCAAGATCGGCGCCGGCGGCGTGCGCTGGTTTCACTCGGGCGGCATCTTCGCCGCGCTGTCCGAAACCACGTCGGAACTGATTATCGAGGGAATGCGGGCCGCGAAGTCTCTCGGCGCCGTCAACTCCTTCGACCTCAATTACCGGCCGAAATTGTGGGCGACGGTCGGCGGCCTCGATCGCGCGCAACAAGTGCTGCGTCGCATCGTGGGCAACGTAGACGCGCTATTCGGCAACGAAGAAGATCTTCAAAAGGGACTTGGCATCGCCGGCCCGGAGGCGACGGCGAAATCGACGCTCGATCCCGACGCTTTTTTTCACATGATCGAGCGCGTCGTCGAGCAATTTCCGAACATCAAGGTGGTGGCGACGACGCTGCGCGAAGTGCATTCGTCAAACCGTCACGATTGGGCGGCCGTATTGTGGATCGACGGCAAGCGCTTCGTAAGTCCGACTTGCAAGCTGGATGTGATGGACCGCATCGGCGGTGGCGACGGCTTCGCGTCCGGCCTCATTTACGGCTTGATCTCAGGGAGGACGCCCGAGGAGTCGCTGCGTCTGGGCTGGGCGCATGGGGCGTTACTCACTACGTTCCCTGGCGACGTGACGATGGCTCGGTTGCCGGAGGTGGAGGCGTTGGCCAAAGGCGGCACGGCGCGCGTCCAGCGCTGAAATGCCATTGTCATCAGAGGCCGTACAGTTCCTCATACTTGTGTCGCAACGCCGCCACAAACGGCCGCGCGTCGGGCGGCACGCCGGTGGCAAGCTCGATCAACCGCGCCGTCGGATAACGGCCTCCTTGGTGGTAGATTTTGTTGCGCAACCATCCCAACAATGGCGAGAAGTCGCCGTGCGCGAAGGCGCCGGCCAGATCGCCTAACTCCTCTTCCGCTCGCGCATAGAGTTGAGCGGCGATCACATTTCCCAGCGTATAGGTAGGAAAATATCCGATCAGCCCCGCCGCCCAATGGCCGTCTTGCAAACACCCTTCCGCGTCATTGTCCGGCGCGACGCCCAGCCGTCGCCGATATGCCTCGTTCCACGCCGCCGGCACGTCGGCCGCGCGTAGGTCGCCGGAAATCAGCGCTCGCTCCAGCTCGAAGCGCACCAGGATATGCAGGTTGTACGTCGCCTCATCGGCTTTCACGCGGATCAGAGACGGTTCGACTCGGTTAACGGCGAAATGAAACTCCGCCAGACTCACGTCGCCCAGCGCCTCGGGAAAGACTTGTCGGGCCAGTGGGAAGAAATGCTGCCAGAAGGCCAGTCCGCGCCCGACGGTGTTTTCCCACAGGCGCGACTGCGACTCGTGGAGGGCCAGCGACGGCGCCTCGCCCACCGGCAGGCCGGCCCGCGTCGGGTCCAAACCCTGTTCGTATAGCCCGTGGCCTACTTCATGCAACGTGCTGAAGAAGGCGTCGCCGAAGTCGTCGAGGTTGTACCGTGTCGTGATGCGGCAATCGCCCGGCCCGATGGCGGCAAAGAACGGATGCGTGGTATCGTCGAGCCGGCCGCCCTCGAAGTCGAAGCCTAACGTCGTCGCCGCCGCTTTGTTGAAGACGCGCTGGCGGTCGGTCGGAAACGCGCGGCGCAGGACGGCGTCGTTCGGCCGGCGCGGCGCGGCGGTCAACCGCTCCGTGAGTGCAGTCAGTTGCGGACTCAGGACGGCGAATAGCGCGTCCAGGTCGCGGCCGCGAGCGCCGGGTTCGTACTCGTCGAGCAGGGCGTCATACGGTTCGATTTCATAGCCAAGCGCGTCCGCCTCGCGGCGCTTGAGCGCCACGACGCGATCCAGCCACGGCAAAAACCGGGCGAAATCCGCAGCCTGCCGCGCCGCGGCCCATTCCTGCTGGGCCAACGACGTGACGCGAGCGATTTCCTCGATCAACGGCTGCGGCAACCGCGTCAGCCGGGCGTACAGCCGGCGCCATTCGCGGACGTTGACCGCCGCGTCCGAAAGAGGATCACTTACCAGATCGGTATTATCCACTTCGGCGAGTAGGTCGGAGATGCGCGCGTTGGTCGCCTTTTCATGTTCCAGCCCGGCCAGGTACGCCAGCTGGTCGGCCCGAAGCGCGGCCCCGCCGCGCGGCATGTACGTCTCCTCGTCCCAGGCCAGCAGGGCTGTACACGACCCCAATAGCGCCCGCTGTTGGGCCAAACGGACCAACTCATCATAGGCCGCCTGCGATTTCATTAGCGCATCCTATTACCGCACTCTCCATAAAGACTTATAGGACCTATAAGTCCTATAGGTCTTATAGGTTCTATAAAAATCTATAGAAGCCTCTCTTGCCCCGCGAGACAAGACATGGAAATCGACCTCAATTGCGACCTCGGCGAAGGCGGCCCATTCGACGCCGAACTGATGCCGCTCATCACGTCGGCCAACATCGCCTGCGGCTTCCACGCCGGCGGACCCACGGCCGCTCTCGCCGCCTTACGCGCCGCCGCTCGGCACGGCGTCCACGTCGGCGCCCACCCCGGCTTCGCCGACCGTGAACACTTCGGCCGCCGGGAATTGGACCGTACCGAGGAGCAAATCTTCGAGGACTGCGTTTACCAGATTGGCGCCCTGGCCGGACTCGGCCGCGCCGCCGGCGTGACGTTGCGCCATGTCAAGCCGCACGGCGGTCTCTACAACCGGGCCTGCCGCGACGACGCCTACGCCCGGCCCGTGGTCGCGGCCGTGGAGTTGTTTGGCCTTGCACTCGTCGGCCTGCCGGGGTCGCGGTTGGAGGCGTTGAGTCGGGGCCGTTGCCGGTTTGTCGCCGAAGGCTTCGCCGACCGACGTTACCTCCCCGACGGTTCATTGACGCCGCGCTCCCGGCCTGACGCCTTCGTGGCCGATCCCGCCGAGGCCGTTCGCCAGGCGGAATGGCTGCTCCGCGAGAAAGGCGTGCGCACCCTCTGCGTCCACGGCGACAACCCCGAAGCGTTGGCTTTCGTAGGCGAATTGCGTTCAGCCCTTAACCGGCTCGGCTTTGTCCTCAAGGCATTTTGAGGACGCCATGAGTACGCCTCAACCCATCGGCGCCATCCTGAAAGTGCTTCATCCCGGCCTTTGTACCCTCGTCGTGGACCACGGCCGGCCGCATTGCCGCAGTCTGGGCGTCCCCGTGGGCGGCGCCGCCGACCGCGGCGCCCTCGCGGTCGGCAACGCGCTTGTCGGCAATGAGCCGGACGCCGCTGCTCTGGAAGTCGCCTTGGCCGGCCCCACGCTGGTCGCCGACGCCGTGTTGGCATGTGTGCTGTACGGCGCCCCGTTCGATCTTTCCAGCGACCGCCAACCGCTCGCCGTCGGCAAGACCTTCACCCTGCAACCCGGCGAAACTCTTCGCATCGGCGGCACGGCCCGCGACGTGCGCGCCTATTTCTGCGTCCGCGGCGGCTTCCAAACGCCGGTCGTCCTTAACAGCCGATCATCCCTTGAACCCCTGCGCGCCGGCGCCGAGTTGCCATGCCTATCAGGGACAATACAGTCCCATTTTATACTACTTGAAGCGGCGCGAACGGCGCCGGCGGTGTTGCGCGCTCTTGACGGCGCTCAGGCCAGCTGGTTCCGCGCGGAAGACTTCTATTCCGCGACCTTCACGGTGACGCCGGCGAGCAACCGTATGGGCTTGCGTTTGAACGGCCCGCCCTTGCCGGCGCCGCCTGATGAAATGGTCTCCGAACCTGTCTGCCCGGGAACCGTTCAAGTGACGCGCGAAGGCCAGTGCATCGTGCTGGGCGTGGACGGCCAGACCATCGGCGGTTATCCCAAGATCGCCCACGTCATAAGCACCGATCTGGACACGCTCGGCCAGCTGCGCCCCGGTGAGCGCGTGGTCTTCCGACGAACGAGGCTGGCGGAAGCGGAGCGGCTCTACCGCGAAAAACAGGCGCGACTGCGCGATTGGCTGAAGCGTCTGCGGGCGGCGGAAATGATTGCGGATATGCCGCGAGAACCGTAGGATAACAACCGTACTCTGACAAAGTTTCATGTACTTGAGAGCGGCCCGCCATGACTATTCAGGAAATGTATGAGCAGTCGATCAGGCCGTTGCCGGCTCCTGAGCGTTTACGCCTGGCAACCTTGATCCTCAACGAGATTCCTCCTCAAGCAGTCGTCGATTATAGCGACGAGTGGACTGAAGAAGACATGCGCGATTTCACGCTGCATTCGCTTCGGCGAGCGGCAGTGAGTATGGAGGAGGAGGAAGACGATGCCTGATCCAGGTGATGTGGTCATCGCTGACTTTCCGGGTGCGATAGGAATAAAAGGCCGGCCGGCCGTAGTGATTTCCACGACGCTCTACCACACACATCGGCCGGATGTTATTTTGGGTTTGTTAACCACGCAGATCAAAAGAGCGACGGCGCCTACCGATTATGTCTTGCTGGATTGGGCAGAGGCCGGACTTCGTCGACCGACCGCGTTCCGAAGTTACCTGGCGACTATTGATCGCATCGGCTCGGTTCACGTTGGACGATTGACCGAAAGGGACTGGTTGGGCGTACAAGCGGCCCTAGCCCGCGCGCTTGCCATTCCTTCGCTTCAAAACCCATGACTTCTGCTCCCGGTCTTTTGGGCGGTGCAGGCCCGCCTGCGTCAGAAATTTAATCAAGGATTTGACTTCATGCCGAAAGTCCTGATCGCTCCCATGACGTTGACCAAGGTTCAAGGCCCGTACCGCCAAGCCCTCCTCAACGCCGGCTTTGAACTGGTCCTGTCGGGCGTCGCCCACCAGATGGTGGAAGACGAACTGCTCGCCGCCCTCGACGGCATCGACGCCGCGCTCGCCGGCTCCGAACCCTACACCGCCCGCGTCATCGCCGAACATCCTCAGCTGCGCGTCATAGCTCGCGTCGGCGTCGGCTATGACGCCGTGGACGTAGCCGCCGCCACCGCGCACGGCATCGCCGTTACCACCACTCCCGGCACAAACCACGATTCCGTCGCCGAGCATACTTTCGCCCTGCTCCTAGGCCTGAGCCGCGACCTCGTGCCCCAGCACCTCGGCGTCAAGAGTGGCGGCTGGCCGCGCCGGACCACCCTGCCGCTGCGCGGCGCCGCCCTTGGCATCGCCGGCCTCGGCCGCATCGGCAAGGCGGTCGCCCTCCGCGGCGAAGCCTTCGGCATGAAACTCCTGGCCTATGATCCGTATCCCGACCACGCCTTCGCCGCCGCCCACGGCATCGCCCTTATGCCATTCGAGCGGCTGCTGGCCGAGTCCGATTTCCTTAGCCTCCACTTGCCCGTCACGGCCGAGACGCACCATTTAATCAATCGACAAACGCTAAAGCAGATGAAGCCGACCGCTTTTCTCGTCAATACGGCGCGCGGCGCCCTGGTGAGTGAGGCCGACTTGCTGGAGGCGCTGCGCGCCGGCCGACTGGCCGGCGCCGGCTTGGACGTGTTCGAGCAAGAACCGCCAGGGAAAAGCCCGCTATTTGAGTTGGATAATGTTTTGCTAACGCCGCACGGCGCCGGTACGGATCGTAAGTCGCGCGACGACATGGCCTTGTCGGCGGCCGAGGCGATCGTCGCCCTGAGCCGCGGCGAATGGCCGGCCGAGAAGGTCGTCAACCCGGAAGTACGGTCGGCATTCCGCTGGTGAGAATCGCCGCGCCCTGGATGCTCAACCAACCGTCTCGCTGCCGACTACGCCGGTTTGACCCATAAGATAGCCGCGAAGGTCGCAAAATATCTGCGTACAGAGCTGTCGCCACGCCGGGTCGAGGCATAAAGACGCATTGGGCGGCCTCAGGAGGACTGTAATGCGCAACTGGCCGTCGCGGGAGTCCGCCGCCCGTTGTAGGCGCAGCTCCATATCGATCCTGTTGGTTTTGCGGCCGATGCCCAGCCAAGAAAGAGAGCCGCGTTGCGGCGCCTCGTAGACGCTACCTTTTCCACCGAGTCGGACGCGGATACGCCCAGGTACGCTCTCGACGACTTCGCCGCCCACATCGTGGATGAACCCGCGCAGTTTGTAGGAAGCAATCGTTTCCGGCATCCAGGCGTCCAGTCGATGGACCGTCGCCAGCGGATCGTGGTCCTCCGCGAAGACTTCCGGCGGCGCCGGCGCGTTCTTCGCGGCCTGTGCCGCCTGCCGATTGGCGCCGGGATAGGCGTCCGGCCGCGGATTCGGGCGGGTGGGGGCATACTCGCTCGCCTCGGCTTCTTCACAAGACGCCAGGGCCGCCTCGAAGCATTCCGACACATCACGCGCGCTATTCGGCCGGTCGGCGGGGTCTTTGGCCAGACACCACTGAACGACATTCTCGATCGCGGGCGGCGCCACCTGTCCGGCCCCCAGCAGCGAAAACGCCGGCGGCGGCTCAACGGCGTGGGCCAACAGCATATCCATTGTCGATTTGCCGGCGAACGGCAGCTGGCCCGTGAGAAGCTCGTAAAGGATCACGCCGACGCTGTACAAGTCGCCGCGATGGTCCATGTCGTCGCCGCGAGCCTGCTCGGGACACATGTAGCCCGGCGTACCCACGGCAAAATCGTTGTTGCTGACCGACAGGCGTGGGTTTGCAAGCGCTTCCGAGCCGAGCAGCTTGGCCAGGCCGAAATCCATGACTTTGAGTATTTCATAGGGCGTGTTCGCATCGACAATCATCAAGTTGGCGGGCTTGAGATCGCGGTGAATGATCGACTCGGCGTGGGCGCCTTGGAGTACCTCGCAAAGCATGTGCAGCAGCCGGGCGACGCGGCCGCACGACAGTCGGCCCTCGGAGGCCAGCAGATTGTCGAGCGACTCGCCCTTGATGTACTCCATGACGATGCACGGCCCTTGTGGGTCGTTGAGCGAGGCGTCGTAAAGCGTGACGGCATAAGGGTGTTGGAAACGGGCCATGGCCAGCATTTCGCGCGAGAAGCGTTCGCGGAATTTGGGGTCGCAAGCGATATGGTCGTGCATGACCTTGACGACCACTTGACGGCCGAGGTCGGTCTGGCGCGCGAGGTAAACGCGTCCCATACCGCCCTCGCCGAGCAGCCGAATCGCTTCATACCGGCCCAGGAAGACGCGGCCCACCATGGAGCGTTTCCATCCGTTGAGAGAAACCGAATCGTGATCCGCTCAAGTGTAGGTCGCAATCGGGCCGCGTGCCGGCAAAAGTCATGGCGGTTGGAAAGGAGAGGGTGTCCCTCTCGATTTTGGCGCCTGGCCGCAGGACGGCCCGTGCTAAAGCACGGGCCTACAAGCTGAAGTCCCGTGAACGGGGCTGAAAGCGCTTCCAGCCCCGTTCACGGGGCTTCAGCCTGTAGCCCCGCGTTTGAACGCGGGGCGGGCGCGCCGGATGCGCCCAAAATTGAGAGGCACACCCAAAGGAGAAGTAGTAATGAACGCGGCGACTCGCGTTATGGATCCATCCCGAGCAGCAGCTTGATCCGGCTCCAATAAAAGCCAGTACGCGGGTTACGGCCAAAATCGCGCCTATAGATTGGGTACTCTTCCAATCCGAGATAGGAATAGACCCACTCATGCGTCTCACGAGTGTCGAGGATAAAGGGGCGGAATCTTTGCGTGACCGTCCAGCTCGCCGTTTGACCAAAGCCGGGGCTAAGGATGCGCAGGCGGCCTCTCTGCGCGCAGTCGCTGACGGCGTGGATGCAGTTGCTAACCTTGTCGGTGCGACGGCCGGAATCTACCGCCTTGTAGCGCACCTCGCCTCTCTCAAGAACTCCGATTTGCCGCCTAGCGTTGTCGTAAAGTTCTTTATCGATCCGGTAGGGCCCCCACACGGAAACCCGCTCGTCGTTGGCCAAAGCGTAGTCGATGGTTTCGTGTAGGCCGAAGTTGTGACCGCACTCTGGAAGCAAGGCGCGCGTGCGGACTTTCAAGTTCGCCGGCAGCCAGCTAATGCAGAAGGAGTCCTCGATAGCGAACGTCGTCGGGCACGGACCTTCGCCGGATGCCCTGACGAAGGCGGCGAAGGTGTGAGAGTCGTCAGGGTTGGCCGGAATGGTTTGCGATGCGAACACGGCGACGTAATATAAATCGTCCGCGTGAGCGGAGCCTGCCAGCAGCAGCAACGCCAAGGGCGCTGTATAGCGAATGACCCTTAGCATTTGCGGATTCCCTGAAGAGGCGGCGAGGTACAGCTGGCCGCGCTTCATTGCGCGGCCGTCTCAATCATGCGCCGGAATCCGATGCGGTCAAGGATTTACAGAGGAAAGGCCAGGGACGGGAAACTCCGCGCCGGCCGCAAGCGATATGTCCGGCATGGATTGTTATGGCTTCCGGTCCAAAACCTGCGTGGCCGCACCGGCTCTTTCCAGTTGGATTCGCGCCTCCCGGCCCGTTACAATGGGAGCGAAGAAAGGAGGAAGCGGCGATGGCGTCTTTATCGGGATTTCGTCCGCTAAACGTGGAACAGCTTCTCGAAGCGGTCGAGCAGCTTTCGCCGACCGAGAGGCAGGCGTTCCAGCTCCGTCTCGTTGCCCGTCAGGGAGAAAACGACGGTTCAAGCCCAGATGAAGAGACGTTGATCCGGGCGGCCCTGGCCCGCCTGCCGGATGCGGCGGAGCGCCGACTGCGAAGGCTTATCGCTCGGAGCGAGCAAGGCAGGCTGACGCCGAAAGAGTTGACCGACTACCAGTCCTTGGCGCGGGAGGCCCAGCGGATCGACGCCGCGCGAGCCGAAGCGCTGGCGGATTTGGCCCGGCGGCGGCGCCAGTCCGTGCGGGCAGTGAAGGCGGCGATCGAACACGAAGGCCGCGCGGATGACGCATGAAGCTATTCCGCGGGCAGTCCGACGGCAAGTGCGCGACCGCGCCGGCGGTCGCTGTGAATACTGCCGGCATCCCGCTACCTTCTCGTGTGCGCCTTTCGTTTGCGAGCATGTCATCCCGCGGGCAAGCGGCGCCGGAAATACGCTGGCCGAACTAGCCTGGGCTTGCCCCGCGTGCAACGGTCACAAATACGCCAAGACCCATGCTAGTGCCGGGTTTTGCAAGTGC
>DHJA01000075.1 GCA_002404095.1 Planctomycetaceae bacterium UBA4732 | reverse complement strand
GCCTTGTTGTTGATGGCCGCCCCACGTCCGCGGGCGCAGCTTCGATCCTCGACGCAGCAATAAGGCGCCGGCGCCTTTGGGGCCGTGAAATTTGTGGGCGCTGAGCGACAGCGACGTGACGCCGAGATCGGCGAAGTGGACCGGCAGTTTGCCCACCGCCTGCGTGGCGTCGCAGTGGAAAGCGGCGCGGCCGGGCGACCGCTCCGCCAACGCGCGCACCGGCTGCACCGCGCCGGTTTCGTGGTTGGCCAACATGACCGCGATTAAGCGAGTGTCGGAGCGCAATAATCCGCAAACCGTGTCGGCGTCCACGACGCCTTGCGCGTCCAGTGGCAGTTCATGAAGAGCAAAGCCGGAACCGGTAAGTTGGCGAAGCGGTTCGGCGACGGAGGGGTGTTCAATGGGGCTGGCGATAAGCTGAGCCGGCGGGTCGCCGCACAGTCCGAAGAGGGCGAGGTTGTTGGCCTCGGTGGCGCCGCTGGTGAAAATCACTTCATCGGCATGGGCGCCGAGTAGGACGGCGACAAGTTCGCGGGCGTCTTCCAAACCGCGGCGAGCGCGGCGGCCGGCCTGATGGGCGCTGGCGGGGTTGCCGTAGGATTCCACGGCGAACGGCCGCATCGCGTCCCATACCGCTGGGAGCAACGGCGTTGTCGCATTGTTGTCGAGGTAGATAAGGTCCATTGGTCAACCGAACCGCCGGCGCAAGGTCGCGGAACAGGGGACGGAAGGCGGCTCAGAAGGAGGCCGCGCCCTGCCCGCCGGTTGACCTCATTGTACCTACTTCACGCCGGGCTGGCTTTTCTTGCGCGTCCACACGAAGTAGACCGCGCCGATTCCGGCCGCGCACAACACACACACCAGGGCCGTTATTTGGACTGTGTCCATGAAATCCGCCTCCTCTTCGATTCGATGATGGGCGAACAACGCACTTAAACATAGGTCAAAAATCGACGGTCCGCCACCTCTGGCTCCGGGCCGTCGCCGAGTTGGAGCTGGGACTGGAGGCAACCGGCGAGCGGCGGCTTGCATCCCCGCCGGTCGTCAAGGCGCCTTGAACCGCCAGGGCACATCGCGGCCCTTGTAGGCATTCTCATCCTTTGGGGCTTGATGTTTGCCGCCCAACGACCAACGGGCGTTCACTTCCAGGCCGGTGATCCGCTGGCCGGAATGCAGGTCAGCCTCGTAAAGAAACTGGATATACCCAATGAACGGCGCGGACTCGTCGAAAAACTTCGGCTCGCGCCGCACCAGCTCTTCAACCAGCGCTTCCTCGTCGCTGCTCCACGGTACATCCTCGCGCCGCGCGTATTTCATACGCAGTTCCTGATAACGCGCACTTTCGCGGTAAGGAACGCGCAGCACACCGCTAAATTCATGGTCCGCCGTATCCTTCTTGGCCTGCTTGACTTCGTCCAAGAGCTGCCACGTCGTCCAGTGCTTGCCGTCGGCGCCGTAGCGGGCGTAAAGCTGGCCGACCGTTCCGGGGTGATGGACCATCGCCCGCAGCGAGGCGTAGATCGGCGGCCGCCAGGATAGGCCGATGGCCATCGGCGCCGTCGTTTGCAGCCAGAAATCCCGGCTTCCCACTTCTTCCCCGGCGCCCCAGCCAAGGCCGTCGGATGTGACGGCGACGCGATCCGGTTCGGACCACTTGGCCTTGGCGGCGGCTTCCTTGGCTTGGGTAAGATCGATGCGGAAAGAAGTTGCCGACTCGATGGTCGCCAAGGCAAGGCCAGGCGCGCTCAACAGGAGTACTGCCGCGATGAACGACATTAGGGCGTTTTTTAGGATGAAATGAGTCTTCATGGGATTTCCTCCTACACGGTTGCTACGGCAACACTTCCACCGGAATGGCTGTAAATGGCGACAGGCGGAGGTCGTTGGTGAGGAAGCGGTCGCAGCGGGCTTCCATCGCGGCTGCCAGATGCAGCGAATCGCCCAGCTTAAAATCGTACGCTGCTCGGATGAGCGTGGCGCGATCAAAAACAGCCGTCGTGAACGGAGCGAACGAGACGTTGGGCTGGGCGAAAAGCTTGTCGAATTCGGCCAGGCGAACCGGGTCTCCTAGACGAATGGGCAACATACGGCACTCCAAGCAAACCAAGTCGCTGACAACCAGCGTATCACCGGCGCTCCATAGCGCGGTCAGGCGGCTCGTGGCGCGAGCTTTGAAAGAGGGCGCACCCTCTAAATAGTAGATCGAGATGACGCTGTCGCCGTAAATGCGCATCAAACGTTCTCCTGGCGGCGTTTCTCCATGTCCATTTCTCGATAAATGCGGTCGATGCGATCTTCATCATCCCGCAACCACTCCAGGTGGGCTGCCATCTCCATTTCGTTCATGAAGTGGTATCCTGCCGCTTCGCGCTCCGCTCGGACCCGCTGCATATAGGGCCACCAACCTTCCTCGACCGGAGGCGCCGTCCCTACCTCTTGCCGTAACACCACCGTAACCGGCCCCGGCGCCAGAGTCGGCTTTTGGTCCAGTTCCAAGGTTCCATCCGGCTTGATGGTCCCCGCAACTATGATTTCTTTAACGTCCATCCGATCCTCCTTTTGACCTCATCCTTTCGCCATTGTACCTGAATCTCGCAGCCTTCGCACCACCGCCGCGATGCGTCGCACGGCCTCA
>DHJA01000004.1:5479-5954 GCA_002404095.1 Planctomycetaceae bacterium UBA4732 | reverse complement strand
AAAGTCGTGCTGATCGACTTCTGGGCGGTATGGTGCGGGCCGTGCATCGGCGCCTTTCCCCACCTGCGCGAGCTGAACGACAAATACAAGGAGCAAGGCTTGGAGGTGGTCGGCGTCACTTCCTACGAAGAGCAGTATGGTTTCGACAAGGAGAAGGGCGAACTGACCCCGCTCGACGACGACAAGAAATTGAGCCGGTCGGAAGAGCAGAATATGCTCAAGGACTTCGCGGCCCATTACAAACTGGACTACCTCGTCATGACGGTGCCGCGCGACGAGAGGAAAAAGGTCTTTTTAACCGACTATAAAGCCGAGGGGATTCCGCAGTTGGTGGTGATCGACCGTAAGGGCGTCATCCGCATGGTCAAGGCCGGCAACAGTCCCGAAAACGTCAAAGCGCTCACGGAGAAAATCGCGGAGTTGGTAAAAGAAAAGTAACATGCTGCGGCGATGTTTTGTTTAGCCGCGACCCGAA
>DHJA01000004.1:3178-5327 GCA_002404095.1 Planctomycetaceae bacterium UBA4732 | reverse complement strand
GGGTCGCGGCTAAACGGGTTTTCTAACTTCCCACCACGCCACCACGCGCGGCGTCCATTGATAGACCGGCAGGAACACAAGCGCCAACATCAGCATGTTGGTGTGAAAACCCCAGCCGAATATGCAAATCTGACCAACGTGAAAACTAATCAGCGCCAAGCCGACCAAGGGCCGCAGCCGTGCGGAGAAGATCGCGACGAGTCCGCCGCACTCGCCGAGTAGGGCGGTCCATTGCATCAGGGTCGCGATGGTCCGACTTGACAGGATCAGCCGGGTAAAAATCGAATCGTGGTCGCCGAAGAGTTCCACCCACAGTTGTAGGGACAGGCCGTTCGCCCAGAATAGGCCGCTTTCGGCGATCTTGTTAAAGCCGGAAAGGCCATAGAACAAGCCGAGATAAAAGACGCTCAGCAAATAGACCCAGTGCGGATACAAGGCCGTCCGCCAGAAGCGCCGCTCGCGGTCGGCGTCGCGGATTTCCTTAGCATAAAAGTGATACCAGACGGCATAAATCAACAAAAAGGCGCCGGCGACGTGGGCGACGTGAGTGAGCTGGCTTGCATTTTCATGGTACAGGACGAGGACGGCGTTAAACGAAAGGGCGGCCGCCCAACTGGACCAGGGCAGGAAGACGCGGCGTATCCACAGCAGCGCGGCGGCCGCGAACACGACGCCGCAGCCGATGAGGACGCCTCGATTGAGAAGAATGGCGTCGGGCAGGAACGACAGCACCGACACCGGGCCGGTGCGCAGGTCGGAAGCGCGCTTATTGCCGTAATAAAACTCGAAATAGTAGCATAGAAGGAAGGAACACGCCAACACGGTCCAAAGGACCAGCTGGCCGTAATGCGGCCGGCGGCGTTCTCCCAACCAGTCTAAGCGCGGCGACAATCTCATGACCCGCCGCCCGCCTGGTAATACGGATTGCTCACTCGCCACAAGTGTCTGTCCACTACGCCCACGTGATCGTCGTCCGTTGGGCCGATGACCTTCTGCTCCACTTCGACATATTCCCACTCGGAAAATCGCTTTAGGCACGGCGCCACCGTGTCGATTACTTCTTGGTGCGTTGCGACCTTGCCAAAGTCGTCCACCGTGGGCGCCGGCTTGAAACCGACGCCGACGCCGAGCGGATTGCCCCAATAGTTGCGCTGGAGGCCGAACGGCAAGAGGTCGTTCGCCTCCGTGAGCCGGCGGCCGTCTGGCGTGACGACGGCGTACTCGCAATACTTTTGCGGCGCGTCGGCGAACATCGGCGCTCGGCTAAAGGGGTAGAGTTCCGTGGTCAGCAAAGGCATGACGATGAATGCGAGACAGAAGACGCCGACAGCTGCCAACTCCTTACGGCCGCGCGGCGTGGACGCCCAGCCGACTACGCTTTGCGACCCAGGAAGATGTAATAAGGCGCTTTTAGCATGAGGTAGGGCACTTTGCCCAGGCATTCGTCCCGTTTGACCGTCTGGAACCGGCTCTGTAGCCATGGCAAGTGATCCGGAGAGGGGAATACGTTGTCGTGACCGAACCACGTCGGCCAGAAGAAGCGCTGAAAGTTGGAATGGCGCCGCATCGGTGGCGCCGGCCATTTCCGCGAGACGTAGAAGTCCACCACGCCGATCATGCCGCCCAGCTTGAGGGCCGTGTAAGCTCGCTCCAGCGCTTGAAACCAGTTCGGAATCATCGTCAAGGAATACGAAAACGTCACCACGTCCACCGGCCCGTCCGGCGGTTCGTAGGTCGTAGCGTCGGCGAGCGTCGTCTGGACATTGGCCCAGCCGTTGCCGCGGATGCGCTCGTCGGCCGTCGCCAATAGCGATGGGCACAGGTCGATAATCCGCAGGCTCTGTAAGCGGGCGAGGCGGTCGCCGAGGAGTTCCGCGTTGTAGCCGGTGCCGCCGCCGACGTCCAACATTTTGCCGCCCTCGGGGACATCCAACGCGGCCATCATCTCTTCACGGCCATGCAACAGCCGCCGCCGGAAGGCGTCGTAGTCGCCGGCTTGGGCGCGATAGAACGTCTCCAGGCGTTCGCCGTGCGTGGCGCCGCGGACGCGGGTAAATGCCAGGTTGTAAAGGACGCGCAGGTCCGAAGTTAGTCCCATGAACAGTCTGCCTCTGATGGTGGGCCGCTCGCTCCGCGAGCGGCTTGGGCG
>DHJA01000004.1:0-3135 GCA_002404095.1 Planctomycetaceae bacterium UBA4732 | reverse complement strand
CGCGGAGCGAGCGGCCCACCATCATTCAATCGTGATCCGGCAAGTCCGCGATGTAGAAGCTGCCGTAAGTGTGTACACGGTCTTTGGCGTGCAATTCCGCCGCGAAGGAAGGATTATAACGGAGCAGCTGACCGAGTTCCATCTCGCGGCCGCGATGTTGGACGCGCAGGTGATCGAGGTAACTGACCTTTAGCCCCGCGCTGCGGAAGATCACGCGGGCGCCGGGCCGCGCCTTCTCCAGAATGGCGTTCCACTCGTCCACCAGACCTTCGGGGTTGTGGAAGCTCATCCAATCCATGTGGTCCAGCAGCACGAAGCGCGATACGCCCGGTTCCGTGTCGCGCAAGAAGCCGGTCACTGTCGTGGTATGAATTTTGAGCCGATGGACCAACGAGCGCAGCCGCTNNCGGATCGCCTGCCAGCGGCCATCCTCGAGCACCCAGACATCCGTCAGAAGCACGCAATCCTCGATCGGCCGGCCGAGATATTTGAGCCGCCAGCGGGCGTGAATGGTGCCGATCATGACCGTGTCGAGCACCGTCGACTCGCGCACCTGGATTTCGATTGTATCGACCTCGCGGCGCTTGATCGCATCGAGCCATTCATCGCGTTGCATCATGAACGGGCCGCTCGAGCGGGTGCCGATGAGGACGAAGTCGGGATGGACCAACGAGCGCAGCCGCTCGAAGTTTTCTTCACGGAGATATTCCGGACAGCATTCGGGCGTGTAATGCCCTTGGAAGTAGACGCGCCAGAAGTAGTTGTCGTGGAACGGCAATTCCATGACGACGGCCTCCAGCGCGTCGCGGATGAACTTGGCGACGCCGCCGGGGTATTGCGTGGTGATCTCCTCGCGCTGCGGCCAGGGCACGCCGAGCAGGCTGAGCGTCAGGCTGCGCGACAAAAACCACTTCAGCCAAGGCGTCCAGATGCGATGACGGATCTTCGATTGGTAAATCTCGCGCTGTTCCTCAATGCTGCGTGCTTCGAGCAGTTCCTCAATGGGGTCGCGCAGCTGGTGGGCGACGTGGGCGTTGGTGAGAACGAGTTTGGCCAACAGGCCAGACGTTCCGCGGAAGTAGAACGACTTGCGCCAGCCTTTGCCGAGGAAAAACGGAATGTGCTTGTCCCAATAGAGACGGGCCGTCGGCGAAAGCTCTTGCCGGATGGAGTCGAAATACATCTGCCGCGCGTAGGGCGAGCGGCCCTTGCCGAACAGGGAGAAGAAAGAGTCGTAATCCAGCGTGCGCAGCGCGGCGATTTTGAATTCCAGCAGGGCGTTCTGAATGGGATTTACGTCCACCGCGTTGACTTCGCCGCACCCGGCCAGCAGATAATCGAGGGCGTTGCAGCCGGCGCTGGTGATGACGACAAGGCGGTCGTCGGCCGTCAGGTCGAGCGCCTGTCGGTCGAGGGCGGGGTCCTCCCAGCAGGTGTTGTAGATGAGGTTGTGACGATGGACGGCGCGGAAGATGCGCGTGTTGAGTTTTTCCCGGGCGGAGTTGGTGCGGATCATGCGTGGATCAACCTTTATGTGAGCGAGACAGCCGGGGGACAGCCTCCGAGAAAGATTCATGTGACAGCGTGTTTGTCGGGTTTGACAACGGCGCCGTTGGACCATTGGACCGCGGACGATAACGGATTCCCCACAGGCGGAAGACAGTTCCAGTCGGGGGGCGGTCCTTGCTCAAGCATTTGTAAGAGCAAACTCTTCATGCCGTCGGCCGCCGCCGCCGTCAGCGGGTCGCCGGCGTCGCGCGCAGCGCGCTTGGAGGCAAAAGCGCGAACGTCAACCGCCGGGCCGACGGCAAGCGTGGCGCCGAGTTCCCCGACCGGTTCCTCCATGCGGTCGGCCATCGTTTCTTCGATACGCTGGATCGTCTCGGCGATGCGCTCCAGGCTGGGCCGTTCCGCCAGGTATTCGTGGGAATGCGCGCTGAGGTTTTCGCAGAAGAGCAACACCTCAAGCGCTTCCCGCGTGACGCGGCTGGCGTCGGCGTCGTCCCGCGACTCCGTGAGCTTGCGCACCAAAATCAAGCGCAGCCGGCGGACGCGCTCTAGGTTCCAGCCCTCGTATTCTTTGCCGAGATAACGCTTTTCCATGTCGCCGATCAGTACGCAGGTCAACCGCCGGATTCGCTCGTCCAGCGCACCTTCCTGAGCGCGGCCGAACCGCTCGATTTCCTTCACGGCCAATAGGGCGTTGCCGACTTGCCCGAGGCGTTCCGGCAGATTGGCGCCGTGCTTCGGCAGCCAGCCGAGGCCGCGCTCCAGTTTCTCCACGCGCCGATTCAGTTCGGGCCGCGGGTCGCCGAGCAGCCAATACTTGATGCCGACCGGATGGATCAGGATCGGCCGTTCGCTCTGCTTGACCGCCTGGCGGACAATCAATCCCAGTCCTTCTTGCAACGGCCCGACGCGGTCGTTTTGCCGAAACCACGTTCCTTCGGGGAACATGAGGATCGGCCGTTCCGCCTTAGTCAAGATGCCCACGGTGGCGCGGATGGCCTCGCGGTCGGCCCCTTCGCGTAGGATGCTGTAGCCGCCGATGCGGTTAAGCCACCAGCCGATTACGCGATTCTGTTTGAAAATGTGGTAGGAGACGACGTAGTAAAAGTACCGTTGGACTTCCAGGCCCATCGCGCCGACGACGATCGGATCGGCCCAGCGCACATGGTTGGAGGCCAACAGGATTCCGGCGTTTTTCGACAGCGAATCGCGGAGATATTCGAGACCCTGAAAATGGAGGAGCGGCACCCCCATCTTACGGCGTAAGTGGCGCGGCATGACGTGCTTGGCCACGCGGCACCACAATTTGCCGCGATACGGCGGTACAAATCGGTACGGATCAAGAAAGTAACGCTGGAACAAGGTGTTCTCCGGCCCGGAGCGTTTCAACCGGCGCGAGGCCGTCCTTCTAATGATATGCGCCGCGAAAGCGATGGCACGTGAAAAGAGGAGGAAATGCGCGGAGGAGTCCTGGCCCCCCGGACTCACGAGTACGTTCGCCCGGGGCTTTATTTCAGTCGCCCAAGGGGCTCCGGCCGCAGACGCTTCTCCGGTCTTGGAGCCCGGCTGAGGGCGACCGAAATAAAGCCCCGGGCGAACGTACTCGTGAGTCCGGGGTGCGAGGCT
>DHJA01000112.1:93196-93833 GCA_002404095.1 Planctomycetaceae bacterium UBA4732 | reverse complement strand
GCGCTGACGCGACCCGGCTCGCCGTTCTGCTGTTTTCGTCGTTTTCGCGATGCGTTCGCCGCTGGCCGCGTCCTCAACGTCGGGACGACGGCGCGCGGTACAACATGGGTTGGAGTTAACCATGAACACGGTTCGAGTGATTCGAAGATTGCGGTCCCTAGCGGCCGTCGGCGCCTGCTTCGCCCTGGCCGCCCTGGTCGGCTGCGGCGGCGACAGTACCAAGGCTTCGATCAAAGGCAAAGTGACCTACAAGGACGCCGCCGTCACGGGCGGAACGCTCATGCTGTATCCCGCTTCGGGCGCTCCCTTCTCGATCAGTATCAAGGCCGACGGCTCCTTCGAGGTCGGCGACGCCCCCCTCGGGCCGATGAAAGTGACAGTCGAAACCGACTCCGTAGCGGACACGTCGCGCCCCATCAACATGCCGCTGCCCAGGGACACGAAGATGCCCGAGATGACGAAGCAGGACACGACGAACCAGCCCAAGAAGGTGCCGATCCCGGCGAAGTACGCCAAAGAGGCGACCACGCCTCTGACGTGGGACACCAAGACGGAGAAGAATAAGACCTTCGAGTTGACCGACTGATCCGGAAGTCGTTTAGCCGCGACCCGACAGGGGAGCGCGTCTCCCCGCGCT
>DHJA01000112.1:89753-93102 GCA_002404095.1 Planctomycetaceae bacterium UBA4732 | reverse complement strand
CCCTTCGGGTCGCGGCTAAACAACGCCTCCCTTCACATAAGGGGGCCTTCGCCTTGGAACATCCCGATTCGGAACTGGACAGCGATCCAACGCCCGCGTTCCAGACGCTGTCTCAAGCGCCTCGACCGCCGCGACCGACGTGCTTCGCCTTTCTGGCCCCGGCACAAACTTCCGACGAAATCGGCCGGCTGGGTCGTTTCCGTGTGCTAAAGCTGCTCGGCGAGGGCGGCATGGGCATGGTCTTCCTTGCGGACGATCCCGACCTCGACCGGCGCGTGGCCCTCAAGGTGATGAAGCCGGAGGCCGCGTCGCACGAGCAGGGCCGCAAGCGCTTCCTACGCGAGGCGCGCACGGCGGCGGCCGTCGAACATGATAACGTCGTCGCCATCCTGCAAGTCGGCGAGGACGGCGGCGTACCGTTCCTGGTGATGCCGTTGCTCAAAGGCGAGTCACTGGAAGACCGGCTGCGGCGCACGCCGAAACTGTCGTCGGCAGAAGCGGCGCGGCTGGGACGCGAGGCGGCCCAAGGACTGGCGGCGGCGCACGCCGTCGGCCTGGTTCATCGTGATATTAAACCATCCAATTTGTGGCTTGAACAGACGGCGGACGGCCGTGATCGCGTCAAGGTTCTCGACTTCGGATTGGCCCGGCCGGTTGAGGACGTGGAGAACTTGACGGGAACGAGCGCGCTCATGGGGACGGCCGGCTACATGGCGCCGGAGCAGGCGCGGGCCGAGCCGGTGGACGGGCGGGCAGACCTGTTCAGCCTGGGCTGCGTCCTCTATCGGATGTGTACCGGGGAGACGCCGTTCCGGGGCGCGACGCTGACCGCCGTACTCACTCAGCTGGCGACGTACCACCCGCCGGCGCCGAATGTCGTGGACCCGACCGTGCCGGCCGCCTTATCGGATCTGATAATGCCCCTACTGGCGAAGAACCCGGCGGATCGGCCGGCGTCGGCGCGGCAAGTCGCGGACGCCTTGCGCGCGATCGAGTCCGCGTTGCCGACGGCGCCGACCCTGCCTGCCACGACGCCGGCCGCGCCGATAGCGGCGACCGACACCGTCACCGCCGCCGCTGCTTCGACCATGGCCGGCGCCTCCGTATCTCCGGCGAAGCCGCCGCGCCGTCGCTGGACGTTCACATTCTCCCTATCGATTACGCTGACCTTTTGCGTTTTGGCGGCCGTGGCGGTGTTCCAATTCTATCCCGGCCGCGTCCCAAACCCCTCCGACCCGCCGGTCTCGACGACGCTCCCCCCTCCCCGGCCGCTCTCGACGGCGCTCAAGGGTTCCATCGACGTACTCGTCTTCGACCCGCAGAACCCGCGGGGGCAGGTTGATCGGCTCAACGCGCCGAACATATTGCCGCTCAAGCCGGGCGACCGCTTCTCCATCGAGGCGGAGATGAAGCCGCCGGCCTACCTGTACATCCTGTGGATCGACGCCGACGGCACGGTGGACCCGGTATATCCGTGGAAGCCGGGTCATTGGGAAGAGCGGCCGACGGAGGAGCAGCCGCTCCAGCAGCTCCGAAGACCGGAGGCGACGGACCACTGGTTTACGATCAAGGAATCGGCGCCGGGCATGGAGACGCTGGTGCTGCTGGCGCGGGAGACGCCCTTGCCGGCCGGCGTGGACCTGCGGACGGAGCTGGGTCCGGTACGGCCGCAGACCTCGCAGGCGCTGCAATCGACGGTGTGGTTCGAGAACGGCGTGGTGGTGAAGAACGAGCCGGGCCGTTCGGCCGCCGATTGGGACGAGGAGAAGGCGGACGACCCGGTGCGGGCGACGCAGGAACAGATTCGGTCGCGGCTGGGCCGTCTGTTCCCGTACACGCGGGCGGTGAGCTTCGCCGTGCGGGGTAAGTGAAGCGACGACAAGGGGGACTCAACGAGGAGGGTTGCCATGACGCGAACGACAAACGCGCGATGGGGCATGCGGCTGCTGGTACTGTCACTGGCGCTGCTGTCACTGGGCAGGGTGGGATGGAACGCTCAAGTTCGGGCCGACGAGCCGGCGAAGGAGTTGACGGACGAGGAACGCGGCAGGCTGGAGAAGCAAACAGCAGAGTTGAACCAGCAGGCGTTTCAGCTGTATCAGGACAGGAAATACGCCGCCCGACTGCGGAAGGCCGTCTGGGTGCCAATCGCCGCGGCCCTGGGCGAGGGCGTCGATATCGTCTACGTCTGTCCCGACGGCCCGCTGAGCGCGCTGCCGTGGTCGGCCCTGCCCGGCGACCGGCTTGGCTCGGTGCTGTTGGAGGATTACGCCTTCGCCGTCGTGCCCGGCGGCCCGTCGCTGCTCGACCAGTTGACGGCCCCCGCCCCCACCAGTCGCGGCCCCGGCTTGCTGCTGGCCGTCGGCGGCGTCCGTTACGACCGTGACGATAATAAAGCCGGCAAACCGTGGCCCGCCCTGCCCGCCACCGTCAAGGAACGCGCCGGCGTCGTCGCGGAGGCCAGGAAACTGCCCCATGCTCCCGAGATCGTCGAACGCTCCGGCGCCGACGCCGACGTGCCGCGTCTGTTGGCCGACCTGCCCAAGGCGCGCTGGGCGCATCTCGCCACGCACGGCTTCTTCGCCGCCCCCGAGAGCAAGGAACGCGAACACCTGTTCCGGCCCGACGACTTCCTCCTCGGCGTCGGCGCGGAACGTCGTGGGGCGGCGGCTCGTAACCCACTTACCCTATCCGGCTTGGTGCTGGCCGGCGCCAACCAGCCGATCGACGCTGACACCGGCGTGCTAACGGGTGAGGCGCTGGCCGGCCTCGACCTCGACGGCATGGACCTTGCCGTGCTGTCGGCCTGTCAGACCGGCCTCGGCGAAGCGGCGGCTGGCGAGGGCGTCTTCGGCCTGCAACGCGCCTTCCACATCGGCGGCGCCAAGAACGTCGTCGCCAGCCTGTGGTCGGTGGACGACGCGGCGACGGCGGCGCTGATGAACCTGTTCTACTACCACCTGTGGGAGAAGAACGAGCCGCCGCTGACGGCGCTGCATCACGCCCAGCTGGAACTGTACCGCAATCCGCAAGGCGTACCGGCCCTGGCGCGCGGCCGCGGCGCCGCCGACTGGGACGAGACGGTCCAGGCCGTGACGAAGGCGCCGGCCGACCCGAAGGAGACGCCGAAACGTCCGGCGGCCGTCAAGGACTGGGCCGCCTTCGTCCTCTCCGGGGCGGGAAAATGACGTAGGACTATACACCAAAGAGGATCGCCGATGACCACTAATTTGGCTGTAAGGCTGGCCAGACGATTGATGCTGGCGCTGGGGACCGCCCTGCTGGTGATGGGCGCGGCGGGGCGAGCCGAGCCGATGAGCCGGTGGGGTGGCACGCGCTGAGGTACCCC
>DHJA01000112.1:78545-89654 GCA_002404095.1 Planctomycetaceae bacterium UBA4732 | reverse complement strand
GGGGTACCTCAGCGCGTGCCACCCTCAACAGCGCAGCTTTTCTACAGAGCAGTAGCGATCCATTTCCAGGCCGCGCTTACTGCTTCACGGCCTCGACGCCCATGTCGATGAAAATCTCGTCGCTGAGCGCCTCAAGGCCCGTTTTCATGTCAAAATCGCTGCGCTTGATCGAGAGCAGGACCGTGAAGCCGACGCGCATCATTCCCTTGGGAAACTCCACCGTTTTATCGCCGCCCTTGAGGGTGAACGTCACCGGCTTCTTGACGCCGTGCAGCGTCAAGTCGCCGGTCGTCTCGTAGCCGCCCTCCACCGCCTTGACGCTCGTGCTTTGAAAAGTCAGCGTCGGGAATTGTTTGACGTTGAAATAGTCCGGGGCGCGCAAATGTTCGTCGCGCTTCGCATTGTTGGTGTTCACGCTCTCGGTCTTGATCGACAGGGCGAACGACGACTTGGCCGGGTCGTCCTTGTCGATCACGAATTGGCCGGAAACGTCGTCGAATCGGCCGTGGATGTAGCTGATGCCGGCGTGCAAAGACTTGAACGAAACGGACGAGTGAACGGGATCGACCGCGTAGGAGTCGGCGGCGTGGGCCGTCGCGCCGACTGCCGCCACGAGGATAGCGATGCAGAGACTCCGAATTGTCGTCAACATGGATGCTCCCTTAACTCTTTGGCGCGTCGGCGCCAGAAAGCAAACTCCGGGCGATTACGCGACCCGGCTCGCCATTGTGTTCGTGTTTCTTACGGCAAGCCTACAGCGTGAGCAGGAAAGCGACAAGATCCTGCTTCTCCTCCCCGCTCAACTTCAGATCAAAGACCAGGTTGAAGAACTCCACCGTGTCCTCCAGCGTCGGCAGCCGGCCGTCGTGGAAGTACGGCGGAGAGTCCTTAATACCTCGCAAAGAGAACGTCTTAATCCACCCCTCGGCCCGGCCAGGGTAGAACTCTTCCACCTGCAAGTCGTGTAGTTGATTGTCGGTGTAGAACGGCGCCGGGTGGCAGCTGGCGCAGCGGGCCTTGCCGGAGAACAGCGACTCGCCCCGCAGTTCGGCCGGGGTGGCTTTCGACGGGTTCAGGCGCCCGAAGCGGTCGAGCTTGGGGGCCGGCGGCCAGGCGATGATCGTCTGGAAATCCGCCATACGGTTGGTACTCGCCCGGTCGAGCTGCCGGCCGCCGATCTGTCCCTGGAGGCTGATGTCGCCGTCGAAATACTCCTCCACCTCGGTGAAGTGTTCCAGCGAGCGGATGGACCGCCGCGAGCTGAACACGAGGTTGTTGTGATCGCCGCGCAGGCTCGGCGTGTCGAGGCGAGTGCGCAAGAGCGTCGGCCGCGTCGCCGGGTCCATTTCGACGGCTCCGTTGGTGTGGCCGTTGACGTGGCAGTCGAAGCAGGCGGTGCCGCGCATCGGCTCCTTGGTGACGCGGTGTTTCGTCTGGTTGAACCAGGACGTGGGGAAGCGGGTGACCAGCAGCCGCAGGCCTTCCAGCTGCTCCGGCGTGACAACGCCGTCGAAGAGTTCGCGGAAGTTGGCCTGGTTAATCTCATGGCCCTTCGAGACGTCGCCGAGGTCGGGCCGGGTCGTTAGGAATAGCGGCGGCGGGAACTCGGGGAGATACGCCTCGGGGATGTCGAAATCGACGTCGAAGCGCTCCTGCTCGGGGTGGGCCTGGACCCAGTTTTGCGGAAACAGCTGGTGGCCGATGGGTTGATTGGGGTGGGACAGGGGCCGGAAGCCGAGGGGAAACAGGCCGCGCTCGCGGACAGCGTTGGGGCCAAGAGCGGCCAACTCTTCCCAGCTCTTGACCCCATCCGGCAGCCGGACGACGGGGCCGGCCGGGACCGGCTTGCCGCGCGTCATGGTCGCCGACTTGTGGGCCGCGCCGGTGAGGTTGTAGCGCTGGGCCATGTACTTGCGGCGTTCCTCCATTACCTTCGGCTTGTTCTCCGAACACATGCGGTAAAAGTCGTCGAAGTTGCCGACGTCGTCCACCGAGGCGTAGGAGGTGCGGCCGGCCCCCCCGTAGACGGACAGATCCTGCGGGCAAATCTCGCCCGGCTTGATGACCGGATACGGCTTCAGCGTCTTCCCCACCGGCTGGTATTGCGGATAAGGCTTGTCCCAGTGGGGGTCGTACGCCGCGGCGCTTTCGGGCGTTAGCCGGTCGGCCCGGGCCTGGGAGGAGGGCGTCGAAGGCCCAGGCGGCTCGGCCTGAGAGGTTGAGGCCCAGTCGCGGAGGACCATCCCGACCGCGGCCCCCAATGCCAAGAGCGCGGCCGAGAATAGCAGAAGACGCCGGGTAGGATGAATCATGATGGCAACCTCTACAAAAAAGAGACTTATAAGTTTTATAGGTCTTATAGGTCCTATAGGACGACTCCGCGGTGTTTCAGAAAGAGAAGAGTAAAGAGGACTCATTCCACGCCGGCCACCTTGATCGGTTCAGGCGAAATTGTGCGGCCCGGCGTCACGGTTTCGACGGCGCCATTCCCTTCTTCCACCACAATATGCCGGTCGCCCGCCACATCCGTCAGTTCCTGCCGCAGCCCGGACGGCCAGAGGATCGTCAGCTTTTCGACGCGCTCGGCGTCGCCGAGGCCGAAGTGAACGACGTTCGGCATCTGCGAACGGAAACTGTTGAGCGGGTACATCTCGCGGACCAGTTGCTGGCCGTTGACGACCGCGATGAGCCGGGCGCCGATGCCCAGCCGGTTGCTCCGCCGTCCCGGCTCCACCTCCTTCATCGTGCCGCGCAGCGACACCTCCAGGTAGTGACGTTTCGGGAAACGATTCTCGTACAGCACCACGGGGCCGCCGCCCGATTGGCGGAGCACCACGTCGAGTTGGCCGTTATGACGGAAATCGCCGGCGACGACGCTGCGGCCGTCGCCGTCGTTGTCCGCGCCGCTCACGCCGCTGACGTCCAGGAAATTGCGCTGGCCGTCGGCGCCTTTGACGTTGAGGAACAGGCGCTTCCGTTCGTAGGCGCTGAGGTTGTGCCCCTCTTTGACGATATCAAACGGATTGGACACCCACCATTCCTTCAAGTCGGAATCCAATTTGCCCGGGGCGGCCACAAGGGCGCAGCGATCACAAGGCTGTGACACGACAGCCGTCCAGATGCAGTTTCACCCGTCCGGCGTACTACGATCCTGACTGACGAAGCCGCAAGTGGCGAACAGGTCGAGCCAGCCGTCGTTGTCCAGATCGACCAGCGCCGCTCCGTAGGCCCAGCCGACGGCCGCCACTTTGTAATCCTGACCCTTCGGCTCGAAACCGCCTTTGCCTCGGTTGAGGTAGAGCTGACTGCCGGTGACAAAGCGGCGCATTTGCGCCATTAACTCTGGCGAATAGGCGTTGGGCCGGACGTTGTTAATGATGCGGCTGCCGGCCTTGGAATACATGCTGGCGACGTACAGATCGATGTTGCCGTCATTGTCAACGTCGCCGCACGTCACGCCCATCGAACCGAAATCGCCGGGACCGTTGGTAAGGTGTTTCTCGCGGAACGTGCCGTCGTGGTTATTGAGCAATAGGACGCCGTCGCCGAACTCGTTAATGACGTACAGGTCGGGCCAGCCGTCGTTGTCCGCGTCCAGGCAGACGGCGCTGAATACCGAGCGCTGGGCGACGGCGGCGCCGCTTTTGGCCGTCACTTCCTCGAAAAGCAAACCTTTGCCGGTGTTGCGCCACAGCTGGCTGCCGCCTCCGACGCCCGTGCCGTCCACCCACGAAGAGGCCTTTAACTTGCCGACGCGAGTCACAAAGAGGTCCATGTGGCCGTCGCGGTCGAAATCGATGGGGATGATCGCGGAAACAGTAGGCGGGATTTGCAAGTTGGTCATCACGGTGCTGTCTTCAAATCGCCGGCCTCCCTTGCCGTCGCTTACGTTGGTATAGATGCGGCGGCCAATGATTAAATCTTCCCAGCCGTCGCCGTCCAGATCGACCACCGCCGCCGTGACGCCGTACTGGTCCGGCCTCAGGGGAAGTCCGACCTTGGCCGTCACATCGACGAAGCGGCCGTCGGGCAAACCCTTATAGAGGACGATGCGGTTGAGGTCCACGATCAGCATGTCTAGGCAGCCGTCGCGGTCAAAGTCGGTCAGGTAGACGCCGCCGGTACTCGTCTCCAACGGCTTGGCGCCGCGCGTCCAATTGTCGTAGAAGAGGCTGGCGTCGATGCCGCGCTGTGCCGTCACGTCCTTGAGAAGGAAGCGCGGCGCCTCCGAGGCGAGCGTCTGCCGGATGGCGCAGCCGTGCAACCAGCCGCCGGCGGACAGGATTTCCTCGGACGGATTCGCAATGCGGAACTGCAAGTTGAGAAGGACTTCGGCCCGGCTTTCTTTCTCCTTCCCCGCACCCCACATGCGCAGCTGAACTTCTCCCTTCCAAGGGCTATCCGCATTGTCGGGCGTCTCCGGGGACAGGGTCATCAAGGCGAGGTCCAAGTCCGGCGTCGCGGCAAAGCGACGGCGATACTCCAGCAAACGCTCGACGAATTCCGCGGCGGTCAGCGGCTGGCGCGGTTGACCGACGGCTTCCTCTTGGCGCAGCACATCGACGTAGTTGGAAGTCAGACGGATTTCACGCGGTTGGCTCAGCGCCTGCCCTTCAAAATCGGCGGCGAGCAATTTCGACAGCGCGGCCCGGTCGCCGTCCTTCAAAGCGCTTTTGAGAGAGCTGAACCCGTATTTTTTCAACACCAACCCCTGGTGTTCGATGTCCCAGATGGCTTTGCGGTCTTTTTCCGGCAGAGATTTCACGGGCGCCGGCGTCGCGTCCTTGGCCGCCAACGGCTTGTCGGAGGTGACCGCGCCGCGGCCCCACAGGCGCCACGACGCGCCGGCGCCGACGGCGACGATTAGTAGGACAAGACACCACCAGACCCCTGGAGAGACGCCTCGGCGTAGCATGATCCGAACCCTATGAGGAAGAAAAAAGGATTAGTTCCGGTTCACAGGAATGTGGGCGGGCTCAAGAAGTTAGGATATACCGTTTTCGCTCTGTTCACAAGCAAAATGAGAGATCGGATGCCGCGGAGGCGGCCGCAAAGTCGGCCGCCGCGCCTCCCTGGCCCGCCGATCTTCCCCCATTATCGTCAAAGTTCGCAAAGCTGGGCAACCGATCCTACTTAACAGAGTGGTACGCTCTACCGAACTCCCCGGGGGTTTCCGTCATGGTTGGCGCCGGCTTCCGCTTCGTATCGCGATTACTCCGCCTTCGCTTGTGGGCCGCTGGCCTCTGTGCGGCCGGACTGCCGTTGCTGGCCGCCGGCTGCACCCAGCACCTGGCAGCGCTGACCCAACTCGGCGCCATCCCGCGACGCGCCGCCGTCGCCACACGGCTGACGACGCCGGGCGCCGCCCTCGACTCCGGCATGCGCCTTACCTCCTATGAACCCGAACACCCCGACATGCTGCCGGCGCCGACGCCGACGCCCGTGAGCTTGGACGCCATCTTCTGCCTGGCGGCGGAGCGGAACGCTCAGATCGCTTTGGCGCGCGAGAAAGTACACGAAAGCGACCTTAATAGTCAGTTGGCCGCCAAGGGCTGGCTGCCGACCGTGACGGCCGGCGTCGGTTACTATCGTCACGAGGGCGGCATTCAGAACGAGGACGGCACCCTGACACGGTCCAGTTTCGGCGCCCTGTATCCGAACGTCGATCTCCACGCCGATTTCGACGTGCGCGAGGCGACCATTGCCCGCATCGACGCCGAACGCAAGCGCTGGCAGCAGCAGGGCGAGTTGAGCCGGGTCAATTATGAAACGCTGCTGGACGCTGCCGAAACCTATATCGACTTGCTGAGCGCCCGTCGCGGCGAGGCAGTGGCGCAGGAGCTGGACAAGTATCAGCGCGACGTACTCAAGCGCGCCGAGGGGTCGGCCGCGTCCGGCGGCAAGGTGCTTGTGGAAAGTGTGCAGGCCGAGTTGAGCGGTTCGGCTCAGGCGAGCGCTAAGCTGCGCCAGCAGGGCAATGCGGCCTCCGCCAAGCTCGCCTACTTGCTGGGCCTCGACCCGGAATGCCCGCTCGTCCCGGTGGATGAAACCTTGACGCCGATTGACCTGGTGGATGCGACGCCGCCGACGCCGGAGCTGGTCGCGCGAGCGCTCACGGACGGCCCAGGCGTTCACGAGTTACAAGGTCTCATAGCGGTGATTGACCGCGGTATGGCGGAGCTGGCGGGGCCAAAGCGGTTCCTGCCGACGTTTGGATTATGCCTGACGGAAGGCTATTTTGGGGCCGGTCCCGACGGCGTCCTAACGGGGTCCAACCGCTTTGACCTGGGCGTGCAGGCGCGCTGGAACCTGACGGATTTGTTCAAAGCGGGCGACGTGAAGCGGATCGCGGAAAGCAAACGCCGGCAGGTGGAGTTGAGTTACGAGGACTTGCGTGGCAAGCTGACGCTCGGAGTGCGCGAGTCTCGTGATGAAATCCTGAGCGGCCGCGAACAGATCGGCCATACGTCCGAACAGATCCGCCGGGCCAGCGAAGCCTACCGGCTGAGCAAGCTGCGCGTGGACGAAAACGTGCCGGGTAGTTCGTCGACCGAAGTGTCGTTAGCCCTGCGCGGCCTGGCCGTGGCGCATGGGAGCTATATCAGCTCCGTGAATGCGTATAACAAGGCGCAGATTCGCTTGCTGTTGCTGCTAGGAACGGCGGGATCATGCAGGTCGGACGCGGCGCCGGTGATTACGGAATTACCCATCAGTGACGGCCGACAAGTAGACGCGAGGCATGGGCGATAACTCTTACGACGTGATCGTACTCGGCGTCGGCGGCATGGGGTCGGCGGCGGCGTTCGAGTTGGCGCGGCGCGGCCGGCGCGTACTTGGTCTGGAGCAGTTCGCGCTCGGCCACGACCAAGGCAGTTCGCACGGCCATACGCGCATCATCCGTAAAGCCTACTATGAACATCTTAATTACGTCCCGCTTGTGCTGCGGGCGTATGAGCGTTGGCGCGACCTGGAACGGCGCCAGGGGCGGACGCTGTTGACCGAGTGCGCTTGCCTGAGCATCGGCCGGCCCGACGGCGAGTTGATCGCCGGCGTCCGGCAGTCGGCCGAACGACACGGCCTGCCGGTCGAACATCTCGACGCCGGCGCCATCCGCCGCCGCTTCCCTGCCTTTCAATTCAGCGACGAGTACATCGGCGTCCTGGAGCCTTCGGCCGGCTTCCTTTACGTCGAGGACTGCGTGCGCGCCTACGTCGCGGAAGCGCGGCGGCTCGGTGCGACGATCCGTGATCGTGAGCCGGTGGTTTCGTGGAAGGCGGAAGGCGGCGGCGTGGTGGTGGAGACGTTGGCAGGCCGCTACACCGCGGATCGGCTGATCGTGACAGTAGGGCCGTGGGCGCGACAAATCCTGGCGGACGTAGGCGCCTCACTGACGGTCATGCGGCAGGTCGTGTTCTGGTTCGAGACGCGGGATGACGTTGCCTTCCAACGAGATAGGTTCCCTATCTATATCGCGGATACACCGGAAGGGGCGTTTTACGGCCTGCCGGTGTTGAACGCCGACGGCCTCAAAACGGCCCGTCATTATGGGGCGCCGGAGTTGCGCGACCCGTCCGAGATTGAGCGAACCGTCTCGGCCAATGACGAGGAAACCGTCCGGCGTTTCCTCCGCGCTCATGTGCCGGGCGCCGATGGGCCGGCTCGCAAGGCGTCGGTCTGCATCTACACGCTGACGCCGGATCGTCATTTTTTGATCGACGTTCACCCGGATCATCCTCATGTGACGTTCGCGGCCGGCTTCTCAGGCCACGGCTTCAAATTCGCCTCGGTGGTGGGCGAAATCCTCGCCGACCTTGCTGAGAGCGGTCGCACCGATCAGCCGATTGAGATGTTCCGCCTTGCCCGGTTTCAGGCGAAGTGAGGTGTGTTGCTCCGAGCCGTGCGGTCGGCCGCCAACTGTGCGGTAATCTGCTGGGAGATTATACCAGTCATAACCCGATCCGCGCATAGAAACACCCCGGACGAAGCCGTCTGGCTCCGTCCGGGGCGTACATCCGCGTATGTCAGAGGCGTTTAGTCCACCACAGCCAGCACGTCATCCTCGGTCATGATAAGGAACTCTTCGGCGCCGATGGTCACTTCATTGCCGGCGTAGGACGAGAACAACACCTTATCGCCCTCTTTGACCTGAAACTCGGCGCGTTTGCCGCTCTCCAGCCGTTTGCCGTCGCCGAGGCTCACCACTTTGCCCTGACGCGGCTTTTCCTTGGCGGCGTCCGGCAGGACGATGCCGCCGGCCGTCTTCGCTTCCGCTTCCAAACGCTTGACCACGATCTTGTCATTCAACGGTACGACCTTCATTTCCCGATGCTCCTTCAGGATGAAACCTCATTGTCCGTCGTCGTGGGCCGCTGCGATCCGTAGCGATGTTGCAGCGCCCGGACGACGGTGTACAACACCACGTTCTTGGCGATCGGCTTGGGAATGACGCTATAGACGTGCGCCTGGATGGCCTGGCGCATCAAACTCTGGCTGGAGTCGGCCGTCATCAGGATGGCAGGCAGCAGTGCGTTGATCTGTCGGGCCAGCTGAAGCGTCTCCAATCCCGTCAGCGTCGGCATGTGCATGTCGATCAGGACCAGATGCACCACGCCGCCGCGCACAATGTCCAACGCCTCTTCACCTGACGACGCCAACAGTGTGTGAAAGCCCTGCGGTTCCATGATGTCGCGCAGAGCTTCCCGGCACCGGTCGTCGTCGTCGGTGATCAGGATCGAGTAGTCAGGATGTTCCTTCGTCGCACTCATGCCGCTCACCGAACGTACTGTAGCGTAAGACACTTCAAGCAAAGGCCGTACCGGCGCGATTTTCGGGCAAAAGGTATGACCTAACCTCTTATTTCATTAGAACATGGGAAGTTGGGAAAGGCAAGGCAAAGTCGCCGGCCAGCTGCCATAGGTGGACCAGGTTCCTGCCATTGTGACAGTCCATAGGTCCTATAGGTCTTATAAGACCTATAGGACCTATGGACTTACTTCGTTTTCCCTGCCGGCTTGGGGTTGTTCCACAGCTTGTCCGGGTTGAAGTCGTCGGCATCAAGGTGGACGGGCGCCTGTAGGCGATCATAGAGGTAGTATTCGACCTCTTGATTACGGTTGTCGTAAGTGATGACGAGCATAGGCAGATGGTGTTCGGCGTCGAAGTAGAAAAGACGACGACCGCCCTTGGGAAGCTCCGTCTCGGCGCCGGGCGGCACGACCAACTCGGCGCCGCGCACCGGCTGCGAGAACTCCGGCCGATTCTGGGCGCCGAGATCGGTCAAGACGCCGTGGCGCCGGTCGCCGTGCTCTTGAGCGTCGAGCAGGGCGCCGATGCGCTCGATGCAAGAGCCGATGCCGGCCTCGGTGATGGAATGACGGCTGGCGGATCGCACCAGGGAGCTGTCCACGGCCAACGCCATCCTGTGGCCGGCCGGCATGAACGGGGCGTCGCCCGCGGCCAGCCTTGTGTTGATCTGGTTTCCGTATTGCCCCTTGACGTAAATGACTTCGCGGTCGTGGCCGACCTTGCCGACCCATTTGAAGTGGACGCTCCACGGTTCCTTGCGAAACTTGAACAGCATGACTTCTTCGGGCTTGGCCTCGCCGCCGACCACCTCGCGCCGGGTCATGCGGACGATATAGGAATCGACGCCGGCGTACCAGGCGGCGGCGTCTTGCTGCAACTGACGCAGGGAAGCGGGTTTGGCCTCCGAGTCCATGGGCGAAGGCGAAGGCGAAGCGACGGACGGCGCGGGCAGACTCGGCCCATCGGCGGAAGCCGGGATCACGGCGGCGGGCGGCGGTGGGAGAGTCGGTGCGGGCGGAGGCGACGGCGCCGCGCCGCGACCGAGCGGCACCGGCGGCACTGGCACAACGGGGATGTCCCGCGTCGAGGCGACGGCGCCGGCTGGGATGCGTAGGTCGGGCGGACGGGGCGCGTCGGCCCGCGCGCGGGCCGCGGCGGACGGCATGGCTCTGGCTAAACCGTCTCGCACCGAGTTGCCGACGCCGCAGCCGGCCAGGAACAGACAGGAGACGAGGGCCGTCACATAGCGAATCAGCTTCATGCCGCCCACCTTTCAGAATCCCTTCCGATGCGGGACAAGGCCGGCCGGCCCAGAGGGCGGCACGGAGAGAGGGGGCACGGTACAAAAAAGGGGTGGCGGTGGAAAGACCAACTACGCGGCCGACCGCGACAAGGAAGAGCGGCGATCTGTTCCATCCTATACAATGTCGGCGAGCAGAAACGCGGCCGGGGAGAACCTATGCAGTACCTCTATTTCACCAAGACGCTCAAAGACCTCGACCTCCAAGCCGTCGCCGCCTTCTGCAAGGAAATCGGCGTAGACGGCGTCGATCTGACGGTGCGGCCCGGCTATCCGGTCACTCCCGACAACGCGGCGACCGCCTTGCCGGAGGCGGTGAAGATCTTCCGCGACGCTGGGCTGATCCTCGGCCTCGTCAGCGCCGCCACGGACCTGACCGACCCGGACGGCAAAACGGCGCGAGCTATCTTCGACGCTTGCGCCAAGGTCGAAGCGCCGGCCGTCAAGACGGGCTATTTTCCCTATAAGGGATCGTTTGACGACGATATGAAGGTAGCCCGCATTCGTCTCGCCGGCTTCGCCAGGCTGGCAGAGCGGAGCAAGGTGCGCGTTGTCTATCACACCCATTCCGGCGCCAATCTCGGCAACAACGCGGCGGGACTGCGGCTCCTGCTCCAGGATTGCGACCCGCATCACGTCGGCGCCTTCGTGGACACCGGCCACACGGCCGTCAATGGCGGGCCGTTCCCGATGGAACTGGACATGGTGCGGTCGTGGCTGTCGATGATCGCCATCAAGGACATGGTTTGGGAAAAGACGGACAATGCGGGTTGGCAATACCACGTCGTCCCGGCCGGCGACGGCATCGTGCGCTGGAGCGAAATCGCGCGCGGCGTGAAAGAACGCCGTTTCAATGGGACGATCAGCCTGCATGGCGAGTATGAAACGAAAGACCTTGACGAGCGGAAGACGCTGGCGAAACGAGAGCTGGAGTTTTTGAAGAAATTACTCGGTTAGCCGCGACGCGAAGCGGAGCGCGTGGGGAGACGCGCTCCCCTTCGGGT
>DHJA01000112.1:67051-78461 GCA_002404095.1 Planctomycetaceae bacterium UBA4732 | reverse complement strand
TTCGGGTCGCGGCTAAACGAGGGATAACCATTCCAACACGAAACGGGATACCACCATGACCCATCCGAATCGACGACAATTCACCCAAGCCGGCGCGGCCGGCGTCCTCACGGCCCTGTCCGCCCGCCGCGTCCTCGGCGCCAACAGTCGCATTCGTCTCGGCTTCATTGGCGTCGGCAACCGCGGGGATCAGGTGCTAGACGCCTTCATTCCCCATAAGGACGCCGAGATCGTCGCCTTGTGCGATCTCTATCAGCCGTATCTCGACTTCGCCGCCAAGAAAGCCGGCGGCTCGCCCAAATTGACCAAAAACTATCACGACGTTCTCGCCATGAAGGACGTGGACGCCGTCGTGATCTGCACCCCCGACCACTGGCACGCGCTCCAGACCATCCACGCCTGTCAGGCAGGTAAAGACGTTTACGTCGAAAAGCCGTTGTCGCTGTGGGTTGAAGAGGGCCGGCTCATGGTCGAAGCGGCTCGCAAGGCCGAGCGCGTTACGCAGGTCGGCCTGATGCGGCGGTCGTCCGCGTTTTGCCGCGACGCCTGCGAGTTTGTGCGCAAAGGCGGCATCGGCCACGTCACCGTCGCCCGCGCTTTTCACATCCAGAACGAGTTTCCCAAGGGCATCGGCAACCCGCCTAACGAGGAGGAGCCGAAGGATTGGAGTTGGGACCAATGGTGCGGGCCGGCGCCCAAAGTTCCCTACAACCGCAATCGCGGCTTCTATCGCTTCCGCTGGTTCTACGACTATTCCGGTGGGCAACTGACCAATTTCGGCGTCCATTACCTCGACCTGATCCAATGGGCGCTAGGCCAGGACGCGCCGCTGGCGGTGACGGCCATCGGCGGTAAGTACGCCCTCGACGACAACCGCGAGGTTCCGGACACGCTGGAAGTTTTGTGGCAGTATCCGGGCAACACGCTGGCGACGTTCTCGCAGTACAACTGCACCGCCGCCCCGGCCGGTCTTCGCGGCGACGCGGTCGAGTTTCGCGGCACGAAAGGCACAGTCTACATCGAAGGCAACGGCTGGGAGGTGGTGCCCGACGCCCTCACGGATAAGGATTTCCCGGCGCGCAGACCGACCGAGCGCGCCCTGGAGCGCGATTACCGCGCGGGCGCCAAGCCGGTGATCGAGGCTCGCAAGGAAAAGGGCAAGGTCGATACGGCCGACCACGCCCGTAACTTTTTGGACTGCATCGTTTCGCGTAAGGCGTGCAACGCCGACGTGGAAATCGGCCACCGCGAAACCACGGCCGCCCTCATCGGCAACATCGCTTTGAAGACCAAATCCTATCTCGAATGGGACGGTAAGACGGAGAAGTTCACCAACAACGCGGCGGCGAACAAACTGCTTCGCTACGATTACCGGGCGCCGTATCATTTGCCGACGTGAAGGCCGCCAGGCTCGTCCCGGCGGGGGTAAACCCCGCCGCTCGCTTTTGTTAGAACTTCTAACGGTAGACGCCATGCGCTATGCCTCTTATTTCTTCCCGTTAGTGCTAGGCGCCGCCGTCATTGCCGCCGAAGGGCGGCCCGATGGCGCAGCCGCGCACTTCGAGCAAGCCGAAACCTTGCGCCTCCACGCGACCTTCGGCGACGCTGCCCGTGAGTTTGACGCCGCGGCCTCGGTGTTCGCCGCTCGCCATGAAAACAACAAAATCGATCTTGAATGGATGTTTTGCGCTCGCTGCGCCGAGGCGGAGATGCTGTTGCGCGCGCATCAGCCCAAGGAAGCGCGGGCCGTTCTGGAACCGCTGCTCAAAGACCCGCGACTGGCGGACAGCTCCTACCACAGCCTCGCGCTGTTTTATCATGGCGCGGCCTGTTCACAGTTGGGGGACGACATGGCCGCCGGCCGTTCGCTGGACCGGCTGGCGTCGTTGGACGACCCGGACTTCGGCGCCGCGGCTCGCCGTCTGCTGGCGCGCATCCACGAGCGCGCCGGCGAGCGCGCCGAAGCATTGGCACAGTATGAAGGCATAGATTCGGATTATGCGGAGCGTAAAAAGGCGGCGGCCAAAGGGCCGACGCCGGACGTAGTAAACCAGGCTCGTTTCGCTGCCGCCGTCTTGCACTACGAGAACGGCCAGTTCGACAAGGCGCACGACCTGTTCGCTAAGTTGACCGACGCCGCCCCTCCCGCGCTGGCCACGGGCGCCCGGCTCTATCAAGGATGCTGCGAGGTGCAGTTGCGCCAGTTCACACAGGCTGCCGAAACACTCACGCCTTTAAGAGATGCTAATAGGTTGCAGGGCGCGCAGGCGCTGTTGTGGCTGGCCCGCGCCACGGCCGGCGGCGCCGATCCCGAGGACGTTGACGCCCACAGGGAAAGTTTGCGAAACGCTCTGAAGTTGTTCGGCCGTGCCGAAGAGAAGTTCAAGGCGGACGGCGGCGATGACGCCAAGTTCGCCTTGGCGCGCCGCGCAGAAGCGATGCGCGAAGGCGCCGAGGTCCACGAACGGCTGGGCCAGTTTACGGAAGCGGCAGACCTGTTCGCCTGGATGCGCGGGGACCATGTGACACCGGAGCGGGATGAGGAGACGTTGCAGCGCGAAGTGACCGCGCGGGCATTGGCGGGCGATTCGGCCGCGTCGGAGAAGCTGGCCGCGCTGTTCGAGCAGACTTATCCGCGCAGCGTACTGGCTGCGGAAATCCACCTCCGTCGCGGCGAAAACGCTAGTCTTCTGGTCGTTAAGGAAACGCCCACGGAGGCCGTTCGACGCTTCCAGCATGTCCTCGACAAGTACCCGGAGTTTGAACATGCGCAAAACGCGCGATTCAGCCTCGCCTGGTTATTTTACCGCCAGGGTGATTATGACAAAACGCGGTCGCTGTTAGAGGAAATACCGACGACGGATCGTAAAGACGACTTGATAGGGACGGGATACCTGTTGGCCGATTGCCTCATCCGCACGACGCCGACGCAGACCGACGACGCCCTGGCAGCAGGTAAAGCGCAGGAGCAACTCACCCAGGCGGCGGCCCTATTGACTGACGTAGTGACGCAGCAGCCTTACTCTGGCCGGGCTACCGACGCCCTTATGCGGCTGGGGTTGTGCCAGCAACGGTTGGCTGTGTTGGCCGGCAAGGACGAAGAGCGCAACGCCCTCAACGCTGCCTCGCGGGCGACATTCGAGCGTGTGTTGTTGGAGTATCCGCAGGACGAGTTGCAACCTCACGCGGCCCTGGAGCGCGCCCGCTGGATTCGGCGCGGCGGCGACGTAGATGAGGCCGTGCGCCGCCTGCGGCCGTTTTCGGCGGGAACGCTGGAGAATAATCCGTTGGCGCCGTTGGCCGTGCTGCACTTGGGCGGTTACATGCGCGGGCAGGAAGGCAAGGCGCCCGAAGCGGCCAAGCTGCTGGCGCGCTGCCGGCGGAAATATGACAAGGTTCTGCGCGCCGATCCGGCCCGCGCGGAGTGGGCGCCGCTGCTGCGCTATCAGTACGCCCTCGCCCTCCAGGACGCCGGCCGATTTGTGGAGGCGCGGGCGCTTTTGAAAGAAGTGATGGAGGAAAAGCCGGCGCGACCCGAAGCGGTCGGCGTCCCGCTGGTATGGGGCAATGGATTGCTGGCGGAGGGTGTACTCAAGATCGTCGCGGCCGACCAGGCCGCGCAGGCGCCGCCGACGGAAGCCGACGCGGCGGCAGCTCGCAAAGGCCGCGCGGACGGCTGGGACGGGGTGCGCGCCGGAGCCGCCTATTTAGTAAACGCCGCCGGACAAAAAGGCGATAAAGCGCCTTCGCCTCTCCTACAAAGTCGTCTTTTTTATGAAGCCGCTTGGGCCTGGCGCGCGGTCGCGGACGAGGAGAAAAAGACCGCGCGCGCCCGCATTCAGGAAGAAAGGAAGAAGGGCGATCCGAACGAAGTGCCGTTGTCCGACGTGCCCTTACAGCCGGCCGAAAAGAGAGCCGTCGCGGCCTACGACGGTCTGATCGCCGCTCAACCTGAGTTGTTGCCGTTGGCCGCTCAGGCGCGGTTGGAGTTGGCCGAGTCCCGCTTACAGCGCGGCGAGCCGCCGGCCGCGGCCGTGACATTGCTCAAGCAGGCGCTCGACCTGGAACCAGCGCCCGACCTGTCCGCACGCATCGGCCTGCGCCTGGCCGACTGCCTTTTCACGGCCGGCGACTCCGTCGGCGGTCTGCGCCAACTTGACCGGGTCGGCGGTCTTAGTGACACGCCGTTGGCGCCCGTGGCCCGCTATCGCGCCGCCGCCTGGATCGCGGGCCGAGGCGAATGGGAAAAGGTCGTCGCACGCCTGACGCCGTTCCGCGACGAGGACGCGCTTAAAAAGCTTGATTCCGTCACCGACAAGGCGCTATTGTTGCTCGGCCAGGCTTACGCCGCGCTGGGACAGGATGCGCCATCGACGCAAGCCTACGAGCAGCTATTGGCCACGTTCGCGGACAGCGGTTGGAGGCGACAAACCCATTACGGCGAAGCCTTGAACCTGCAAAAGCAGAAGAAATACCCGGAAGCCGTGACGGCCTATCTGCGGGCATACTCGCTGGCGCCGCCGGACGTGGCCGTGCGAGCGCGAATCCAGATCGGCGTCTGTGAGGTCGAGATGGGGCAATACGCCGAAGCCGTCGAGACATTACTGGCGTCTTATGACCCGGACTTTCCCGATATGAACGCATTCGCGCTGCTGGAAGCGGACTACGCGCGGGCCAAACTCGGATCGCCTGAAGGGATGAGTAACGCGCCGCACACTGGGGCGGAGGCGGCAAAGCTGTTGACGTTGGGGCCGCAGCCGCCGGCGCCGCTCGATCCGCTAGGCGAACAACAGCCGGCCGAGCCGACCGTGTTCGACGATCTGCTGGACAAGGCGTGTCAAGCCGCGATCCTGGCGCGGCCGCTGGCGTTGCGACCGATCCCGTCGCCGCTGTTGCGCCTGAATGTGCCGGAGCCGTTCGAGAATCGCGGCACGGTACGCGTGAGCGCCCTGTCGGCCGTCAAGGATTTACCGCCCGTCGCGCCGCTGCGGACGCCACGGCCGTGAGCCGTCCATACTAGCCCGGAGCGCAAGCGACGGGTTTCTCGACCCGTCGCTTGCGCTCCGGGCTAGTGCTTTTTCTCTCTCATCTGTAATCGGGGTTACAGAAAGCCGGCGCCGCGACGACTACCATAAATCCGGAAACGCCCCCCCACCGAGCCTCGAAAGGGAACCCATGACCAGAAAGCTACTTCTCCTAGGCGTATTGGCGATCATCGGAGTGTTGCTGGCGCGGCTGGCGGTGCAGTCCGGCACACGGCCGGATCGAGACAAGACCCAAGCCAGCGACCACGCCGACGCGCCCTTCGCCGTGGTCGAGCTGTTTACCTCCGAGGGCTGTTCCAGCTGTCCGCCGGCCGATGCGCTGTTGGGCAACCTCATGCAAGACGCGCGTGACCACGGCAAGCGCGTCTATTGCCTTGCTTTTCAGGTCGATTACTGGAACAAACTCGGCTGGCCCGACCCCTACAGCGACGCGGCATTTTCCCAGCGACAATACGACTACGCCAAGGCGCTAAAGTCCGACCGCGTTTACACGCCGCAGATGATCGTCAACGGGGCCGATGAATTTGTTGGATCCGACAAGGCGCTGGCGCGTAAGAGCATCGAAGCGGCGCTGAAGAAGCCTGCCAAGGCGACGGTTCAATTGCGATGGGACAAAAAGGACTCGGACGCTCTGACGCTTGGCTATGAGACGGCGTCGGCTCCGGCAGGGGCCATTCTAAACGTCGCGCTAGTGGAACGCGGGTTGGCGGGCAAGGTCTCGCGCGGCGAGAATGCCGGGCAAACGCTGCGGCATGAAAACGTCGTCCGTGTGTTCCGCACAATTCGCCTCGATGAAAGCGGAAAAGGTTCCGTCGCGCTGAAGCCGTCGGCCGGGATGGTGCGCAAGAACGCTTCGGCCGTCGCATACATTCAGGACGCGGGCGATTGGAAGGTTCTCGGCGCCGACGCGATCGACCTGGAGAACGGCGAGTAATATCTCAATTAGGCGAGCCGGGGGCGTAAGCCCCCGGAGGTTCCCTTCCATCGCTGTTGCTATCTCCGGGGGCTTACGCCCCCGGCTCGCCTAATTGAGACGCTCCCCCTCCGGCGGCCCGGCCATTGTCAACCGCGGCGGCGACCGCGACAATGGTTCGGGACGCTTCGACGCCAGAGGGGCCGATATGACCGCGGATGCGCAGGAGATTAATCGCAAGGTGCGCGACCTGCGCGCCCGCCTCGACCCGCTCTACGCCGAGATCGGCAAAGTCATCGTCGGCCAGCGCGTCCTCATCGACCGCCTGCTCGTCGGCATACTCACCGGCGGCCATCTCCTCCTCGAAGGCGTGCCCGGCCTGGCCAAGACGTTGGCCGTCCGCACCCTCGCGCGCGGCCTACGCCTGAGCTTTAGCCGAATCCAGTTTACCCCCGACCTCCTACCGGCCGACGTGATCGGCACGCAGATCTACAGCCCGCGCAACGGTGAGTTCAGCATCAAGAAAGGCCCGATATTTGCGCAAGTGGTGTTGGCCGACGAGATCAACCGGGCGCCTGCCAAGGTACAAAGCGCCTTGCTCGAAGCCATGCAGGAAATGCAAGTCACCATCGGCGATGCCAGTTATCGCTTGGAACAGCCGTTCCTTGTCTTGGCGACGCAGAACCCCATCGAGCAGGAAGGCACCTACCCGTTGCCAGAGGCGCAGGTGGACCGCTTCATGCTTAAACTCAAAGTCACGTATCCCAGCAAGGACGAGGAGCTACTCATCCTCGACCGCATGGTCGCCGTGGAGCCGGGGATATTCGTCGAGCCTGTCCTCGGGCCGGACGACCTGTTCGCCCTGCGCGCCGGCCTCGATCAGATTTACATGGACGACAAGATCAAGCGTTACATCGTGGACGTGGTCCACGCCACGCGAAGGCCGGCGGAGTACGGCCTCGACCTCGCTGCGTTCATTCAATACGCCGCCAGCCCGCGGGCCACGATCTTCTTGGCGCGGGCCGCCAAGGCGCAGGCCTTCCTCGACGGCCGCGGCTACGTCACGCCGCAAGATGTGAAGTCAATCGGCCCCGACGTGCTGCGCCATCGCATCAGCGTTACTTATGAGGCGGAGGCCGAGGACGTTACGCCGGAAAACCTGATACAGAGGATATTTGACCACCTTAAAGTGCCTTAATGTAGGCCGCTCGCTCCGCGAGCGGCTTGGACCGCAATCTTACCACGGGGAAACCGGACGCTGCCAAGCCAAGCCGCTCGCGGAGCGAGCGGCCCACCATGAATCGGTTCGCCATGCCACCCCAATCAAGTCCTCTTCGGCCCGTCTCGCGCCGCTGGGTTTGGTACTTCCTCCTCCTCGCCGTGATGAGCGCGGCCGCGATTACACTGCCAATCATCTACAATATTAGTCTGCAATTGCGACCGGAGGAACTGGCCTCGGCCCGCCAACGCTGGAAGGCCAACGGCCCACGCGACTACGATTTGCAGTTCCAGGAGAAGATAACGGAACACGGCGAGTCGAGCGATTCGGAATGGGTTGTCAAGGTGCGCGACGGCAAAGTGACGGTGGTGACTTGCGACGGCGAAACGCTGCCGGCCGCGGACTACCCGGACCTGACGGTGGATGGACAATTCGCGGTCATCGAAAAGGGTTTGCAATTGGACTTGGCGACGGGCGTGCGTCGCAATTACGCGACGGCGGCCTTCGACCTCGGCGACGGCCATCCGACGCATTATGTCCGTCGTGTACGCGGCAGCGGCGACCGGCTGGAATGGAATGTCAACTTGAAGAAGCCGGCCGAGGACGATTCTACGGAGAAGCGTTGATTCTATGGACCACTTTGCCGACCGATTGGTCGCCGTCATCCGCGCCAAGGGCAACCCTCTCTGTGTGGGCCTCGACCCGCGCTGGGAATCGTTGCCGATGGAAATACGGCGCCGCCACGGCGACGATTCCTTGAGCGCGATGGCGGCGTCTTACGAGGAGTTTTGCGACCGCGTATTGGAGATTGTCGCCCCGCTTGTGCCGGTGGTCAAGCCGCAGAGCGCGTTCTTTGAGGCGTGCGGCCCCGACGGCATGGCGGTCATGCAGCGGCTGTTGCGCAAGGCGCGCGGCCTTGGCCTGCTCACCATCCTCGACGCCAAGCGCAACGACATCGCCTCGACGGCCGCGGCCTACGCCGATGCGGCTTTCGGCGGCGTGTCGATGGCCGGCCGCGTCCATCCGGTGTGGGAGGCCGACGCTCTCACGGTCAACCCTTACCTCGGTCGTGACGCCGTCGAGCCGTTCTTACAAAGCGCCCGCCGGGCGCAGGCCGGCGTATTCGTGCTGGTGCGGACGAGCAACCCCGGCGCCGGCTTGTTCCAGGATCTTGTGGCCGACGGCCGGCCGGTCTATTGTCACGTGGCGGAGGCGGTGGCGGCGTGGGCGCGCGAGAACGTGGGACGCTGCGGCCTGGGTGATGTGGGGGCGGTGGTGGGCGCGACCTATCCGGCCGAGTTGGCCGCCTTGCGTAAGCTGACGCCGGATGTGATCTTTCTTGTTCCTGGTTACGGGGCGCAGGGCGGCGCGGCGGCGGACGTGGCGCCGGCCTTCCGGCCGGACGGCCTGGGAGTGGTCGTCAACAGCTCGCGCGGCGTCCTGTTTCCGTTCAAGACCGACGATCCGGCGTGGGAGCAGCGGGTCGAGGAGGCGACGCGGGCGACGGTCGCGGCGTTGGCACCGTTATCATAGACTTAAAACATTGGAGGAATGGGAGTGACGCCAGCTGGCAGCCCGCGCTGTTGGCCAAGATCCCCTGGAAGCAGTAGACGCCTATTTGTCCCACGAACGATGAGGTAATTACTCGTGGCCATACCTGATTTTCAATCCGTTATGCTGCCCATCCTGGAAGCCTTACAGGATGGGCAGGAACGCAAAATGCGTGAAGTGACCGAAACGCTGGCCGTGCGTTTGAAGTTGACGGACGAAGAACGCCAGGAGCTCTTGCCGAGCGGCCAACAAACGGTGTTCAGCAATCGGGTCGCATGGGCGAAGTCTCACTTAAAGAACGCTGGGCTGATCGAGAACCCGGTGCGTGGGAAGGTCAGCATCGCCGAGGCGGGCCGCAAGGTTCTCCTCCAGAAGCCGGCGACGGTCAATTGCAAATTCCTCAAGCAGTTTTCCACCTACCTCAAGTTCATCGGACACACGACAGACCAGGACAATGAGGGGGAGGCAGGGACGGTCATTGAAAGCAGCCAGACCCCGCTGGAGTTGCTGGACGCTTCATTCAACACGCTCCAAAAGGCGACGGCGCAAGACCTGATGGCCAAGTTGAAGACCTGTTCCCCCGGTTTCTTCGAGCAGGTCGTAGTCCGCTTGTTGCGGGCGATGGGTTACGGCGGCGTAACCGGCGATGCGTCCGTGACGGGAAAGAGCGGCGATGGCGGAATCGACGGGATTATCAAGGAGGACAAACTAGGCTTAGATGTAGTGTGTATACAGGCCAAACGGTGGGACGGTTCGGTGGGTCGGCCGGTGATTCAAGGCTTCGTCGGGAGCATGGACTACATTCGGGCAAAGAAGGGCGTGATCCTCACCACGTCGCAATTTACCAAAGACGCACTCGATTTCGTGGATCGAATCGAGGGGAAGAAAGTTGTTTTGATCGACGGGCCGAAACTGGCCGACCTGATGATCGAACACAATGTCGGCGTGAAGCTGACGAAGTTATACGAACTGAAGGAAGTCTCAAACGACTTCTTCGACGAAGACGAAGGATAGCAATTCCTCTGGCGGTCAAGAAAAGACTCTATTAGTCACCCAAATTACTCCATTTCACCGCCCCAATTAGATTGGAGAAGTCGTCGCTCCACGCCGTCCCGTCCCGGCCTGGCGCCGCCTTCCACATACCATTGCCGGCCAGTCCGTTCAGCGCCGCGGCGTCTCTTGCCAGTATCATCCACTGAGACGCCGTTTTCCCCTCCTGTTTATCCCTATCGCTGAGGTTACTGTCTTCCTGGTAGTAGCAGGCCAACGGCGGCTCCCCCTCGCGGTTCCGCGCCAGGTCGGCCACTACCGTTCGCAGATCAAGATAACGGTTGGAAATGTTGAAGGCGAGGATGCCGTCGTCGTCCAGGTGGTCGAAGTAGACCTTCATGGCCTCGCGCGTCAGCAGGTGGACGGGGATGGCGTCCGAACTGAAGGCGTCCACGACCAGTACGCCGAAACGCTGGTCCGAACGCTGGAGTGTTAGGCGCGCATCGCCCATCACGACCGACTTTTCGGCTGGACAATTTCCGTAAAACGTGAACAGGCCCGAATCACACGCGATGTATTTGACTGCGGGATCGATTTCGTAAAAGGTCCAGTCCTGGCCTTGCGCGGCGTAGCAACAGAGCGCGCCGGCGCCGAGGCCCACGACGCCAACGCGCTTCAACCGCGGATCGCGCCGCTCCCGGTCGTTGTAGTGGAGAGCCTTGAACAGTTGGCCGACCGGACTGCCTCGGTAATAGTAGGTCAGCGGCTCGCCTTCCTCGCCGGGCCGCAGACTTTGCCGGCCGTGAACCGTGTCGCCGTGGACGAGCTGGCGGAAGCGGCCCGTCGGGTCCACCGTGACGCGATGCACGGCGAAGAAACTGCGCATCCGCAATTCGGTCCCGCCGTATAGGCCCGAATAGAGGCTTCCCGCCAGCAACAGCGCCGCCACGCCGAGGCCGAATCGTAGCGGCCGGAATAGGAAGAGGTAGCAGATCACCAATGGCGCCGCGAACATTAGGGCGATGCTCAACGGCCCCGGCGCCGTGCCCAACGCCTGTACGCCCAGCACCAGCAGCGCGGTTACGACGCCCAATCCGACCGGCAGCAGCCAATCCAGAAGGCGAGCGGTTGACGGCGTTATGGCTCGCTTGTCGCTATTTGCCGCGGTGGGGACCGGCCGCAATAGGCACGCCAGCACCAACACAATCGGATATTCCAGTACCGTGGAAAACAATAGCGGCGCCAATAGCGCGTTGAAGGCGCCGCCCAACACGCCGCCGAACGACAGCCACAAATAGAACTCCGTCAGATGTTCGCCAGGCGGACGGTCCTTGGCGAGTTCGCCGTGACACACAAGACCGATCCAAAATAGGCCCAATAAATGGATGGCTATAACCAGAGGGGCCAGTAATTCAAATCCCTGCGATAGCAATGTTAAGATCACGGGCAGGATCACTAACGGCATCCAGCGCGTCAGAACGGCTTGCGAAAGCAGCGGCCGACGCGCGAAGGTCAGCACGAAGCTCAGAAGATACAACGTCAGCGGCGCGATCCACAGAAGCGGAATGGCCGCCACGTCCGTGGTCAGGTAGGCGGTGACGCTGAGCATGAGGCTGGACGGCACAAACGCCAGCAGCACCCAACGGGCGCGGCGCGCGACGGAAAGCGAACGAGCCGCGACCGTGAGGGAGC